>CAUZAE010000008.1:0-35454 GCA_963577685.1 Gemmatimonadales bacterium UBA6960 | reverse complement strand
AGAGAGGCTCCTCTACATCCAAGCGAATCGGGAGCGCGCTTTGGGCGGTCACGACCACAGGCGCCTCCCCCAATAGCCGCTCGAGCGTCTCCGTAACGATTCCGGTTACACCAGGAACGACTGATGCGATTGAGGCCATACGGACGTCCTTCGGAGCGAAGTCGTCATTTCGGAGCAGAGCACGGAGCAGCAGGCCGTATTCGTCCACGGTACGAGGCACCGGTGTACTGACCCGCCAATGAGCCACGAGATGAAGGCCCTCCGATTCCACGAGCCCGATCACTGTCTCACTGTTGCCAACGTCGATGACGAGATCCATGTCATCCTTCTCCTAGCTGATTCACGTTCCGTTTTCCGATGACCGCGACTCTACCCGGACACCCCCGGCGCGGACCGCAGTGGATACGCCGTCCACCTCCATGAGCAGCGCACCATCCGGGGCGATGCCCATCGCCCTGCCCTGCGACCCTGTGTCGGTGCTCACCCTCCGTCCGATCAACGTATCTCGGCGCCGCAGCTCGCGCCTCAAGGCGTCATCGAGGATCCCCGGAAGCGGATCGAGGACAAGGCGAGCTTCTCCCAGAAGAATGCGGGCGAGCTCTCCTCGATCGACTCGACATCCGGCCGCCTTCAGGGAAGTAGCACACGCCCGGAGGGCAGGAGCAAAATCGTCCTCAGACTGCCGAACATTCATGCCGACACCTACGACCAGCGCATCGACACCCTCCCGCTCGCAAAGAATCCCTGCGACCTTGCGACCTTCCAGCTCGACATCGTTGGGCCACTTGATCCCCGCCACCAACGTCGAACACAACGCCTCGATCGCGCGTGCCGCGGCAAGCCCTACCAAGATCGGCACGAGGGTAGGGTCACCCGAGGCCTGTACTCGTAGAAGAAACGATAGCCAAAGACCCATTCCCGCTGGGGAGTCCCATCGCTTGCCGCCTCTCCCCCTTCCTGCCGTCTGAGCCTCCGAAATAACGACGGAGAACGGCTCCGCACCCTCACGCGCTAGATCACGGGCACGCGCATTCGTGGAGGGCAGGCTGTCGTGTATCTCCACATAGGGCACGTTCCATCGCCGCTGCCACACTGCGACCGACTCCCCCTCCCAGCGGCGCATCCGACGAGGCCCCTAGACAAGCAGGTAGATCAGAAACGCCACACCGAGCACCCAACAGTAGATGCCGAAGCGGTAGAAGGCTCGCCGGGCCAAGAGCGCTACGAACGCTCGAATCGCCACGACTCCCGTCACTGCTGCCACGACAGATCCCGCGACCAGAGCGGCCGTCGACAAGGACGGATCGCCCGAGCTGAGATCGGACAGTTGGAGGAGCGCGGCACCGCCGATCGTCGGGATCGCCATGAGGAATGAAAAAGCCGCTGCCTCCACCGGGGCGACTCCGAGCCACAGGGCCATGGCCACCGTGCTTCCGGACCGCGAAATGCCGGGTACCAGGGCGAAGGCCTGCGCCAGGCCGATGAAAATCGCCCCGCGAGCGCCGAGTTGCCGCACAGCCTGCCCACCCCGGATCCACCGGGTACTCCAGAGAATCGACCCCGTGACCAAGAAAGCCGTCGCAGGAACCAAAGGATTCTCGAAGAGCGCTTTGATCGCGGTACCATAGAACACACCGAGGAACGCCGCTGGAGCGGTGGCGAGCGCCAGGAGCCCGAGGTACCTCCTAGCCGCCGGATCTCCTCGAATGACTCCGCCCAAGAGATCCCGCAGCCGGGTTCTGTAAATGACGAGGACAGAGATGAGGGTCGCCACATGAACCGCCACTTCGAAGCGCACGCCCGAAATTTCGAGCCCCAACAGAGCCTGCCCCACCACTAGGTGCCCCGAGCTCGACACGGGCAAGAACTCGGTCGCACCCTGAACGAACCCGAGAAGGAGAGCCTCCCAGAGTGTCACCCTCGCGCTCCACACACGGATCGATAGTAAGCCTCATAAAGAGGGACCACCCTCTCCGCCGAGAAGCGATCAACGGCGACCGCGCGGGCGGCATGACTGAACTCCTTCCAACGGGCCGAATCTCGCAAGAGTTCCAATGCCCCCTCGGCCATCTGCTCCACGGCTCCCGTCTCGAACAGATATCCGGCCTCCCCGTGCGGGATGACTTCCGGCAAGCCACCCACCGTCGTCGCAATGACCGGAGTACCCGACGCCATGGCCTCGAGGGCGGCGAGACCAAACGACTCTGAACCGCTGGTGAGCAGAAAGAGGTCCGCGCACGGCAAGAGCTCTTCCACAGAGGCATGCTTTCCCAGGAAGACGACCCGATCCTCGACTCCGAGGGCCTGGGCCCGCTCCAGAGCACGGGGCCTCTCCGGTCCATCCCCGATCATGATCAGTCGAGCCGGCAGTTGTTTGGACACGCGCGCGAACACCTCGACGATGTCCTGAACCCGCTTCACTGGACGGAAATTGGAAACGTGCATCAGAATCTTTTCGCCCTCCTCCGCCAGCGAGTAGCGATGACAAGGCTCCCTCGCGGGAACGTAGACGTCAGTATCGATGAAGTTCGGAATCACCTCGATACGATCCGGCGGAACGCCAAAATCACGCACGGTCTCGTCCTTGAGGAAACTCGACACCGCCGTGATCCCGTTCGAGCGCATGATCGAAAAGCGGGTGATGGGCTGGAAGGACGGGCGCAGGCCCACCAGGGTGATATCTGTCCCGTGGAGCGTGGTCACGACCGGGGGTCCGTCGCCTTCGAGCATCTCCTGCGCAATCCACGCGGACGTCGCGTGAGGGATGGCATAGTGAACGTGGATCACGTCGAGGTCGTGAACGCGCGCCACATTGTGCAGCGCCACGGCCAGTGCAAGCGTATACGGCGGATGCTCAAAGAGAGGGTAGTGCTTCATCTCTACTTCGTGAAAGAACACCCCCTTGCGGAAACGCTCTAGGCGGAAGGGTTGATCATATGAAACGAAATGTATCTCATGGCCCCGTTCCGCGAGTTGGGCGCCCAATGCGGTCGCAACCGCTCCGGAACCCCCGTACGTCGGATAACATGTGATCCCGATCCTCATAGCCTCACTCCCTCCCCTCACGATGTTGTCGACGCTCTACCCAGGCGGCGGCGACCTCTTCGGTCTGGACAGTCAGCGGCAATGACGCGTCCACGCGCACGGTATCCTCCGGCAGTTGGTGCCGGAACCACGTGAGCTGCCTCCTCGCGTATTTCCTGGTCTGCGATCGCATTCTCTCCAGTGCATCGTCGAGACTCATTTCCCCCCTCAAGCTCGCGCAGATCTCACGATAACCCGTGCCGCTCATTCCGGGGTCGTCCGGTCCGTATCCTCGCTCGAGCAATCCGTTCACCTCGTCGACGAGTCCAGCGTCCGCCATCCGGGTTACTCGGGCGTCGATCCGGCGGTCCAACTCCTCTCGATCCATCTCGAGAACGACGATCACTCCACTCAGAGGCTCTTGGTCCGGCTCACCCCGTTCGTGCCACCACGACAGCGTGCGTCCGGTGAGAAGCGCCACCTCGATCGTCCGGCCCAAGCGGTGCGGCCCCCCCTGGCGCGCGACTCGCGCGCGAGCGGGATCCAGCCCACAGACCCAGCGCTCCAGTTCTTCCCGCGGTCGGGAGGCGAGGAAGCGTCGCAAGCTCTGCAGACGCTCGGAATCCATTGGGGGTTGCCGAAAGATGGGGTCCGTGAGGGCCTTCAAGAAGAGACCCGTCCCGCCAACGAAGAGCGGCACCCGCCCCCTTCCCCGGATCTCCGTGATCCAGCTGCGCGCGTCACGACCGAACTGACCGGCACTATACGCCTCATTGGGCGCCCGAATATCGAGTCCGTGATGTGGCACTCGCTCATGAAATTCGCTCGGCGCCTTGTCCGTGCCGATGTCCATGCCTCGGTATATCTGTCGAGAATCCATGCAGACGACCTCGGCGTCGACCAGCCCGGCAACCGCCATCGAGAGCCTGGTCTTTCCCGAGGTCGTGGGACCGGTGATCGCGAGAAAATCCCTCACCTACCGAACTTTTTCTCCAATTCGCCCTTGCTGAGGCGGACAATGGTGGGTCGGCCGTGAACGTCGTGGTAGGGGAGCTCCGTGGCGAAGAGCTGGTCGAACAATTCCTGCATCTCCCGCTCCTTCAGCCTCTGACCCGCCTTGATGGACCCTTTGCACGCGAAGGTCATGGCGATTCTCTCGTGCTGGTTCTTGGCGGAGCGCGTGAGGTCCGATCCTCGAACCAACTCCTCCATCATATCATGGATGCATCGTTCTGGATCGAAATAGGGATGAGGATCCGGGACCGCATGCACGATGAGCGTGTTGCCCCCAAAGCTCCCGACCTCGAAGCCCACCGCATTGAGAATGTTCGTCAGCGCCTCAGCCTCTATGAGCTCGGCCTTCGACAGCCGTACGGTGATCGGAAAGAGAAGCCGTTGCCCGGTCTGACCACCCACCTCGAAGGCCTTGGTCAACCTTTCGAACAGGATCCGTTCGTGCGCCGAATGTTGATCGATGAGTATCAGCCCCTCACGCGTCTCCGCCAGCACATAGGTGTGGAGGAGCTGCCAGAGGCGGGGCTGCTCTTCAACCACAGGAATCCACTCCGACTCGTCATCGATGTCGACCCCGTTCTGGCCGGCCCCATCGGGACCACCGCCCGCGAGGAAGAGCGCTGTTTGACTCACTTCGGCATGCGAGACCACAGGTGGGGGCCGAACCGGCTCACGCACTGAGAGCGGAGGCGGGCCAGAATCGAGAGAGGCCGAACTCGCCTCGGACGCCAGGCATTCGTGAATCGCCTTCTCGACCAGCGCCTCGATAGCCTCCGCATCACGAAAGCGCACCTCGGCCTTGGCCGGATGGACGTTCATGTCCACAGCATTCGGTGGCACATCCAGAAAGAGGAAGACCCACGGACGAGCATGCGTGGGGACAGTGGTACGGTATCCGCGATCTACGGCCGCCCGAAGGTGCCGACTGCGGAATGGGCGTCCGTTCACGAACGAGTAGGCGCGGCGCGGCCCCTTTCTAGTCGCGTCGGGTCGTTGCACCAGGCCACGCACCCTCGTCGCACCCAACTCCAAGGCCACGGGGA
The DNA here is from genome assembly GCA_963577685.1 of Gemmatimonadales bacterium UBA6960. Lineage (GTDB taxonomy): Bacteria > Gemmatimonadota > Gemmatimonadetes > Longimicrobiales > Gaopeijiaceae > UBA822. Next base: position 30,373 of record CAUZAE010000008.1, on the reverse strand, counting down.
TGAGGGTTCGGCCATTCTCCGGCCCCCAGATTTCAACGATGCGAGCGTGGAGATCTTCGACGGAAGGAAGTTCAAGCAACACTTGTGAATCAGCGGTAAGGGTAAAGCCGACCCCAACATTGGCCATGGCCAGCACGTTCACGACCTCAGCCACGGCCCGAGTCTCCGCCCCTGTCGCCTTTAAGAATTTCGATCTCGCAGGCGCGTTGAAGAACAGGTTCGCAACCTCCACCGTCGTGCCCCGCTGCCTCGGAAAATCCTCCACCCCGGTGATCGTTCCGGACTTGATGCGTATGCGAGTTCCGACGTCGTCCGCCTCCGCTCTGGTCTCGAGCGTCATACGAGAAACGGCCGCGATGGAGGGAAGCGCCTCGCCCCTGAACCCGAGCGTCGATACCGTTCGAAGGTCATCCGCCACCCGAATCTTGCTCGTCGCGTGCCGCTCGAGGGAGATCAGGGCATCTTCGCGCCCCATTCCGATACCGTCGTCAATGACGAGGATGCGGCGCTTGCCCCCCTGTTGGAGAGTGATCTCGACCCGGGTCGGTCGCGCATCCAGCGCGTTCTCGACCAACTCCCTCACGACCGACGCTGGCCGCTCGACGACTTCGCCGGCGGCGATCTGGTTGGCTACGAGGTCAGGAAGAACTTCGATCGTGCGCGACATCCCAAAACCCGAGTCACGAGTGACAGACAAGAGTGTGTGTTGCCCCTAAGGTAGCACTCAGCGACAAGACACGGACGACGGAGTATGCCCTGCAACTCAGAGCTGAATGGCGTAGAAGCTGGCAGCGTTCGCGGCTGTGGCACGAGCGACCCCCGCGACGCTCTCACCTCGCATCCGTGCTACACTTTCGATCACGTGGCCGACGAAGGACGGCTCATTCCGCTGGCCTCGAAAGGGGGCCGGTGTAAGGTACGGCGCGTCCGTTTCTACGAGAATTCGGTCGCCCGGGACGGCTCGTACCGCGTCCGCACCATCATATTTGGCAAAGGTGATGATCCCGGAGAAGGACACGTAACAGTCCTCTGCAAGGCCAGCTTCCAGAAGCTTCAGGCTCGCCGTGAAACAGTGGAGTATGAGGCGGAGTGAGCTCGGGGCGTTGCGTATGAGGTCGATCGTATCGTCCTCAGCTTCACGACTGTGGATGACGACGGGCAACCCTAGGTCGTGAGCCAACGCGAGATGTCTCTCGAACCATGTTCTCTGGAGCTCGCGCGGCGCGTGATCGTAGAAAAAGTCCAGGCCCGTCTCTCCGATGGCCACCACTTCGGCTCGCTCCGTCGCGAGCTCTCGGATCCCATCTAGGTCGGCGTCGGGAGTGCCCGACACCTCGTGAGGGTGGACCCCGGCCGTCGACCACAGACCGGTGCGGGCTCGCGCGAGGGCCGCTCCGGCCTCGGAGTCCTTCAGATCGGAGGCGATCGTGACTATGTGGGTCACACCGGCATCGGCCGCTTTGTCGAGAACCGACGCCCGATCGCCGTCGAAGCGGGCGTGGGTGAGATGGCAGTGACTGTCGAACACCGACTCAGGCAGTCGCTCTCGCCCCGCGCTTTTTCCGGTCACGGTCTCCGGATCCATCACCAAGCCTCTTTTGGATCTCGAGAAGCGCCGGTGAGGCCACGAAAATCGAGGAATACGTCCCGACCACGACACCCAAGATCAACACCAAGGTGAAGTCCCTAATCACGGCGCCACCGACAAAAAGCAGAGCCAGCAATACCACCAGGGTGGTCCCGGACGTGAGTACGGTCCTGGGCAACGTCTCATTGATGGAACGGTCCACCAGGGCCGTCGGATCCTCACGACGACCACCCTTTGCGTTCAGGTTTTCCCGGATCCGATCGAACACTACGATCGTATCGTTCAGCGAGTACCCCACGATCGTAAGGATGGCCGCCACGGTCGGCAGCGCGATCTCCACGCGAAACACCGCCAGGAATCCCAAGGTGATCATGATGTCGTGCGCCGTCGCGATGACCGAAGCAAGGCCAAAACGGAGCTCGAATCGAAAGGCGATGTACACGAGGGTCAGTACAAAGGAGGCCAGAATGGCAAGACCGGCGTTTCGTTGCAGCTCGCTTCCGATCTTGGGACCTACGGTGTCGGTCCGAACGACGGTGAACAGGTCGCTACCGAACGCCGCCGTGAGCTGGTCTTCGAGCCGCGCCCGGACCACATCCACCTCCTCCTCACCCAGGGGGGCCCGGATCACGAATTCGTTCTCTTCCCCGAACCGTGTGATCGGTGGCGCCTGTGCGCCACCGAGGGCGGATCTGAGCTGGGCTGCCGTGGTAGCGTCGCGGAACTGGACCTGGATCAAGGATCCTCCCGTGAAGTCGACGCCGTAATTCTGCCAGCTCCCCATCGAGAAGATGTTGAAGGCCATACCCGCGACACCCAGCACAATCACAATTGTGGAGAACACGTACGCGACGTGGCGATGTTCGATGAACGGAAAATTCGCGTCGTTGAACAGTCTCATGGACGCGGTCTCAAATACTGATCGGGTCTGAGGCCTTCTTACCCGATAAGTAGATCAGGAAGAAGGTTTTCGTCACGTACAAGGCGGAGAAGAACGATGCCACAATTCCGAAGGACAGCGTGACCGCGAAGCCCTTGACCGGCCCCGTGCCGAACTGGAACAGAATGAGAGCGGTAATGAGCGTCGTGATGTTGGCGTCCACGATCGCGGAAAGTGCGTGTTGGAAACCCTCATCGACGGCAGTCCGGGTTGCTCTACCAAGAGCCAACTCCTCTCGGATCCTTTCGAATATGAGCACGTTGGCGTCCACGGCCATACCAAGCGACAGAATGAGGCCGGCCATTCCCGGCAGCGTGAGCGTCGCGTCGAACGCCGAGAGTAAACCGAGCACGAGCATCATATATACGCTGAGTGCCAGCACCGCTAACACGCCCGCCATCTTGTAGTAGCCGATCATGATGACCACCACTGCAACGACGGCAATTATGCCCGCGATCCGACTGCGATCGATCGAATCCTGGCCGAGTGACGGACCTACCGTACGCTCTTCCATGATTCTCAACTTGGCGGGTAGGGCCCCCGCCCGTAGGACGAGAGCCAGATCGGCCGCCTCCGCGATGTCGGCATTCCCCATCTCGATCACGCCGCTGGCTCCGATTCTATCTCGCACGACGGGCGCACTCACCACCTCGTCGTCCAAGACGATGGCGATGTAATCTCCGATGTGCTGGGTCGTGAAGGTGGAGAAACGCCGTCCACCGGCCCGGTTGAACTGGAAGGTCACCTGAGCCTGGTTGAACTGTGGGTCGCGCTGCGCGCTCGCATCCTCCAGCATATCTCCGGTGAGGAACGCGTCTTCCTCCGTGACGTAGAGGCGCATGTACGTCCGCTGCCCTACGCCCATCGGTGTCGCGTCCCAGTGGAGTGACACGTCCCGGGGAAGCGCACGCCTCACCTCCGGGATAGCCAAGAACTGGTTCGCGACCTCTACGTCTTCGAGCGCGACCAGGTACGTCCCTTCGAAATCACCAGAGGCGAGAAGGGCGGTAAAGGGTCTCAAGTTTACCAGCTGCTCCTCTTGCTCCTCGGCTGCCGCATCGGCGCTGTCGGCCGCAAGTGTGTCTGCGGCCTGCCCGCCGAAGATGAGGTTCTGGACGTCCTGAGAAGGGCCCTCGGCATCCTGTCCCATCTCCCGAAGCACGTCCTCCCCCAGTACGCCCACGATCTGGCGGTCGATCCGCGCAAGCGCCGACTCGAGTTCGCTCACCGGCAGCACCAGCTTGAACTCCAGAAACGCCGACTGCTGAATTAGGTTTTTTGCGCGGCTCTCATCAGTGTTGCCGGGCAATTCCACAATGATGCGGTCGGCTCCCACCTTTTGGATCAGCGGCTCCTCCACTCCGAATTCGTCGATTCGTGTGCGAAGAATGCGTTCGGCCCTGTCGATGGCGTCGGCGCGCGCGTCCGCGGTCATCGTCCCGTCCGGGTCGTCAACCTCGAGAACGAGGTGCATGCCCCCCTGGAGATCCAGTCCGAGCTTGATACTGTTCTTATAGAGGTAGCCGAGACTCACAACGATCAGCGCCAAGATGACGATGATCCGACCTCTTACCGGTTTGAGCATCTGGGTGGTCAATTCCTTGCGTGATGGCCGTTTGAAAGCCCAGTAAGCTCGCAGGCTCGGGGTAGATCTGTCAATCTGCCGATCGGGGCTTCGAGAGGCTCATGTAACGCCCGCAAGGCGGACGCCGAAAACGATCCGCAACTAGAAGTACACGAACGCCTGAACTTTAAGAGAGAGTTTTGTGACGCCCGCTTCAGAGCGGTAGATGTCCAAGTTACTCCCGATCTTATTGCGACCCGACACATACAGCGACAGGCCGGGAGTAATGAGCCATGTGCCGTCACCCGCACCTCTGGTGTCGTGGTCCGTTCGACTGACCCGGGCGAGCGGCTCGACTCCGGCCCAACGTTCGGAACTCAGGGGGAAGTAATACGTGATCACCACCTGGCTCGTCAGGAAGGAGACCGGTTCACCCATCGTGTCGAGCACGCGCCAATTTTCTCCGGTGGCGATCGCGGCCTGGATATGGACCCCCTCAGTCCACTCTCCAACCTCCAGGTCGGCGCCATAGATCTCAGCATGACCGGTCTCGCCGCCAACGCTCAGGTAGTCGTGGACACCAACGAAGCCGGACACCACGAGCCCCTGCTTCACGGCGAAGTTGGCTCGACCCGCGAAGGACTTGCTCGCGTTCTCGTCCGGGATATTGATTCCCGTGCCATTGGTGATCGTGCCCATGTACGAAAAGCGCCCGCGTATCCCCTCGATCCGCATGCCCATGTCTCGTCCCGAGTACAGGAGATCCCTCGTCACGCTGCCGAAGCTGCACGCACCACCCGCACCACCGGGACAGCCGCTAGCGCCCGGGACTTCGCCGTCGCGCTCGATGATGCTGAGTTGCGTGCTGCTGCTGAACGCGAAGATATCGGACGCCCGCTTCAGTTGTCCCATCGAGAGCGAAAAGAGGGGGTCGAACTTGAGGGAGACATAAGCGTCCCTGAGGGTCGCCCGCCCGCCCGCAAAATCGGGAAGGATACGCGCCTCGAAGAAGTCGTTCACCTCAATCCCTACGAATATGCGGGCTCTGCGTACATAAGAGTCGAGTGCAACGGCACCATCGACGGTCGACGTTCTCGCCTGGACGTGTAAACGACCGCCTATCGTGACCGTCGCGCCCCGAGCACTAATCTCGGTTTGTGCCGTAGCGAGAGTGGGAAAGAACACGATCAACGCGACCGCGAACACAACCAATCGCTCGAAGATACGATTCATTCGCACTCTTGAGGTGTCAGGAATTCATATAAGGTGCCCGGAACCTAAACCGGGGGAGGGTTCGGACAACCTTGGCGAGTCAGGGCCCCGCAAACGCGGGATCCCGAGGGTCCTACATGACAGCCCGCCGGAGAACCGCGCGTCGAGCGCCTCGCGAATCGCGTGCGGGGATGCAACCTGGAAGACCGTCGTGTGACCGGAGCTGAACCCGAGAGCCCGTCCTGCCTCTATGTCCGTTGGGTCACACGTGGCTATCAGTAGATGTCGATCCGACTTGTACAGCGGATAGACATGGTGTTTGCGGGAGATCGCCTCGGGGACCAACAGGACCGCGTCCCGGTCCCCTCCGTCGAAGTCCGCGACTTCCAGGCGGAAGTATTGAGCAACCAGGAAGCTCAGGCGTTCATCCGCGACGCGGTAGGCCCTGGCCACCACCGGCCAGGCGTCCTGGGCCACCGTTTCGGGAGGCACGTCGGGACGATCGCCATTCAAATCGGCGCGCTCCGCGATCCGGACCAGCCAGTGCATCGCGCTTCCTCGGGGACGTGTCCCGTCGTGTCGGGGCTCCGGTTGGGTCGTTCAGATCCTCATTCTCACGGTTGCCATTTCGATAATTTCGCCGGAAGCGTGATACCAGACGGGCAAAACACTGCTGGATAGCTGGTGTGGCTGGGTGCCACGGGAGGGGGGGCTAGTTGCCGTCAGCTAGGTCGGGGGGACAGGGGTCGTAGGTCACGGTCTCGCCCCCCTCAACCCACTCACCCACGTTGAGGGTGCCCATTACTTGGTAGCCCTGCGATCAGTCAGGGGGGGCAGGGAACACCAGCATTCAGGAAATCACCATTCTGATACCATTCTCCACAACCCTGCTTGGGCACCCCCTACCTTCTTAATTTAATCTTGATTCTACGGTCTCCTTCCACAGAACTATCCCTAGACATTAGATCTTCAGTGATGTTTTCAATTTCAAGACCAAACTCGCCTAGAGACCCTAAATCCAGATCCTCTAGCTCACTAAACGAACCCTCGAATTGAAAAACCTCCTCATTATTAGAATCACTCATTCCATCAGAATGATCAGGATTGGTGAGTTGTCCATTCAGGATTATTGAACCTCCAATAATCCCACCGATAATCAGCGCCGACACCACATTATCTTTCATGATTCTCCTCCTTCACTGTAACTATGCCTTCACTAGTTTAAAGTCGATCTCATATCAAAACAAATTTCAAGCACTCGTAACACAGTAATTAGAGCCGTGTCCTAATTCTGCACCGCACCATATCGACTCCTATTTTTGGCCGTCCTGGGAACTCCGGGGTGTCAGCCTTACCCGCAGAGAAGCCCACGGTTCACATCTTGGCGCGCTTCCTGCAACTCACTGAGCTGTCTATCTTGCTTGCCGCTACAGAGCTGAGCCATCCAGGAGACGGAGCGACCAAGAGAGCATGTCGATCGAACAAGCCTTCCGCGAGCTCGAGGCGCGCCTCAGCCCTCGCCGCCTCGAGGTCGACGTCGCCCTGGCGCCTCTCACTACCTTCCGCATCGGTGGGCCGGCCGACCGACTCTTTCGGGCTCGTACCCCAGATGAGTTGGCGAACGTCGTGCTCGCGGTTCGGGAACTGGACGTCCCCCACTTTCTGCTGGGCAAGGGTGCAAATATTCTTGTGGCTGACAAAGGCTTTCGCGGCCTCGTCATCCGCAATGAAGTCGCAGGAGTCGACTTCCTCGACGGCGCTCGTGTCCGCGTCGGAGCAGGCGTGGAGACCTATCCAGACCTCATCGAGAGAACGGTCGCACGTGGGCTAGGCGGCCTGCATCACTTCGTAGGTATCCCGAGCACGGTGGGCGGCGCGATGTGGCAGAACCTTCACTTCCTCTCCCCCGCACCGGCACGGGAGCGGACGGTCTTCATCGAGGAGTTCGTCGAGGCCGCCGACATCCTGTCCGAAGAAGGAGACCGGCGTACGGTCGACCGAGAATATTTCTGTTTTGCCTACGATTACAGCGTCCTCCACCACCGGGCCGACATGATCCTCTCGGTTGACTTCGCGCTGTATGAAGCGCCCGAGGATGAGCTGCGCCGTGTCATGGCGGAGAACCTGGAATGGCGGAAAGAGCGCCATCCCGATCTGGCGGTGCACGCGAGTGCGGGCTCGATTTTCCAGAAGATCGAGGGCGTCGGAGCGGGTCGTCTCATCGACGAGTGCGGCCTGAAGGGCCACGTTCATGGACGTGCCCAAATTTTCGAGCATCACGCCAACATCATCGTGAATCACGGAGGAGCCACCGCAGCCGACGTACGCGCGCTCATCGACATCGCCCAACAGCGGGTCGCCGGAGAAACCGGCTACAATCTGATCCCCGAAATCACGTTCGTAGGAGAGTTCTGAGGGATACGCCCTCGGGCGAGCACATCAGTCTGACAGCTTCCCCAGAAGGTCGGGGTCGAGTTCGTGACCCCCTTGATGCGTCAGGGTGCGAAACGGTATGCCTAGCTCGTCGAGTCTCCGCTCCTGTCGTCCGTGCGATTCCTCCGAAACGTGGCGATCTGTCAATCCCCGTACCAGAACGAGGTCGGTGGCGGCGAGCCGGGCTGGGCTCCGCTCCGGATCGAGGTCTGGAGGCGGATAGCCTCCCCAGAGAACGGTACGAGCAACTTCGAAGTCCCCGGCCACGACCCACCGGCAAACCGTGTGGACACCTTGGGAAAATCCGAGAACGGTAAGGCTCTCCGGCCCGCCGCCTAGACTCCTCGTCGTCTCGTCCAGAACACGGTCGAGAAAGGCGATATAGTCACGAATCTCGTTCTCGCGATCTTCCCTGGTCATCCAGGACGACCCGATCGGGTCGTCCTTGCCGTGCTGCCGAGTCCCGTCGTCAAGGTAGAACCGGGAAAAGCCCTCCGGCGCGACGATCAGCCGCGTCTCGTCATCGAGTGGGTGGAATCGACGCAGAAAGCGCTTGGCCAACTGCCGATATCCGTGACAGACGACCCAGAGCTGTTGGACACCGGGACCCGGTGCCCCGAGCGAGAAGTAGCGCGCTGTCTTGGTGACTCGGATGTGCCGTTCGTCCACCGTCAGCGTGTCCTCACAACGGATACGTGAAGGGGCTATTGGACTCGGCTAACGACGGCAGCGAGCCATCTCGCGCGGAAAGGCTCGGGTTTGCCAGCGGCCAAGGGATGCCGACGGTTTCGTCGTCCCAAGCGATCCCACCGTCTAGCCCTGCGTCGAACTCACTCGACACCTTATAGACGAGTTCGGAGTGTTCACTCAGACATTGGTAACCGTGGGCAAATCCCTCGGGGATATAAAGGGTTGCGCCGTCATCGCCTGACAGGACCCCGCCTACCCAGCGTCCGAAAGTAGGAGAGCCCACCCGCAAGTCCACGGCGACATCAAACACCTCGCCTTGGATCACGCGGACGAGCTTCGCCTGCGCCCGAGGCGGTGCCTGATAGTGCAACCCCCGCAGGACGCCCCTCGACGAGCGTGCATGGTTGTCCTGAAGGAAGACATCTCGGATTCCGGCTCCCTCAAAGACGGAGGCCCGATACGTCTCCGAGAAAAAGCCCCGGCCGTCACCGTGGCGAGTCGGCGTGACACGGATAACCTCTGGGATGTCTAGATGATCGAAGTGGAAAGACATGAAACCGTTTGCGGCTCGGGATGCGTCAAACTATCGGTACGGGGTGCGACCCTGGCCGACCGGGCCCTGGGACAAGGCTGAAAGGTGTCGCGCCGCCTGTGGTCGAGCAACCATTCCGAGGAGGCGTGTGTATATCGCAGGATACTAGGGAGGTGGAGCCGTGCTGATCGAGTCGAGCCAAAACATGTGGGGGCGACTGATGCGCTTCCCTTCCGCGACCTGTGCGTCCCTGATGATCGGGATACTCATCGCGCCGATGAGTGTCGGAGGGCAGGAGCCCGACTCTCTGGCCCGGCCCCCCGACTCTCTGGCCCCACCCCCCGAGGCGGCGAGCCGGCCCCCGCTCGAGCCGGTGACAGACGCGTCACAGCGAAACCCGTTTTCGGGCTTCGAGACCCATTACCTCTCCAATGGCATGAAGGTCTGGTTCAAGCATCTGCCCGGGGCTCTCGACGTCTCCATCAGCGTCGACGTCCCCATCGGCTCGGACTCGGATCCCCGCGGAAAGGAGGAGCTCGCGCACTTTACGGAGCATATGCTTTTCTCGGACCACGACGAACGCACGGAGGCTGAGGTCAAAGACGCGATCGAGAGTCGCGGCGGACGCCGAAACGGCATCACTACACCCGATCATACTTGGTACTACGTCACTATCAGCCGCCAGCATGGTCCGTTCGCCATCGAATGGCTCGCGCGCATAGTTTCTCCCCACACCATGGATCCTGCAGTCGTGGATCGAAACCGCCGGCCAGTGGCCCTGGAGATCAATGCGAGGCCACGCGAGTTATTCGAGCACGTGTGGGCTGTCTTGAATCCGTCCTGGATGCTGCCCACCGATTTCTGGAAGAGGGAGTTCGGCCTGGAGACGCGTAGGCGACGAAGCTATGACCGGTGGGCCAACTTGCAGGGGATCACCTCGGAGGACCTCCAAGGCTTCTACGACCGCCATTACGCGCCCGCCGCCATGACCCTCACCATCGTAGGAGATCTCGATCATGACGCCACTCTCGAGCTCGCCGAACGCTCGTTCGGATCTCTTCCAGGCAGACCGGTCGCCGCGGCCCCGTTCGAACTCACAGACCCGAATCGGCCATGGGCCACGTACCGATGGGACTTCGGCTCCAACGTCCGATATTCGCGCCGATACAAGTTCTTCGACCCGACCGCCGAAGATGACCTCACGATGCTCTTCCTCGCGGATCTACTGAGCCGAAGACTCAATCAACGTTTGCGCTATGGAGAGCAGAAAGCGGTGTACAGCCTTCAGGTGGCCATGACAGGACGTGGCTCCGCTCGGCTCCTCCAGATACGGGGCTCCATCGACCCGGATCAGCAGGACTTCGCCCTCGAGGTCATCGAAGAAGAGATCGACGCGCTCCGCACCGGCTCGCTCGATCCCTCCGAGTTCGAGGCGGACCGGAGGGCGGTGGTGGAGCGCCTGCGAGGAGCGAATCAGACGTCGGAGTCCCTCAATTTTTGGGTCTACCGCCGCTTCTTTGATCCGAACACCTACACCGACTTTCCGGATGTGTTGGCGTTTTTCGAAGGGGTCACCCAGCAAGAGCTCGCCTCCTTCTCCGCCCGTAATCTGGTTCCGGAACGACGGATCCTTTCCCTTACGAGAATCCAGCCCTGGAGCCAGGGACTCACCCTAGCGGTCGTCCTCGCCCTCCTTTGGCTGACGCTGCGAATCGTGGCCTGGGCACTTACGCAGCCGGCTCCGATGAAGGAGATCCGTTACGTGGCGAGACTGCGCATGCCGATATTGTTCCGAGTCGGCGGAACGGTGCTCGTCGGAGGCATGGCATTGGTCGTGGCTCGCCTGACCTTCTTCGGCTTCCAGTGGATCGCTAGCTCGTATCTTCAAAGTGTCGACGCCTATTCCACGCAGGCGATCGGCTACGCGGCCATGCTCGTATTTTCAGCGGTCGTCTCGGTACTCTATCTCGCACGATTCCCGAGTAAGCTGTTGATATTCTCGGACCACGTGCGGATCAAATCGCTCGCGTACAAGTCTCGTGTTTTCACGTCCGATGACATCGCGGAGATCTCGCTGCGCCGGTTCCATCGCGTCTGGCTGAGCAAGACGTTGTTCGGTTGCTTCCCGCTCACGATGGGAATCCTCCGGCCCGGTATATACCTGAAGCCCAAAGTGGGACGTGCATATTTTTTTCGGGTCAGGAACACTCCGGAACTGATCGAGGTGCTTGGCTCATGGTGGGGAGAGCCCATCTCGACGGTAACCGCCACCGCCCAGGACGTGGGTAAGCCCCCCACCGAGCGCCCCACCACCGAAGGCTCCACCCCCGAACGCTCCGCCACCGATGCGGCTCCGGCTATTTCTCCTTCCGACGGTGTTCCCGTCGAGGGCGTTCTCCCATCGGACCCTCCGGACGACATCGACTACGACAGCGTCGGACTCAGTGATGAAGAGATGTTGGAATTACTCGGTGACACGAGGCGGGGAGAGGATGATCCTACCTCAAGCTGACCCATGTCGTGCATCACACTGTCATGCGGGTCAGCTCTCTTCCGAACCGGATGCGTACGCGGATGAGTAGAGCCACCGCGACGGCGCCGAGGCCCACCGCCATGCCCCACCACAGGCCAAGCGGACCCAGCCCCCGTGTGAAGCCGAAGTAGAGGCTTGCGGGCAAGCCGATCAACCAGAATCCGATCAGGTTGCCGATCATGGGCGCGAACGTATCCCCGACCCCACGCAGCACGCCCGAAGCGACGGCCTGGAGTCCATCGAAGATCTGAAAGATCCCGGCCACCGGAATCAGCGTCGTAGCGAGGGCTACGACGGCCGCATCGGGCGTATAGACGCGCGCCAATACACCGGGGAGGGTCAAGAATGTCACTCCCGTCACGGTCATCAGGACGCTCACGACCACGAGGCCGGCCCCTGCGGAGCGCCTGGCACTGGCGGCGTCCCCAGCGCCCACCGCTTGCCCAACAAGAATGGTCGCCGCCTGCGTGACCCCGACCGCCATCATGAACGTGAGGCTGGCCAGATTGATCGCCACTTGATGGCTCGCCATGGAAACGGTCCCGAGCGAGCCCATCAGCACTCCGATAACGCCGAAGACGCCGAATTCCAAGAAGAACTGTACGCCGATCGGGGCCCCGAGTCGGAACATCCTCCACAGCGGACCGAATTCGATCGCGTCACGGCGGAGCGGTCTCAAACAGGGTGCCAGTAACGGCCGGGCGATGACGATGAGAGCGATTACCATGAGCCATCGACTCAAAGTGGTGGCCCACCCTGATCCGACCGCCCCCATCGCAGGAGCACCCAGGTTGCCGAAGATCAGGACCCAGTTGAAGAAGACATTGGCCAAGTTAGCCACGACGATCGCCACGACGATCGGCGCCACCCGACCCATGGACTGAAGGCTCTGCCGAAAAGCGACGAAGATGTAGAAGGGGAGCACGCCCGGAATCGACACCAGGGCGTAGTCGGCGGCCAACGGAACGACGTCCGGAGGCTGCCTCAGGGCGGTGAGGAGCGGTCGACCGGGAATCAGGAGTAGCGAGCTGAGCACCGCAAGTCCCAGTGCGATGATAAGACCTCGCTGGACTCCCCGTGCGATGCCTGCTCGGTCTGCCGCACCAAACGCCTGGGATACGACCGGATCCAGGGCGAACAACGTCCCGAGCCCGAAGCTCACGGTCATGAAGAAGTAGACGTTACCCAGTGCCACCGCGGCCAGATCGGTCGCCGAAACGTGGCCCACCATGACCGCGTCCACGGCTCCCATGAAGATGACACCCACCTGTACGGTGGCCACGGGAAGCGCCAAGCGAAGCAACCTCGCAAGGTCGTCCTTCGAGGGGAGCATCTGACGGAGGACGTGCATGGCCGTAGGACAAGGGAGACATGGACGAACGAGAGGCTGCGCCGCACCTCACGAGGAACGGCTTGGCCGGAAGGATAACATCATTTCGAGGAAGGACCGATGTGTGGGCTATTCCCTGGATGCGGGTCCTTCCTCGTGTAGGCGCGACCCCTGCCGGAGCCCCTCCCCGAGCCCCTCCCGAAGAGCGGTGTCCCTCCTGATCTCCAGCAAGAGAGCTCGGTCCTCGTCTTCCTCCTGTTGCAGCCTATTCACCCGTCTCCCGGGCCGTACGAGGAAGGCCGACACGAGCGTGATCGGAAAACCCAACACGAACGCGGCCAGACGTTTGAACCCACGCTCGCCTTCGCGTACATAGTTGCGATACGCCCCATTCGCCGCGACCCATACTAGCGCACCGACAAGCCCTTCTATCATCTCGTCCCTCCGACTCCGAACAGACCCGACTCGACCGTGAGATCCCCACCCGAGATGTCGACTCGGTCTGTACACCCGTAGGCTGGGTTCGGTCGTCCCCTTACGAGACACGGAGTTGAACCTATGTTCCTTCACCGAACCGTACTTGGAATGAATAGAACGTCGAGAAAGCGGGGCGCCGCACATGGCTCAACCGATGGAGTCACCTGGCATACGCCTACATCGATTGTGGCGCCGACTCTCCAGCCTGCCGGGCGGAAAATGGATCTTCAGCCGAGGTCTGCGCCTGATCGTTCCCTATAGCGCCACAATCGGATCCAGAGTCGAAGCGCTCGAACCGGGCTATGCACGCCTTTCTCTCCGTGACCGCCGTTCGGTTCGCAACCACCTCGCGTCCATCCACGCCGTGGCCCTGGTCAATCTCGGGGAGTTGACCGGTGGAATGGCCATGCTCATCACGCTTCCGCCCGACGTGAGAGGCATCGTGACGGAGCTCTCCGCCGAGTACCTGAAGAAGGCGCGAGGCCGGCTGATAGCCGAGTGTAGCTGTGAGCGTCCTGTGGTCTCGGAGCCCAAGGACTATCCGGTGACGGCCGAGATCCGAGACGAAGAAGGGGACGTGGTCGCACGCGTCACCGCATCGTGGAGGCTCGCACCGAAAGACGAGGGTGGCGCACGCCGTTGAGAACCGCCCTGACCGAGGACGCCGGAATTGCCGTTCCCGTGATGTGCGGAGCGATGTATCCGTGTTCGAACCCCGAGTTGGTCGCGGCTGCGTCCCAGGCGGGGGGTTTGGGTGTGCTCCAACCCATCTCGCTCACTTATGTGCACGGCTACCAGTTCCGCGCCGGTATCCGGAAGATCCGCTCTCTAACAGACCGACCCATCGGCATGAACGCGCTCATCGAACAGTCCTCGAAGACGTATCACCGACAAATGGAAAAGTGGATCGATACGGCGCTAGAGGAAGGCGTACGGTTCTTCGTGACCTCGCTCGGGAAACCCGACTGGGTCGTTCGGCGGGTAGAGGTGGTGGGCGGACGTGTCTATCACGATGTGACCGAGCGGAAGTGGGCTCAAAAGGGAGTCGATTCCGGGGTTCACGGCCTCATCGCCGTCAACGCTCGGGCGGGAGGACATTCCGGACACTTGGACGCGCGCGCCCTTCTCGATGACATCGGAGACCTGGGGTTACCGGTCATATGCGCAGGCGGTATCGGGACGGACCTCGAGTTCACCGACGTCCTGCGCCTCGGTTATGCCGGCGTCCAGATGGGGACACGGTTCATCGCCACGGACGAGTGTACGGCAAGCGTCGAGTACAAACAGGCCATCGTGGACGCCCAGGAAGGTGACATCGTCCACAGCGAGCGGTTGACGGGAGTCCCTGTGGCCGTGATCGACACGCCCTTCATTCGGCGTTTGGGCCTTCGCGCGGGCCCTGTCGCCCGTTGGATGCTTCGTGGCGGGCGCACCAAGCACCTGATGCGCACCATTTACGCGCTACGTTCCCTCCGACAGTTGAGACGATCGCTGAGTTCGACCGGCGCCGACGGCGACTATTGGCAAGCTGGGCGAAGCGTGGCGGGCATCACGAGTATCGAACCCGTAGCTTCGATATTTGAAAGGTTCGCCAAGGCGGCTCGAGTATCCCTCGATGCGGAACAGGCGGAGTAGGGCTCAGAGTCCTAGGAGGTCGTCGAGAACCCATCGACACGGGAGTCACCATCCCGTAATCTCTTTTTCATCGAGAAGGTCACGGGCCTGCAGTGGGCCTTCCGAACGCTATCCATCGAGTGAGGGATCCCATGTCGAAGAGCAGTCGCATTGAACGCATCTGTCGGGCGAGCGCAATCACGGCCTTGGCCCTGATCGGGCTGACGCTAATGCCACGCGGAGGCACCGCTCAAAGCGGCCTGAAGATTTACATCTCTGCAGACATGGAGGGCGTAGTCGGGGCGGTGACGGGCGATCAGCTCGGACCCTCGGGCTTCGAGTATTCCCTTTTTCGGAAATTCATGACGGCGGAGGTGAACGCCGCCATCGACGCAGCTCGTTCGGCGGGCGCCACCGAGATCGTGGTCAGTGACTCTCACGGTAACGGAGAGAACCTTCTCATGGAGCAGTTGCCCAGCGACATCATGTTGGTGCGCTCTTGGCCCCGGCCGTTGGGCATGATGCAGGGAATCGACGAGACCTTCGACGCCGCCATCTTCATCGGGTATCACTCCAGCACGACGAACCAGAGGGGCGTTCGCGCCCACACGAACTCGAGCGCCAACTACGCGGGCGTCTCCCTCAACGGTATGGAGATGCCTGAAGCCGGAATCAACGCAGGCATCGCCGGCCATTTCGGGGTCCCTGTCATCATGATCTCGGGCGACGACGCCATCGTCGAGGAAGCCCAGGGGCTCTTGGGACCGCTGGAGGGGGCCATCGTCAAGTGGAGCTACGGGTTCCACTCAGCCATCACGATGATGCCGGAGGCCTCCTATGCGCTCATCCGGGAGAAGGTGACACGCGCACTCGAACGGCTGGACGAATTTCAGCCGTACAGGCTCGACACACCGGTGCGACTCGATCTGACCTTCAAGAGCTACATGCCCGCCGAGGTGCTGAGCTATCTCGCCGAGGTCGAGAGAGTCGACGCGCACACGGTTCGCTTCGTCGGAGAGGACATGGTGGGAATCTCGACCTTTCTGCAGTTCGTGGGCACGTATTCGAGCTCTTTGACCCCCTAGGGTCCTGAGTCAGAAGTTCGCCGGCATTCGTGAACCGCCGCATCCACCCTGGCCGCGTTCCTCTTCCTCGCAATAGCCCTGCTATTACTCGTCATCGCGCCTCACCAGGGCGGCGCTTCGGTCCCCTCGGTGCTGCGCCGAACTTCTGACTCAGGACCCTAGCGACCGAGATTCTCGGACATTCCGACATCGATCAGGACGTCCCGGGCTCGCGATTCATCCTCGACTCGAACGACCAGTCGTGCAGGATTGACGAAGGCCATCCCGACGTCCATCCCGCCCGCGTCGTCGATCAGGAGCGCCGATTCCACCCCCGCGGTCTCCAGATATCCGCGTGCGAGTTCCGCCTCATGTCGGTAGTGGAACCGTGCCACGATCGTCGTGGGTATGCGGGGCTGACTCATATCCGGGCTAATCCCTCCTGGGATCGCCGCTCACCCTGGAAAGAGTGATCGATCGATCTTGGGAACGAGCCTCAGAGCGTTCTGATAATAGATCTTCCGGAGTACGTCCTCCGGAAGGTCGAGGCCGTACATCTTCCAGAATGCGTGGTACCGCCTGTAGTAGTCAAAATAGTCGTCGTCCGTTTCGAAGACGCGGAAATAGGTGTGGAACTCCTCCTGATCGTAGGAGTCCTTCCCCATCAACACCCGATCTTGATACCGCGTCAACCACTCTCGGGCAAAACGCGGCTGCCTCCCGAGCTCATAGATCACCGCTCCGAGCCCGACGTGCATGTTGGGCATCTCGTCCATGAGACCGCCGAGCCTCCGCAGATCGTGTCCCAGCCAGCCCAAATGGGCGGCAATGAAGCTGGTATTCGGGTGCCTGCGGAAGAGGTTGTGCTGCTCCCCGATGATCTGCTCGAAAGGTGCGCTCTTACCCGGAGGCTGAATCCGTCCCGGCCGAAGTGTCAACTCGAGCCAACGCTCGTTCGTGCGATCGTTGGGTTGCCAAAACTCCGCCGGGTCCGCCGAGTGGATCAGTACCGCAATCCCTAGTTCACCGGCCTTCGCCCAGACGGGATCCAACCGTGGATCGTCCACCGCAATCCTGTTGCCTTGCGTGTCGCGAGAGCTGAGTCCCAGATTCTTGAAGATCTTCAGTCCCGCGGCACCATTTCGGACATCCTTTTCGAGTTGCGCCGCCACTCGCTCGCCCCAGCCGGCCTCCCCCACACCGCCGAAGTCGACGTTGGCGAACACGACGAACCGTCCCGGATGGTTTCGTGACATGTTCTCGAGCCCGTCAACGAGGCTCGCCCCGCTCCCCCCAGAGAGGTTCACCATGACGCCCATGTTGAGCTCGTCCATCTCTCGCACCAAGCGGTCGACATCGGCCGACGACATCCGTGCCCCCCTTTGGTGTCCATGAACGTCCACGAACGGATAGCGAGCCTGCGTCACCACCTCTCCGGGAACGACGAGCGTACTGCGCGGCTCGTACTCCTCTACGCTCAGCTGTCGGGCGGCAAGCGGGACGACCCCCTCAACGGCGAACGCTCCGCAGATGAACAGGAGTCCTCCCACGATCTTGACGGTCTTCACTTGCATCGATTACTCCAGGAATGCAGGTACTCAGGACCCCTCAGCCCACTCGGCGGGAGCCCGGGGGATGTCATTGTATCCACTCACACACGCGACAGGAGCCCAGCACTGTCCTCTCTGCGACTCGGATCAGGCCGACGATCCGTCGAGACGCGATCGAAGACTTAGGCCCGAGGTGGAGACATTGGCATGCGCGCAACGCCGGCCATCTCTCCAGCCAACAGATGCAGATCCGTAAGCTTCCACTGGGCTCTGAGGCACAGGCCTCCCAAGGCGATGACGCCCACGGAGATCAGTACCGCCTCGCCACCTCTAGTTTCGATCACGCCGACGAGGACTAGAAGCACGGTCAGTCCCTCGGAGACCCCTCCAACAGCCCGTCCATCCGCACTTCCTCCGCGCCATTCTCCGTGCACACGGCGTAGTTTTTTTCTTGGGCGCCGTACAGGGCCACCCCAGCGTGTTCTCCCCTCTTGTTCAGAACGAAGAAACGTACGTCGAAATTCGGAAGCCCCCGACTGTTGAGCAGCCGCTCTTCGATCGTGTTCTGCTGTATCCTGCGCAAGGCAACCATGCCCGCATCTTTGGGGCTCATGCCCTGTCTCATGCTTTCGACGATCAAGAAGGAGGCCAGGTTGTAGAGGTTGGCCTCTCCCCGGCCGGTGGAGCCCGCCGCACCCACGTCACCGTCCACATAAAGGCCCGCACCAAGGATGGGCGAGTCGCCGACCCGGCCCGGAATTTTCCAGGATAGTCCAGACGTCGTCGTCACGCCGCAGATGTCTCCCTGGGGGGAAATACCGTCACAGTTGACCGTTCCCCAATAGCTGTCCTCATCGATAAGCCCCTCGCGCACCATCTCCCAGCCCGCGTCGTCGAACGCGCGAGACCGCATGGCCAAGTCTTCCGGCGAGGGATCGCCGGTCCCGCTAGATCCGCTCCTCAATCCACGGGTGGCTGGATCAAGGAAGTGCGACGGATCGATTCGGCGTTTCCAATCGAGCCAGAGCCCTCGTGATTTCTCGGTGTTGAGATCGTCCTCGATCGTGAACCCGAGATTCCGTGCGAACTCCTGGGCCCCGGACCCGGCCAAGAGATGGTGATCCGTGAGCTCCATGACCGCCTTGGCGACCAGGGATGGCGTGCGAACACCCTCGATCGCAGCGACTCCGCCAGCCCACTTCTTCGGCCCGTGCATGCAGCAAGAATCCAATTGAACCACACCATCGGCGTTCGGCAGGCCCCCAAATCCTATGCCGGATTCGTCCGGGTCCAACTCCGGGATGTTCACACCGGCGATGAGGGCATCGAGCACGTCCTCCCCGGCAGTGATTCCCGCGAAGGCCCTTTCGACGGCGTTCTGTGGACCCCCGTTGCGATAACGGAATCCGCTGAGATCGGAGATGACGACCGGACGCACCAGTTGGGGCGTATATACCCAGGGGGCCCCCTCCAACGAGGTGGTCGGCCCGGCTTCGCTCGCGGCGACGGGACCCGCGGCTCCAGCTGCGATTCCAAGGGTCGCGGCCTGGACGAATTTCCGCCTGTTCATGTCGTGGGACATCTTCTCTCTCCGGTCTCGAATGGAATTATTCGAACCTAACGCTCAGGTGGCGAGCGCGCTTCCATAGGGCGTCGAACATCGGCTCCGTGAGCTTTCCCGTGAACGTGTTTTGTTGGCTCGGGTGATATGAGGCCAATATCGTGGCGCGCTCGAGCCGTACCTCCGTTCCGTGCGAAAACTTGGGCAACGGCCGTGGAATCGACTCACCACGAGCCCTGAATATTTTCAACAACTGGCTAAACGCCAATCCCCCGAGCGCCACGATCACTCGGGCACCGACCAGGATATCAAGCTCCTTCTCGAGGAAGGGGCGGCACTGTTCTCGTTCGGTCGTCGTCGGACGATTCTTCGGCGGAGCACAACGAACGGCCGCCGTGATGTACGCCCCCTCGAGGCTCAGGCCGTCATCAGCCCTGCGGCCCTCGGGTTGGCTCGCGAGACCGGCTCGGTGTAGCGCACGGAACAACCAATCCCCTGAGCGGTCCCCTGTAAACATGCGTCCCGTACGGTTGGCGCCGTGCGCCCCAGGAGCGAGGCCGACGATCAGGACCGAAGCCTCCGGGTCTCCAAAGGACGGGACGGGCCTGCCCCAATAAGCCTCCTGGGCGTAGGCGGCCTTCTTTTCGTCGGCCACCGTAGAACACCAGTGGAGGAGTCGCGGGCAGCGCTCGCAACGCACGACTTGGAGGTTCAGCTGTTCGAGTGCGGCGCCGTTCGTTCGCGGGTTAGCCATCCCCACCCCAAGGATGGATAAAGTCTTCAGGATCGATCCCCAGCCCATCCGCAATTCGGGTCACGTAGTTGAAGTACCCGACGACTTGTGTGGCGTCATGAATCGCCACGTCGTCGAACCCATGGGATCGGAGTCGATCCAGATCGGCCGGGCTCATGCTCCCCTGCTCTGTCGTCAAACCCACAGCGTGACTGAGCAGGACCCGGTCGGCCTCTGCGAGGGGCGCCATTCTCCAATCCCTCACGACGGCGTGCACAAAGGCGTCAGCCTCCTCTTCGCCGTCGAACAGCCCCTCGACCTCTTCCCGGAGGTCATGCGCATGCGCCTGCGTTCAGTAGTGACAACCGAGCTCTGCCGAAACGACTACCGCGATCATTTCCCTTTGCACACGCGAAAGGGGGGAAGGACCCTTCATGATCGCCGAATACAACTTCATGCTGGCATCGAGGGTGCGCGGATTGGGACTCATGATCCGGATGATGTTCCATACCCGCCCTGTCCGGTCCAACGCGGACTGGAACTGGCGCCGAAGCAGGCCCGTCGCTCCCGAGACAGGAGTCAGGTGGATCCACGCCATGATGTCAGCCGCCCCCGAAGTCGCAGCCTGTCATGGAGAGTCAAGCCCCATGAGCGAGGACAACGCCATCAAATCTGGGACTTCCAGATCAGGCTTGGCGGTCGCCCCGGATGTCGCGCCGGGCCCCTTCTTCTCTGCCCGGCGATTGACCCATACGTTGCGGAGCCCGAGAGCACGCGCGGGAGCAATGTCATGGTACAGACTTTGAGCGACGTGTAGGATCCCGTCCGGTCCGTGGCCCAACCGCTCGAAGGCGACTTGGAAATTCTTCAACGAGGGCTTGTAGCATCCTACCTGCTCCGCCGTCACGACCTCGTCGAATTCGACGCCGAGCCGAGCGCTGCTAGCCTGGAAGAGGTCGTCATCGATGTTAGAGATCACGGCAAGACGATACTTCCCGCCGAAAGCCCGGAGGGCCACGACCGTGTCGGCGAAGGGCGGCCAGTTCTCTACCGACTCAGCCAGCGCCGTCCGCTCACCAGCCGAAGGCTCGAACCCGAGCGTCTCTCCGAATCCGTCGACGACTCCGGCCAATACCTCCCGGTACGGCCGATATCCGGACGACTCGATGCGAGCTTCGAGCGTTCCGAACAACCCCAAAATCTCCTCGTCCGGTGGACACTTGCCGTGTTCCTCCAGGATGGGTCTCATGGCCATCAGTATGCCGGCTTCCCAGTCGATCAACGTTCCGTAGCAGTCGAACGTCAGCACCCGGGGGGGCTCCACTTTCACTTTAGCCCTCGCCCCTTCGCTCCAGGATGGCCCCGATGAGTGGACCCACCAGGGCCCCGACCGTCAAACCGACCACGGTCATCACACCGATGGGGTTCACATAGTCGAAGAGGCTGCCTCCGCTCAACAGAGACCGGATAACGCCAGCCGCTGCCAAGAGGCCTCCACCGACGAGCATTCCGTTCCTGGTCCAGCGTAAAATCGACGTCATGAGCCGGCCATCCGCCTAGAAGGGTGACGCTTTGTTCACCGCGTCCAGAATACGCACCGCGTGAGGCGGTACTCCGCTCATCTCCACATCGAGTCCCCCCTCTAGAAGTTGCTCCATGAGCTCCCAGAGCACCTGGGCGCCTGTGAGGTCGATACGACCGAGCCCGTCGAGATGAAGCACAACCCGTCCCGCCTCCGGGGCAATAGCCAACCGCTCCGCGACAGCCTCCTCGAGAAAGGCCGCCGAGCCGAACCACAGAACGCCGCTGGGCTTGACGTGCAAAGTGGCATCTTCGACCCAGAACTCGACGCCCGGCTCCAACTCACGCCAAATATGGACGGCAACCGCTGCGAGGATGCCCAGGACCACCGCCTGCTCAATATGAGGGGACAGTATGATCGTAAACCCAAACGTGAGCCAGCCCACCACCGCCTGCGGTCGCGATATCCTCCAGAGGGAGGCCAGGAGGCGCACCCGAATCAGGGGGACGACGGCTGCAATGACGATTGCGCTCAGAACCGAGCTGGGGAGTGCCGAAAGGACCTTCGCAAAAGGGAGAAAGGCAAGGACGACCACCCCCGTCACCAGTCCACTCCACCGGGTACGCGCGCCAGACAAGTAATTCAGGCTACTCCGAGAAAACGACCCTCCGATCGGAAAGCCTCCGAAGAGGCCCACAGCGATATTGGCGGCACCCTGACCAATGAACTCCTGGTTGGGATTCCACCGCATCCTTTCCTTGGTCGCATAGATCCGCGAGATCGAAGCGGCCTCGGCAAAGCCTACGAGCGCGATCACGATACCGGGAAGGACGAGTGTCGGGAGCGCCGCCCACGGAAGAGCGAGCGTGAGACTCGGAAGCCCACCATCGATGTCGCCTAGACGGACACCTGAATACTGGGTCACAAGCGAGAACGACACGCCCGCAACCGTCGCAATGAGCACAGCAGGGATGAGCGGATTCAGCCGTCGGGCCCCTATCACCACCAGAAGTGTGAGTATCGCGAGCACAGAGGAGGTGCCTTCCCACTCCGCGGGGCGAAGGAGAACCCAGGTCGCTCGGCTGAGGACGCCATCTCCGGTCGCCTCGACGCCCAACGCCCCCGGAAGCTGCGAAGAGACGATGAGGATCCCCGCGCCCGCGGCGAATGCGTCCAACATCGGCCGCGACATGAGGTATGAAATCCACCCACCTCGTAATGTTCCCACGAGCACGCGCACAATCCCGACCACGAGGGCCAAGAGCGCGGCGAGCCCCACATACTCGGCCGTGCCCGGAGCAGCTACGGGTATGAGGGCCCCCAGAGTGAGCAACGCAGTGAGGGCGACGGGACCGGTCTGGAGGTAGGGCGACGACGCGAAAAAGCCCGCGGCCAAGGGCCCCAAGGCAGCCGCGAACAGCCCATGCCGGGCTGGAAGGCCGGCCAGGTTCGCATACGCTATGCTCTGGGGAATGAGAATGAGCGCCACCCCGACGCCGGCAATCACGTCCCTCGACGAAGGTCTCGGCATGAAACTCATGCCAAGACCCCCGACCCGACTCGTGAAGCGAGATCGTCGAGCAGAGCCGCCGCCGCACCGCCGCGGTCGATCCAGTGCTCCTGGATCGGTCCACAACCAGACAGCAACTCCTCGTGCTGAGGCACTCGTGATCGGGTCTCTTCGGCGAGCCACTCCATCGCTGCCTTCGGCGCTTCGGATAGCAGAGCTGTCAGGGTCATACGCCGCCCCCCGGAGCGAACGCCGATGCCTGCGTGCTCGGCGGCCCGAGCCAGGTCCCGATGCAGCAAGATCATTCCACTCCGTGCCGGCGAAAGAAGTCCAACCACGAACGCGTCCGCACCTTCCCTTCTGGGATCCGGCAATGGGGACGCCAACGCCAGGTGCCGGGGCACCGCGTCAGGAGCCCCGAGCTCAAGGAGCTCGGCCCGAAGCACTCCATCCAGAAGACGTGCCCAAGCCCGGTAGACTCCGTCCGCCACTTCCGCAACACGTCCGAGATATGGAAAAAGCCAGGGGAGGAGATGTTCGCCCATGAGCACCGCCCGAGAATGCCTGAGGAGCGCCGCACGCGCCCCATCCGTTTCTCGAGTCTCGGTATCCTTCAGGGTTGCATAGAGCCCGAGCAGGCTTCCCAGATGATCAGCGTCCGGAGGAGGAGACCACTTGAGCGCCCTCCAGAAACCAGCGATACGGTCGAGAGCCTCACCTCCTATTAGACCGTCGGAGCCGAGGTAGATGGATGCGTACGGTCGGAGTTCGAGGTCGAAAACGGCCGAGTAGGCGCTCGCCTCCAGCGTTCCCGGGAGTTCTAGGACCCGCGCGATCCGACCGTGCTCGGTCGAGGGCGGCTCCGCCAAGGCGCCAAGTGCCCGAAGCAACTCCAAAGCTTGTCCTCACTCCCACCGTCGACAAAAGACAGGCGTCATGGTGCGGAGGGGTCTCCAAGGTCGGGTAGCTTGTACGCGGCGGGTGTCGGGCGGAGCGGACGGGCGAACCATCCCGGCCGACGCGTCCCATCGGGACTCACCTCTTCGGCCGGCCGAGTCTGATCGAGCCACTGTCTGTAAATATCACGAGAGCGGGTCGTGTCGACGCTGATGTCGCCCGCACGATCTCCCGGCTGTGCCTTCGTGACACGAACCGCTTGGTGCCAACAATGCATGCCGGAGATCGGATCTGGGTGCACGGGGAAAGTGAGGTTCTGGTTCACACCCACGTCGGCCCACCAGATTCTGCGCGTGTCCTCGTCCGCCGACTCGTAGGCACCTCCTCCACCCGTGCGTCGCATCGTCCATTCATGATCCGACTGATCGAGGGTGACAGACGCCGTCACCTGCCGCTGGCCTTCGGCGTGAAGCCGCCAACGACCCATGTGGTGGCTACATGCGACGACGCTCGGCTTAATGGACTCAGTCACCCATGCCTTCAGGATGAAGTAGCCCAAATCCGTCTCGACACGGACGAGATCACCGGTACCCAACTCCAAGGGAGCGGCATCCGAGGGGTGGATCCACAGGGGGTTCGTGTGGGCGATCTCGTCGAGCCATTTGCTGTTTCCACTCCGAGTATGGATCTGCACGGGGACGCGGAATGTCGGAAGGAGAACCATCTGGTCGCTCGCCAGATTTTCCTTGTGGATATGGCTCTTGATGTAGCCCGGGAGCGCCATTTCGGGCCACCCCCAGTCTGCCATGGTGCTGGAGAAGAATTCCAGACGCCCAGAGGGTGTGGGAAAGCCCCGCTTCACGCCGTCTCCCGAACTCACCCCCACACAGCGCCGGCCATCGACGCCGGGTGCCCTGGGGCCGGACACCGTATGGGGTGTGGCAGGGCTTTCGGCCCGCGTGAAGACTCGCCCTTCGGCGTCTGTGTGAACGTCCTCCAACTCTGCCTCGGGCACCTCTTCGTCGTACAGGGCACCTACCTTCGTTCGGATTTCGAAGGCGCCGTATTTCCGCATGTACTCGAGCGGCGAGAGGCCCTCGGCGACGGCGGCGGCGGGCAGCCCCGGAACCGAATTCTCAAACATCCACGCGTAATACTCATCGACTGAGAGCGGCTCCCCCTCATGCTTCTTCGACTCGAAATATTGACGGATACCCAACTGTCCATCCGGGTCGATCCTCCAAGAGAGCTCCGTCCAGAACTCATTCTCTTCCCAAACTTCTCCAGGGTTCGCTTCCCGAGTATCCGTGACCTTGTCGCCGAGACGTTCCCGAGCCGTACGAAGCACCGGCTGGCGAAAGCCCACCCACTGGCCGTCATACTGCTCATAGGAGTGAACGTCGTGGCGCTCCGAAGCCAGCCCCATGGGAAGCACGTAGTCGGCGTATTGGGCCGTCTCGCTCCAGGTGGGCGTGAGCGCCACGTGGAGCCCGATCAACGATTCGTCGGTGAGCGCTTCGATCCACGAGAATCCGTCCGGATTGGTCCACACCGGGTTGTAGACCCGGGTGAAGTACGTGTCCAGCTTGCCACGTCCCTCGAGAAGGAAGTGCGGGAGGAGAATCGACATCTCATGGTAGGAGAGCGGATACTCCCTGGGCCAATTCAGCTCGTTCCACTCCGGAGGGCCCGAAGGTGTGTAGATCGGCTTGGGGTGGAACTTGTGCCACGACGCCGGATGGGTGCCACCCTCGGTCGCCACCGCGCCGGTGAGGGCGCACAACATGTACAGCGTGCGGGCCACCTGCCAGCCACCGAGGTTGCCGGAGGCCGCGCTCCGCCAGTTATGGACCGAAAGCCGCGTTCCCGCTTGGGCCACAACCTCGGCAACGGCCAGCAGGGCGTCCGGCTCTACCCCGGCCTCAGCGCCCGCGAATTCGAAGGTGTATTCCCTGTAGAGCTCCTTGAGGGCACTCTCGAAGTTCTCGAAAGTGGCCTCTTCGTCGGGCCGCTCGGCCGCCATGTACTCCTGCCAGTTCCACCAACGCCGCACGAACGCCCGGTCGTAGAGGTCGTTCTGGATTAGGTGGTTGGCGATCGCAAGGTTGATGGCCGCCTCAGACCCCGGGTAGGGAGAGATGTAGTGGTCCGCGTGGGTCGCCGTATTCGAGAGACGCGTATCGAAGACGATCACCTTCGCGCCGCGTTGGCGCGCCTCGATGATGCGCTGAGCATGCGGGTTGAAGTAGTGGCCCGTCTCGAGGTGGCTGGAAATGAGGAAAATGACATCGGCGTTCGCGAAGTCGGGACTAGGGCGATCGGAGCCCGACCAAAGGTTGAAGCCGACCCGGGCACTCGAGGAACAGATGTTGGTGTGCGAATTGTGCCCGTCCACGCCCCAAGCGGCGAGCACACGGTCGGCGTATCCATCCTCACCGGGCCGTCCCACATGATACATGATCTCGTTCGCACGGCCGTCCTCGAGAGCCGCCCGGATCCGCGCCGCCAGGCCATCGAGGGCCTCGTCCCACGTAACCCGTTCCCACTTCCCCTCCCCTCGTTTTCCCGTCCGCTTCAACGGGAACAGAATGCGATCCGGATCCATCACTTGGTTCAGCGTGGCGGGTCCCTTGGCGCAGTTCCTCCCACGAGATCCAGGATGCTCCGGATTGCCCTCGAACTTTCGTACCTGGAGCGTTTCCCGGTCCACGTATGCGAGGAGCCCGCATGCCGACTCGCAGTTGAAGCAAGTCGTCGGCACCAGCATGTAGCGCCGCTCCACTTTGGCGGGCCAAGAGGCCGAATCCAGCTCGACCCAATCGTCCCAACGTTCCTTCGGTGGGAACGAGGCCAGATGCACGCGACTGGGGCCGGGATAGAAGGTCTCACCCCTCGCCTCAACATCCGCTCGGGCGGCCGAAACTCGTTTGTTTAGTTGGTTTAAGTCAGTCATGTTAAGATATTACGTGTCATGTCTTTATAATCATGCCAGAGGCACGGCTTGGCCGGCCTGTACGTACGCGTGCTCGAAAGCAGCCAAGCCCACGAGGCCGAGCGATACACCAACGGCCCCCAGCCAAGGAGAAAAGAGTCCGATCGCAGACAGCGCCAATCCGCCCCAGAACCACCGACTGAAGCGACCGTGCGTCATCTCCCAGACCGCGAGTCGGGCGTGTGCCGTGCCGTGCGGTAGGGTCACCTCTCCAGCCACGAGTAGAAGGTGCCCCGCCGTGCCTGCAACGAACCATGTCACGAGATCCTCCGCCAAACCTGTATCCCAGAACCCCGCGGCCAGAGACAGCACGCCGGCACCCGCCAGGATCGCCTGGATCGACAGATGGGGAGGGAGGAGCGAGCTCTGCCAAAGATCACGAGCCGTAGCTTGAGCGAACAGATACGCAGTGTAGACAGCGGTCATCACCGCCAGGGGCGCACCCACCCATGCCAATCGGCGAGCCACCTCCTCGGATCCTATCCATACGGCTCCAAGGTGGATCACCAGCACGAATCCGTATGCGCCGATGATCACCCCTCCTCGGACCAGCCAACTACGCCACTGCGGCCGGGTCAAGATCATGTAGAATCTCTCGGGGTGCTCGAGATCCCAGATGAGTAGCACACCGGTCAAGGCGAGGAAGATCAGCCCTACCACAGGGGCTCCGAGTGTCCAGATAGGGCTGGTCCAGGACAAGACGCCGGTAAGGACCATGATCAGAGGCACGAGGTAGGCCCCCGCCGACACGGACTTCGTCCAGGTATAGAAGCTGACCCTCCAGTCCCAGGGAGCCCGATGAATCACGTCGTATGAGAGAACCGCAGCGGCTGAGCTGTTCCACAGTCCGGGATGGCCAGAGGGAACCTGGTCCGGCACGTCTCCCTGTTCGCTCCACATGAACAGTCCGCCTGCAGGGCGGCGGGCAGCCAAAGGATCGAGCGTCACCTGATCCGCACCCTTGTAGAACAGCTTGGGATGCGTCTCCTTTTCTGGGCGACGGACCGTCACGGCGTCTCGGTTGACGATCTGGTTCACCTTCGAGAGTGGATCGGTCATATCCCCGACCAGGATAGCCTCTGTCGGGCAGACCACGACGCAAGCCGGCTCGAGTCCGACATCGATCCGGTGCGCGCAGAAATTACACTTTTCCGCCGAGTGGTCCTCCGGGTTGATGAAGATGGCGTCGTAGGGGCAGGCGGCCATGCAAGCCTTGCACCCGATACAGATGGATTTGTCGAAGTCGATAATCCCGTCGGGTCGTGCGTACATCGCGGACGTCGGACACGCGGTTACACAGGGGGCGTGCGCGCATTGGTTACAGCGTGTGACCTGAAAAGACCGACGCGTCTGGGGGTAGTGACCCACGTCGACGTACTTGACATAGGTGCGCGTGACCGACAGCGGGACATCATTCTCGGACTTGCACGCCGTGGTACAGGCGTGGCAGCCGATACACCGCGTATGGTCGATGACCTTCGCCCAAACGGGTTGCCCGGAAACACTTGCCTGGTCTTCGGCATGCAGCGGTTTCGTGCTCTCCATTTGGCTCCGGTCAGGTGGGTTTCTTTATCTTGCGAGCGCATCATATGCCGACTGTCCGATCTCGAACAAGTGGCGCTCATTAGAAACGAAAGCGGTTGTTCACGACGTTGTTGAAAATGGAGCCGAACTGATAGCTGAATCCCATGCGAAAATCGACCTCATACGAACTCGCCCGCTGGAATCTTCCCAGCAAGATCTCCTCATCAGTGAAGGACGCAGCGCGCAGAAAGATTTGGTCACGAATGCGATCGATGCCACCACCGATGTTGAAGCGAAACCCACGAAAAATGCGCACGCTCACACTTCCACTGAGTTCAATCCTGTACTGCTCGAAGTTATCGAGAAAGGTGGACGTCACCAAAGAGAGGCGGGAGTCACCCCAGGGTTGCCGTTGAAAGAGTCTGAGCTGTAACCCCTGTGAGGGGCGTATTTCAGTCATTTTTCCGTAAACCGTTATATCTTCCCAGTCGAAGTACTCGAAGCCCGCACGATAGGACAACGAAAGCGATCTTCTCGGTGCCTCCTCATAAGGCCAAAAGCTGTACTCGATTCCAGAATTGAACTCTATACTTACATCTTGGTTCGACCGGGTAGAGGAGCTGGCGCGGGCTTCCGCTCCGACGGACCAATGACCAGCTAGCGCGTAGACGATTTCTTGCGACAGGTTCCAGTTGATCCGCGTGTCGACGGAAGTCGAACTGTCGCTCAACTGCTTCTTGTCTCTGGAGTAACTTCCGCTACCACGGAGATTGATTTTCCAGGTGTTCGTCGTGCGACTTGCCGAGAGATTACTCCGCAGACGCTGGTCACTTTCTGAGGTCTCCGCGCTGCCGCTTCCGTTCGCTCCGACGTTGAACACCCAGAAGTTCCATGGATCCTCGACCTCATCTCCAGTGACCAGACGGTCTTGCAGGTCCCTCGTTCCGCCCGTGCGCCCTACTTGGAGTCCTTCACCGACTCCACCGAGGACGGAATAGCGCGCCAAGCCGATGGCCAAGACTTGGGTGATCCCCCTCCGACTCTCTTCAGAGGTATCGGATCCCAGTGACGTGTAGGTAAGTTGGTCATCTTCGCCCGCCAGTTCTTCCAGCCCAATGAAGTCAAGCACGAACTCATTCCCACCACTCGCGGTTCTCTGACTAGTTATGATGAGGTGGACACTCGCGAGCGTTCGATCTCGCATCCAGTTGACCCAGTTAATTTCTGTACGGTAATAGTTCGAGTCACAGTCACGCCCAGAGCAGTCCAAAAATACGCGGAGAGCCTCCTCGCCCGACTGATCCGGCGCGTTGGGTTCCTGAGCTCGTCCAGGCCGAGGCACGAGCAAAGTCCACAATAGAGCGATCGTACAGAGGCCGATCGTGCCTAGAGCGGTTGAGGCCGCGGTGGCGAGGCCGGCCGAAGTTTTTGCTAGGCTGTGGCTCATCCCATTCCCAATATGTCGACCGCCACGTGCTTCCACGTGGGTCTATCTGATTTTTCTGTACGATACCCAAGCGGCGGGCGACTTCTATCCTTCACTTCAATCACGATGCCGGCGCCCAAGCTGAGCCGGCGGCCCGCCCAGCGCCAGCCCCTACTCGGGTTGGGGCGTAAGCCCACCCGTCGGCGCCAGCGAATCAGGGGCAACACTCTGTAGACGCACCGCCGCGGGCTGAGGCTCTGTGACAGGTGCGCCCGTGATCACGCTTGCCCACTCATCCTCGGCGGCGTCCCCGACGATGTCGGACCCGACATCCACCTCAGACTTGTAATGCCGCTTCAAGAAGTCGGTCAGATCGTCGATGATGGAGTAGAGTACCGGCACCAGAATCAGCGTGAGGAACGTGGCAAACAGTATTCCCACGATAACCGCGATGGCCATCGGGCCCCACCAGGCGGCTTGCTCACCGCCCCAATAGAGCTCCGGCTGGAGGTTCGTGTAGAGTCCGAAGAAGTCGAAGTTGAGTCCGATGGCCAGCGGGATCAGACCCAAGGCAGTGGTGATGGCGGTCAGCACCACCGGCCGGAACCGCACATGGCCACCCTTCACCAGTGCCTCGCGCCGGTCCATGCCGTCCCGAGTCCGCAAAAGATCGATGTAGTC
>CAUZAE010000007.1:0-36500 GCA_963577685.1 Gemmatimonadales bacterium UBA6960 | reverse complement strand
ATATTCATGTCGAACTCGACCACGTTGAGGATCACCTGCAGCACGGTATTGATGATCGTCCGGCCTCCCGGGCTCCCCACGACGGCCACGAGCTCCCCGTCCTTCGCGACGATACTCGGGCTCATGCTAGACAACATTCGCTGCTCGGGCCGCGCGAGATTCGGCACGGTTCCGATGAGCCCCTGGTCGTTGGTCAGGCCGGGTCCCGCGTTGAAGTCCCCCATCTCGTTGTTCAGCAAGAACCCACCACCCTCGACCGTAATGGCCGATCCGTAACCGGACTCGAGTGTATAGGTGACCGACACGGCCATACCATCTCGATCCACGACCGAATAGTGCGTCGTCTCGGGGCTCTCATATGGCTGGACGATGTCGGAGG
Source organism: Gemmatimonadales bacterium UBA6960 (assembly GCA_963577685.1). GTDB lineage: Bacteria > Gemmatimonadota > Gemmatimonadetes > Longimicrobiales > Gaopeijiaceae > UBA822. The sequence goes on along the minus strand of CAUZAE010000007.1, from coordinate 36,121 downwards.
CTTCCGAGATGCCCGCGGTTCGGGAATCGATTTCGCCCCTCGATGTCGCCGCATAGGCCTTGCTCGTGAGCCGGTGCAGCGGAACGTCGACGAAGTCCGCATCCGCTACGAAGTGAGCCCGATCCCGAAACGCGATACGCATCGCTTCGGTGAGGTGATGAATGTAGTCGGATGAATTGTGACCCATCGCGGCCACATCATACCCCTCGAGGATGTTGAGCATCTGGACCACCGCGATCCCTCCGCTGGAAGGAGGCGGCATGGAGATGATGTCGTACCCGCGATATGTGCCCTGGACCGTCGTGCGCTCCCGCGCCCGGTAGCGAGTCAGGTCCTCCAAGGTGATGATCCCACCGCCGCGCTCCATCTCCTCGACCAGAAGTCGAGCCGTCTCACCAGCATAGAAACCGTCTCGCCCGTCGGAGGCGATGCGTTCGAGCGTGTGACTGAGGTCCATCTGTACGAGCAACTCACCGGGACTGTAGGCAAATCCGTCCTTCGAGAACGCGCGGACCGTGCCTCGATAGTCCGCCCCACGTCCCTCGATGAGGCGCTCCAGCCCTCCTGCGAGCCGCTCCGTGAGCTCGAAGCCGTCGCGGGCCAAAGTGATCGCGGGCCGCACGAGCCGCTCCCAATCCTGATCTCCGTACAGTTGGTGAGCCTTCCACAACCCGGCCACCGTACCCGGAACGCCCACGGCGCGAGCGCTGTTGTGATGCGTTGTGCGGGAATAATCACCCGAGTCGTCCAGCCACATCTCGGGGTGCGAAGCCAGCGGCGCCTTCTCTCTGAAGTCGATGGCGGTGCTCGCCCCGTCGGGGAAGCGAATCACCATGAAGCCACCACCACCGATGTTACCCGCCGAAGGATGGGTGACGGCCAAGGCGAGCCCCGTCGCGATCGCGGCGTCCACCGCGTTTCCGCCGGCCGCCAATACGTCCGAACCCACTCGGCTGGCGCGCATGTTCTCCGACACGACCATGCCATGCGGTGCGCGAATCGGCTGCGTCGTATCGGCGAGGATCGTCGCGGATGGAGCAAGCGTGGAGATAGCTCCAACGCTCGTCAGTGCGGTGGTGCCCAGCCAAAGGGCGAACAGCGTGCAGAAAGCGAAGACGTTTCGACGGTTGATCATCGGGCTCTCCCTACCTTACGGATCACTTACGGATTAAGCGGCGGATGTCCGGGGTCGGAATCCGATGCGCTTCAGTACTGATGCGATTCCACGGCGAACCGCATCCGGGAAAATGTACAGCATGATGGCTCTCGGAGCACTGTCCAGGCGAACAACCGTGGAGAAACGTCCCCGATAGCTACACTACCTCGTACCGCGAACTTCTCCGCCCAGCGCGTCAGCTCTCCCGGCTCATAGGCCTCCTTGCGGAGACGTGCATACCCGTAGGCCGCTGTGGGGCGACCAACGGGGTGACCGTCCTCCTCGCCCGTATCTGCGACGACGAGCGCCTGGTAGACCTCCTCCTCGAACCACGACCGATGGCGAAACCCGAAGGCGGCCATGAAACCCTCCGGTAGCAGACTCCGAAGTCCCTGAGCCTCTCCACATCCTTCTTGAAGTAGGGCGGCAGTTGAAAGAGGATGGGCCCGCGTCGTCCGGCGAGTTCGCCCGACACGTCCACGAGGTGGGCCAACTCCTCCTCGGCATCCTTCAGGCGCTTGTTATGCGTGATCTTGCGAGAAGCCTTGAGTATGAACGAGAAGTCGCTCGGCACTTTGCTCGCCCAATCCGCGAGCACCTCGCGGGAAGGCATGCGATAGAAGGTGCTGTTGATCTCCACCGCGTTCAGGCGTTTCCCGTAGTACTCCAGCATTCCTTCATTGGGAAGATCTTCGGGATAAAAACTGCCCTTCCTACTCCTTGTAGGAGAAACCGCTCGTCCCGACCCAGTACATCACAGCAGGTAGCCTCCGTCGATGGGAATCACAGCACCCGTGATATGTCGCGCGGTCTCCAACCACAGGAAAAGAACGACGCCTGCGACGTCCTGAGGATCTCCGAGCTGGATGGCGCCCTGTCGTCTCTTCGATCGGACATATTTGGGAGCGCCGACTCCCCTCAGTCTTCTTCGAGGAGGGATCGAATCTCTTCGTGTGTCAGCGTGTGGTCGGACAATTTCGCCGCGTCAAAAAGAACACGAAGGGACTCCGGATCCGTGGGGTCGTAGCCGTGCGCGCCGAGCCAGGCCCTCACGTTCGAGAGGCCGGACAGCGGGCCGATTTCGATCTCTTGAGACCTCCCCACCATCGACGCGGGTATGCCCGAGTAGATCCGGTCTGCCAACCACACATCACCCTTCTCTTCTGCCTTCACGATGGCGGCGGCATGGACCCCTGTCCCCGTTCGGAATGCATCACGACCGACCACGGGATAACTGCTCGTGAGCGGTGCTTGACAGGCATCCGCGACAAGTTGGCAGTACTCGGGCAGGCGAGTCAGATCGGCGTCATGCACACCCAGGAGTTTGAGATTTACGAGGAGTAGATCCATCTCGACGTTGCCCACTCGCTCCCCGACGCCGAGGGCCGTTCCGTGGATACGGGTAGCCCCCGCCTTCATCGCGGAAAACGCGTTGGCGAGCCCCAACCCCCGATCTCGGTGACCATGCCAATCTACCTCGACCGCCTCACCCGACGGCTCGACGATCTCTTCGATCACGAACCGGATGAGCGCGCGTACGCCATCGGGCGTCGCATGTCCCACCGTGTCGGCCACGCAGAGACGAGAGGCTCCCCATTCGATCGCTCCCCCGTACAGTGCCTTGAGGGTCTCGGGCCGCGCCCTCACCGTATCCTCCGTCACGAACAACACCGGGAGCCCTTCCGCAACGGCGAAGGTGACGGCCTTCTCGGATATCTTGAGCATTTTCTCGAGAGTCCAGTCCTCGGCCAGTTGCCGAATCGGCGAACTGCCGATGAAGGTGCATGCCTCGATTGGAATTCCGACGGCCTGTGAGATCTCCGTGATCGGACGCACATCGGTCACAAGCGTGCGCGCGGCACAATTGGGCGTGATCGACAACTTGGAATCGACGATCTCCTGGGCCAGCGCCTCGACCGCCTCGCACGCCCTCGGGCCCGCAGCGGGCAGTCCTACGTTGACGGTATGAATGCCGAACTCATCCATGAGGTGGAGGAGCGCGATCTTATCCTCGATCTTCGGATCCACGACCGACGGGTTCTGGAGCCCGTCCCTGAGCGTCTCGTCGTTGAGTTGGATCCCGGACAGGGAACTCCAATCGAACGCGCCCTCGCCCTCCCTGTTCCAATCGTAGATGATGTCGAGCTCGTCCATGGTCACTTCGTCCGAGGCCTCTCGAGTAGGACGGGAGCCTTCACAGGGTTAGATCAAAGTTAGCCCATGGCGAATCGTTGCCATAGGCGGGACAGAAGGGCTACAACGAGCGCTCTACACAACCCTTCTCACAGCTGGCGTCGTGTGACGGTGGGCCGCGGGTGAGCCCCCGCTAGGCCGTGGGTGGGCCGACACCAGTGAAGGCGGCCCTAGTCCCCCAACGTGACAGAGTGGTCGACCACGCTGTACTGTCCCCGACAAGCCCACACCTGCGATTCCGACCCCACGAGCGAGTCGTGTAACTCCGAATCCTTGATGTCAGCCCGAGCGCCCACGATCGTGCGGACCAGCGTGGAGCGCTCCACGCGGGCACCCGACTCCACGGTGACGTTCGGGCCCAAGAGACAGTTACGAACCACGGCACCGTCCTCGACACGAACGAACCCGTGAATCGTACAATTCTCGAGAACCGCAGAGTCCGAGACGCCGCTTCTCCCCACTTCCAAAAGATGATGATTGGTCTCGAGGAGAGCCTCCGGCTTGCCGCAGTCGTACCAACCCGCCACCGGCGCCACTTTGATCTTCGCGCCTGAATCCACCATGAACTGGAACGTATCGGTCAGGTAGAACTCGCCCGAGGCCCCGGGGGGGGAAGCGAGCGTGTGATGGATCCCCTCGAAGAGCAAGCGCCAATCGTTCATGTAGTACAGTCCGATGTTGGCGAGCTTCGAGATGGGTTCGGACGGCTTTTCGACGATCTTGACCATGTGACCCTCGTCATCCGTGAGAATCACTCCGAAGCGTTGGTAGTCCTCGACTTCCTTGGCCCAGATGATGCCCGCGGTATTTTCGGACACATCGTCCACCAGCGTCAGGTCGGCGTCGAAGAGCGTGTCTACGAATAAGATCAGCACGTCTTCGTTTACGTAGGGCTCCGCCAGGCTCACGGCTCCCGCCGTCCCGTCTTGCACCTCCTGCACCACGTAGTGAGCCCGAATGCTCGGATAGGCCTCCGCCACGTAGCTTTCGATCACCCCGCGCAGGTAGCCGACGACAAACACGATTTCGTCGACACCGAGCTCGATGAGGTCGTCGAGGATGTAGCTCATGACGGGCCGGCCAGCTACGCGGATCAGCGGCTTAGGAGTGAGATGGGTATGGGGACGTAACCGCGCACCCTTTCCGGCGAGAGGAATTATTGCTTTCATGGGGCGGACATTACCTACGTCATCGACCCCCGGCAATCGGCTACCGTGGAACACTCGCACGGGGCGCGGGTCAAGACACTCGCCAAATTAGCGACTCCTCCGGTTTGGATTGAGAGGGAATGTGATCATCAGATATCGGCTTGGGGGCTGACCGTTTGCTCAAAGCACGCCCAGAACAAGCCCCTGCCCGAAACTGGGCCGAAACCGATCCATGGTCCGATGACCCCCGCCTATTGGGTCGGACCTACGCTATCCCGTTCGATGTCGTTTGGCGCGCCTGCCTCGAGCTGGTCACGAACCGGAATCGCTGGGTGCTGCTCCACTCCAATGATCTGTTGGGGGTCATCGGTGTGCGCTGCACCACGTGGATCCTCCGGTTCAAGGACGAAGTGGAGATCAGGGTCGGGCTCGACGAAAACGGGCTGACGCGCCTCGACTTGCGGTCGCGCTCCCTGAAGGGTCGTCACGACTTCGGCACCAACACACGTCGCATCGGGCGCTTTCTGCTTCGCCTGGACAAGCACCTGGGGGCGGGACAGGGAACGATCATCGACCCCAAGGATGCGGTGGAATTGGCCTCAGGCGGCGGATGAGGACAGCTCCCAGGATCGCTCCGGCTCAGAGAGGGCCGATTCTGGTCATCCTGATGGCGCTCCTCGGTGCCTGCGACGAGGGACCGCCTCCTCCCTCCCTCGCTACACCCAGCCAACCCCGCGATTCAATCGCTGATCCGCGCTCCAATGAAGGGGTGTATGAACGCAACATCGTGTTCATGACGGCAGGAGCGGACAGTGTGATCGTCGTTCCGTGGCTCTTTCGTGCCTCGACAACCGAACAGGGGGTCGAGCGTAGCGCCGAGGGCTGGCTCGCTCACGCCGGACTCTGGGAGCCGTTCTTCACGGATCACTGGGATTCCCCGCCGACTCGGACTCCGTTTCGTATCCACGCGAGAGATCCAATGGACCTCGTCGTGGGTCCCGGTAACGTCATCGAGCGCATCGTATTCCAGGAAGGAGCCCGGCAACTGCAGGTGGTTCTTGGGGAGGGAATGTCCGACTGGACGGGCAATCGTGGAGAGACCTTCCGCGTGCACCGGGGCGCCGCCCTCTTCGGAAACGTCCGCGTCGAGGGCATGGTCATGGACATGAACCGCGCCCGCCTCAAGGACAGTCCGGCCCCCGGAGAGTGGATGTTCCTCACGGGTCCCGAACGCCTGGCCATCGTGATCGAGTCCACGGGTGTGTCTCCCAGCCACACAGCCTGGGGACGGCGGGGGGACCAGGAGTTCCGGTGGCCCGAGGTGGAGGTGGAGTGGACCTCCGTCCGGTCCTTCGAAGAGGCGCGCCGAGATGTGCCCGTGGCATGGACAATCCGTTCGATCGATGGAGACATGGAGGTCTCGCTCGCTAGTACCGGCATGGATCTCCAGGCCGGCGTGGGTGAGGGGCCGCTCCTCCCCATCAACGGTCTCTATCAGGTCGCCGGGCCACTGATCATGAGTGGCGACACGCTCGACATACGAGGGCTCGTGCGCCACGTGCAGCGCTGAGCGGGAACAGAATCATGCCCGAAGAGCTGATCCGCGCCTTGATTACCATTGCCTTCGGGGCGATGGCCGGCGGGCTTACCAATTCGGTCGCCATCTGGATGCTCTTTCATCCATATGAGCCCCCTCGCTTGGGGAAACGGAACCTCAAGGCGCTCCAAGGAGCGATTCCGAAGAACCAGAACCGTCTGGCCGCAGCGGTGGGTCGCACGGTCGGCACGCGCCTCCTCACTCCGGAAGACCTCGAGGAGATCTTTCGGGACCCGTCTTTCAGGAAGGCCTTCGACGGACATCTGTCCGGGTTCCTGGATGCGATCCTGTACACGGAGCGTGGCTCGGTGCGGGATCTGATTCCGGAACGCATGCACGAGCGAGTCGAGGCGGTGTTGGATGACGTAACGGAGTTCGGGCTAGAGCGTCTTCACGAGTACCTGCACTCGGACCGGTTCTTCGAGACGGTTACGGAGCGGGCCGGGGAGATCGTGGAGTCCATCGCCGACGAGCCGGTGGCCGGTGTACTGACTCCGGCCCGAGAAAGCGCCATTTCGGAGGCGGTAGAGGAGTGGATTACCTCAGCCGTGGATAGCGACGACTTCGCAAAGGCCATCGATGACTATCTGGACCGGGGCTCGAAGAGATTGCTGGACCCGAGCCGCACGTTCGAAGAGGTGCTCCCGCCCGGTCTCGTCGGTGCGGTGGAGAAGGGGATCACGGCATACCTTCCGTTAGCGATTCAACGGCTTGGATCGATCCTGGAGGACGATGAGGCACGCGCCAAGTTCGAGATCTTCATCCATGACCTACTGCGTCGATTCCTCGGGGATCTGAAATTTCATCAACGTGTGGTCGCGAAGCTCATCATCACCGAAGATTCGGTGGACAAGGTCCTCGACACGATCGAAGAGGAGGGCGCGGAGCGGCTGGCCGAAGTTCTTCAGGACCCGAGTATGCAGAACGCGATGACGCGTGGCATCAACGATGCGATCGTCGACTTCCTGCGACGACCCGTCTCCGCGGTGCTCGGAGAGCCTGACGACCCGAGCGTCGTGGATGCGCGGCAAACCGTCACCGGTTGGATCGTCGACCTTGCCCATGACCCCACCTCGAGGGCCTTCTTGGTGGAGAAGTTGGAGGGAGTCTTGGAGGGCGTCGGGGCCCGCACCTGGGGCGAAGTATTGGAGAGGCTCCCAGCCGAGAAAGTGGCCGGTTGGCTCGTGAGCGGCGCCAGAAGCGAGGCCGCCGGTACACTCTCACGCGAAGTCGTCGGTCGACTCTCCCGTAGCCTGATGGATCGGCCCATCGGGACCCCGGCGAACTGGCTTCCGGAGGGCGACGCCCCCAAGCTGGAGGAAGCGATCAGCGACCCCGTGTGGGAGTGGCTTCAGACCCAGATCCCCTCCGTCATTCAGCAGATCGATGTCGCCGGACGAGTAGAGAAGAAGGTGCGCGAGTTTCCGCCCGAGAAGGTGGAGGACCTGGTGCGAAAGGTCACCCATAAGGAACTCCGCATCATCGTGCGACTGGGCTATATCTTGGGCGCGTTCATCGGCGTGGCGCTGGTGATCCTCAACACGCTTCTGCCCTAGCTTCCTACCTAAGCGGCGGACAGGCTTCCTACCAAGCTTCCTAGTCCCCTGATTCGTGCTTGGTGACGTCGCGGCTCACCGCGGTCTTGAACCGGGGGACTGACTGGCTTCGTCTACGGTCCGAACCCCGCTCCACCGCCCTGAAGTAGTTGAGCCACATGAAGTGACGCTTGGTCTTTCTGGGTTGGCCGCTGCTCTGTAGGCGCGCGTCGATGTCGTCGGTGGTCTGCGTGTAACGTCCCGTGCCCAGAAAAACACCGAGCGCCAGGGCTGCAACCCCCCCGAGGATCTTGAGAAAGAGCACCATGCCTACTCCACCACAAGCAGGACCCGCTCGGGCGTGGGTGGCTCCCTACGCTTTCCCGACCGACTCGAGGAACAGGAGGACCAACCCGGTCGCGAGGATGATCGCCACGGCGTTCGTGCCCACCGCGACGAGTCCGACAACGGACCAGAACACGATATGGATGAAGTTGTAACCACCCGGAAGAAGATGCATTGGCTCTGGGTTCTCTAGGTTGTCAGCGCTCAGACCTACTCAATATGAGCTGCGGCCGGTGCCGCTACAATAGGGCCCGAAGGAGGGCTCGAAACAGGGCCCCAAACGGGGGCCTTACGCTACCCGGCCTGGGTGACCCCGTTCTCCGGGGAATCAGGCACAGGACGCACCCGCTTTTTCACGTCGGAGAGGTATCCGGGAGCCACGTCCAGAAGGTGGCAAACCCTTCTCATCAGTGACTCCTCGTGACTCGACAGCTCTCCGTCCGAATAGACGAGGCCCCACATGACCTCTAAGAGCACCACCTTCTGGCCGAGCGAATACGTCGACTTGATGAGCTTGGTGAACTGCCAGAGGTCCACCGCATTCGCTCGGGCCTGCTCCGCCAAGCGGATGAGCTCCTCGGCCCGCTCCTCGTCCAAGCCGTACTGCCTACGAATGGCGGACAGGAGATGCTGACGCTCGTCCGACGTGAAGTCATCGTCCGCATAGGCGATCTCGATGAGCAGCGCGCAGGCGGCGAGGCGCACATCACTCTCGTCGATCTCCTCGTCCGGCGACTCGGGAGCCATACTGGTGCCGAAGAAGGATTTTATGGCATCGAGCAATGGACGGCTCCTCAGGAAATGGCTTCGTACGCGACCGGATAGCCGTGAAGATGCTAACGCGGCATGGAGGTCTCGGCCAGCCTCAGGTCAGAGTTGTAGCGCCCGTACTTTTCTTATGCCGGCCTTGAGAGGAAGCGCCACGCAGGCGACGGTCAGGAGTAGGGCTCCCAGAGAAGAGAGCACCAAAGCCACGATACTGGTGGCCTCCTGCTGAAAGCGGTCCTGGAGAAGATCGGACACGGGCCGAGCGAGCAGAATCACCACCCCGGCCAGGTAGCTCACAGCCGCCATCATGAACACGAGTCCCCCGAACGAGGTCGGAATCTCGGCCACATTTCCGGCGCCGTGACAAAAACGGTGACGACATCGGTAGCGCTAGTCACCGCTCGACGAAGACCGTCTGATCCACGCTCTCCGGAGCGTAGAACAAATCGATGATCTCGCTACATCGGCTCTCAACCGCTCGTCGCTTTACCTTTTGGGTCGGAGTCAGTGTACCGTCCTCGATCGTAAAGGGCGATTCCAAGAGGCCGATCTTCTTCGGGGTCTCATAGCGAGCCAACCCCGCGAGTTGACCCAAAACCTGCTCCTCCATCAAGTCCTGGACCTCTCGTCGAGCGAGCAGCGCTTTGTGATCGGTGCCATCGATTCCGATCTTGCGGGCCCATGCCTCGACATTGGGAAAGCTCGGGACGACCAACAGGACACAGAAAGGCCTACGATCTCCGATCATCACGGCCTGCTCGACATAGTCGTTGGTCTTCAGGCGATTCTCGATGGGCTGGGGCGCCACATTCTTTCCCCCGGCCGTGACGATGATGTCCTTGATGCGATCCGTGATCCTGAGAAAACCGTCGTCATCGATCTCTCCCACATCCCCGGTGCGGAACCAGCCTTCGTCGTCCAGTGCCTCAGCCGTCTTGTCGGGGAGGTTGTAGTATCCCCTCATGACCTGAGGCCCGCGAATCAGGATTTCCCCGTTGTCGCCGATACGGATCTCCGTGCCCGGGATTGGCTTTCCTACGGTCCCGATCCTGAAATCGTCGAACGTGTTACAGTTCGTCACCGGACTGGTTTCCGTGAGACCGTACCCCTCCAGAATCCAGACGCCGGCCGAGAAGAAGAACCGGTTGATGTCCGGCGCGAGGGGCGCGCCCCCACTCACGAAATACTTGATACGCCCGCCCATGGCCGCACGGATTTTCTTGAACACGAGCAGGTCCGCGAGTCGGTAAGCGAGCCCGAGCATGGGGCCGACGGAACGCCCCGCCAACGTCTCCACGGCCCATGCCTCGCCCACTCCCTGGGCCCACAGCACGAGTCTTTTCTTGAGTCCCTCCGCCTCCATCACCTTGTTGTACACCTTCTCATAGAGGCGTGGCACCGACGTGACCACCGTGGGTCTCACGACCGTGAGGTCATGTGCCACCGTGTTCATCGAGTGAGCGAACGCCTGCGTCGTGCCTCCATTGAAGTGCAGATAGGAGATCATTCGCTGGAGCACGTGGCACAGAGGCAAAAAGAGCAGCGACGTGTCGACGTCGAGCACCGGAACGACGCGCCGCACGGCCTCCACGTTGCTGGTCAGATTGTTGTGGGTGAGCATCACGCCCTTCGGATTACCCGTCGTTCCGGACGTGTACAGAATGGTGGCGACATCGTCCGGGCGGGCCTGACGCGCCGTGGCCCTGAAGCTCTCGTCGTCGGCCTCGGCGCTGGCTCTGCCTCGGGCCAGGAACTCCTCCCACTGGAGCACACCCTCTACGGGCGACTCCAAAGCGTCGTAGACCACGATGTCGAGGTGGGTGCCGAGTTGCCGCCGGACAGCCTCCGCCCTTTCCACCTGTTCGGCGGTGGAGACGAACAACAGCCGCGCCTCGGAGTTCTCGACGATGTACGCGACCTGGGATACCGTCAGCGTGCTGTAGATGGGGACGTCGAGCACGCCGGTACAAAGACAAGCAAAGTCCGATACGGCCCACTCCCACCGGTTCTCGGCGAGGAGCGCCGCCTTGTCGCCACGGGATAATCCTAGGGCGTGTAGACCCGCCGCGGCCGCACGCACGTATTCGTAAACGTCGTCGAAGCCCAAATCCGTGAGATCGTCACCCGAATCCGCGAAGTAACGATACGCCAGACTGCCCGCGTGACGGTCGCTCGCGTCCAAGAAGAGATCGGCGAGCGTACTCTCGGGCAGATCGGCGGGACTGGAGACTCGGTCCATCATACGCCCTCCACCGAGGTCTCCAACTCGAGATCCCCGCGGAGGGAGTGGAGGACGCTACAGTACTTCTCTCGGGACAGTTGAATCGCACGATCGATTTTGGGGCGCGCGTCGGAGTCGGGACCCTCGAAGACGAAGACGAGTCGCACGCGCGTGAAATGACGGGGGGGCTCAGGCGCTCGCTCGGCCTCCGCCCGTACTACGAACGAGGTCAGCTCCACGCGTGACTTCTGGAGAATCATCAAGACATCGATGCTCATGCACCCCATGAGACCCAAGAGCACGGAGTCCATGGATGACGCTCCGGCTTCTCCGTCGCTGTCGATGATCACGTCGGGCCCGGAGTCGACTCGACCCGTGAAGGTCATGCCGTCTCCGGTCCAACTCAGAATCCCCTCCTTAAAAGAGGTCATCCTGAGTGTGTCGAGGCGGCGCCTCGGATTCCGAATCGCTACCCCCCTCTCCGGTCAACCTCGCCAGCGTATCGCGTGCATGCGAGACGTGCTCGCCTGCCTCCTGGCCGGCGGGCGCATTCTCCAAGAATGCCCTGAGGTGGGGGATCGCCTCCGGCTCTTGGCCGCCTCGGACGAGCAGGAAGGCCAGTCCGTAGTGCGCACCGGCCGCCCCGGGGGCCTTCTGAAGAACGTGGCGATACGTCTTCTCGGCCTCTTCAGTCATACCGATGCGGGTGTAGGCCATCGCGATCTGTTGAAGAACCACCGTATCGCCGGGGGACTCCTTGAGCGCCAGGCGAAAGGACGTGAGGGCCTCATGGAACTTGTTGTCTTGCACCAGCGCGAGACCCTCGTCGTAGTAGGCGACACGTACGACGTTTTCCGATCCGCCAAAAAGCTTTTTCCACAACGCCATTCAAGAAGCTCGGCCGCGAGAAATTGTGCGGTGTTACGGGCCTAAGACCCGCCCCGAAGCGCTCTACCCATATCGCCGACGAAAGTAGAGAGGGCGTATATGCGACGCAACGATGCGGTCAGACACGAGTCGCCACGAGAGCCTCATTTTCGGAGACCAGGACCTCCAGTCCCTCCGCCTCCAGAGCCTCGCCCCATCCCTCCACGTCACCCCACACGACGACCCGACCGAAGCGGGCGACGACCCTCACCAGCTCGGCCGCTCGCCCCAATCCCTCGTCGCCGAAGAGAGCAACGCCCCGGAGGCTTCTCGATTGGAGAGGCAGCCGGGAGCCCGCCACGAAGCGACTCACGCCTTCGGTCTCCCCCTCCTCGCTCTCGAGTCCTCGGGCGATCGCGACCACCTCGACGCCCGGCACCAAGCCGGCGACGGCCTCGGCGTGCGCGGCCATGCGACCGACGAGGGCGAGGTTGCCCGGTCCCTCGGTGACTCCAAGCAGCGCGGCGACCTCGAGCGGGCTCGGTGAGGTCGGTGGCTCCAGGTGCTTCGAGCCGGCGAGGTCACCCCTAGGGGGTGGGCGGAGATCCGCAACGCCTGCACGAATCGGAAATCGTTCTCGACAGTTCGAGCATCCGAGCGATCCCTCCAGCACTCTCCTCTCTTCCATGCGGTGCGAGAGGAGAATGAGCCCGAACTCCGGGCCACAGCGGGGGCACGTCAGACGGTCGGTGAGAAGAATGTGCATGTGTGGAGCGGATGAACTAACACCGTTCGATAGCCAGGACCGGCACCTGAACATCCGCCGGCAAACTACAGACGAAGACGACGGCATCGGCCACGTCCTTCGGCCGCAGCATCTGTGCGCGATCGGGCAGTGTCGGGTCGGCGTCCGGGTCGATCGCGTCCCAAATCGACGTGTCGGTCGCCGCCGGTTCGATCAGACACGAGCGAACGCCCGAGCCACGTAGCTCCTCGACCATCACCTCATGGAGGCCCCGCAGGCCGTATTTCGCGGATGAATAGGCGGCGTTGCCCGGGAAAGGCTTACTGCCGGCCACGGACCCTACGGTGACCACCGTGCCCGAGCCCCTGGTCATCATGGCGGGCAAGAGCTCCCGCAGGACCATGAACGGGCCCCGGAGATTAGTGGCGAGGCCTTCCTCGAAAGTCTCGAGGGAAGTGTGCGCGATCGAAGCAATCTGGAAGACGCCCGCCGTGTTGACCACGATGTCCGGGGCCGAGCCGAGATCATCCGTCATCCGGGCCAGCGCGGCGCTGACGGACGACGGGTTCAAGAGGTCCATCTCCAGCGCTTCGCCGCCGATATCCTCGGCGATCTCTCGGAGCGCATCCATCGAACGGGCGACGACGTGGACCCTCGCGCCGGCGGCCGACAGCGAGCGAGCCGTGGCCTCGCCGATGCCCCGGCTCGCACCGACCACCAGCGCCGAAGCGCCGCTCAAGCTCACTCGGCTCCCTCGCTCACTGCGAGAGAGGGTTGTGACCGGCCATGCACAGGCGGAGGAATTCGTCGCGGGTCATCTGATCGTCGAGAAAGGACCCTCGCATGGCCGACGTGATGGTCTTCGAGTTCTGCTTCTGCACGCCGCGCATCATCATGCAGAGATGCTGGGCCTCGATCACCACCCCGACGCCTTCGGGCTCCATCAGGCCCCAGAGCGCTTCGGCGATCTGATCGGTCAAGCGTTCCTGGACCTGGAATCGCCGCGCGAACATCTCGACGAGGCGGGCCGTCTTCGACAGCCCGATGATTTTGCCGTTGGGGATATAGGCGACGTGCACCCTCCCGAAGAAAGGCAGGAGGTGGTGCTCGCACAGCGAATACATCTCGATGTCTTTGACCAGCACCATGTTGCGGTACGTTTCCTCGAATAACGCGCCGTTGATCTCGTCGTCGGGCTTCATGCCGTAGCCGCGAGTGAGAAACTCCATCGACTCGGCCACCCTCTCGGGCGTGCGTTTCATCCCCTCGCGATCGGGGTCGTCGCCCAACCGGCGGATCATCTCCGCAACGAGGTCCTCGAAAGAGGCCCCCGAAAGGTCGCTACTCACCGGAGTACTCGACGTAGTGCCGAGGCGTCTCCCAGAGCGTGAGCTTCTTGAGCGTCACTTCGTCCGGCAGTCGGTCCGCGAGTCGTTCCCAGATCGCGACGACGATGTTCTCGGCCGAGGCGATGATCCCGTCCATCCAAGTTACGTCCAAGTTGACGTTCCGGTGGTCCAGATCATCGACCACGCGGGCTTCGACGACGGATTTCAGGTCCTTGAAATCCATCACGAATCCGGTTTCCTGCTCGAGCTGACCCTCCACCGTCACGTAGAGTACGTAGTCGTGACCGTGCCAATTGGGATTCGCGCACGCACCGAAGACCTCCAGGTTGCGCTCGTCGGACCACTCTGGATTGAAGACGCGGTGCGCGGAGCTGAAGTGTACCTCTCTCGTGATCTGAACCCGGGGCATGATTTCCTCGGAGGCGGTCCCGTGAGCGGGTCCTGTAGGTGGGCGCGAATGGACGGAGGCCCCTAGGCCTTCGAGGTCTGGTCACGCGAGCCGTTTCAGCGAGGTATTACAATAGTGAGGAGCTGGACGCGGGCCCAGGGGTCACGGACTCAGTTTTTCGGAGTAAAGGTTAGCGGATCAAGCCTGCCTCGCCTGTCCCGGCCGTAGCGCCACGAGCGAGACGGCGGCCGAATCGCTACAATGGTCCCGCAGGCGCCACTCATCCGTTGCCAAGAAAGGATCGAGTATGTTGCGCAAGAATGTTCGTCCGGGGCTCATTGCGATCTTCATCGCTGGCTCGACCGGTGGCTTGGCAATCGGCCTCTCGGCTCAGGAGCAGGCCACCCCCTACACCACGGTACAGGACATCCAATCGGGCCAGCAGCTGTTCGCCAGGCACTGTTCGATCTGTCACGGCGTGGACGCGGCCGGCGGAGACATCGCCCCGGATTTGACGACCGGCGAGTTCCAGCACGCGGGCACCGACGCCGGTTTGTTCAACGTGATCTCCGACGGGGTCCCGGACACGCCGATGCTCGGGATCAATCGAGGGCGGACCGATCAGTCCGTCTGGCAGCTCGTGGCGTATCTCCGCTCCTTGAGCGGCGGCCCACGGGTGGCGGTGGCCGGCGACGCCACGTCCGGAGCGCGACTTTATCGCGACCGGGGCAGCTGTGCCGGTTGCCACATGATCGACGGTGAGGGTGGCCGCCACGGCCCCAACCTCTCGACCATCGGAGATCGCCGTTCACCGGACCAGCTCCTCTCGGATCTGGTCGATCCCGATGAACGTGTACAGCCGCGCTGGTGGACGATGCGTGTGACGCATCGGGACGGAACGCGGATCGATGGCCTGAGGATGAACGAGGGCACGTACTCGGTCAGAATCCTCGACGGCGACGACAACATGTGGTCGTTTCTGAAACGAGACCTATTGATGAGCCAACGCATCGAGACGTCGTCGATGCCCGCCTACGCGGGAACTTTGAACGACGGCGAGCTGGAAGATCTCGTCGCGTATCTGTATGGGTTGACCCGGGAAGACCAAGGGGGAGCGAGATGATGAAACAGTATGCGCTTGTCACCCTGTTGATGTTCGCGATCCCGACATCGGCTGCGTCGCAACGGCCGGGAGAACCGCCGGCCGAGGCGAACTCGGCCACCCCGTCGTTCGACCCTGTCACACAGGAGCGTCTGTTGAATGCCGACGCGGAGCCAGAAAACTGGCTCATGTACTCGGGCAACTACTTTGGTCAGAGACACAGCAGACTGGACCAGATCGACAAGGGGAACGTGGGGCAGCTCGAGATGCAGTGGGCCTTCCAGCTGCGCGCATTGGACCGAGCCGAGACGACCCCCCTCGTCGTCGACGGTGTGATGTACGTGACGGAGGCGCCGAGCAACGTCATTGCGCTCGATGCACGTACCGGTAGTCAGTACTGGCGCTACAACCATGACCTGCCAGAGGATCTGAATTTCTGCTGCGGTCGGAACAACCGGGGCGTTGCCGTCCTGGGTGACCGGTTGTACATGAGCACGCTGGACGCCCATCTCGTCTCCCTCGACGCGAAGACCGGCAGCGTTCTCTGGGACGTGGAGGTAGCCGACGAGGCAACCGGCTACAGCATGACAGGCGCGCCACTCCTCGTGGGGGACAAGATCCTGACGGGGGTCGCGGGTGGAGAATTCGGGATACGCGGCTTCATCGACGCGTATGACGTGGTGACCGGGGAGCTCGCGTGGCGACTCTACACCATCCCCGGCCCGGACCATCCCGACAACATGACCTGGCAGGGTAACTCTTGGCGCACGGGAGGGTCACCGAGCTGGATGACCGGCTCGTACGATGCGGAGCTGAACCTCGTCTACTGGGGCACGGGCAACCCGGGTCCAGATTGGAACGGGGACGCCAGGGCGGGCGATAATCTGTACTCGGATGCGGTGCTGGCGATCAACCCGGATACCGGTGAGATGGTGTGGTATTTCCAATTCACGCCGCATGACGTCCACGACTGGGACAGCACGCAGATCCCCGTCCTGGCCGATTCCGAGTTCGACGGGCGGCAGCGGAAGCTGATGCTGTGGCCGAATCGAAACGCGTTCTTTTACGTGCTCGACCGCGTGACCGGAGAATTCCTGCTCGGCGAGCCGTATGCGAAGCAGACCTGGGCAGAGGGCTTGGACGAGGCAGGCCGACCGATCCGCATTCCGGGCACGTTCCCGAGCGTGGAAGGGACGACGGTTTCGCCTCCCATCGGCGGTGGGACCAACTGGTGGTCGCCGAGTTACAGTCCCCGCACCGATCTCCTCTATGTCATGGCCTACGACGGCGAGACCACCTACTACATTCGCGACGACGAATACGTGGCTGGCGAGCGGTTCACGGGCGGCGGTGGATCGACACCCCTGCCGCAGGACAACTACGTGAGCGCGCTGCGAGCCATCTCGCCACAAACCGGCGAGCGGATATGGGAGTACCCCGTGCAGCCAAAGTCCACGGCGGGGGTGCTCTCGACCGCCGGCGATGTCGTCTTTAGTGGAACCGTCGATGGCTTCTTCTTCGCGCTCGATGCAGAAACCGGGGAAGAGCTCTGGCACGTCAACGTCGGCTCGCGAGTGCACGCCGCGCCGATGAGTTACATGGTCGACGGCAAGCAGTACGTGGCGATCGCGGCCGGCAATGTGTTGTTCACGTTTGGACTGCGGGATTAGGGCACGCTCGAGGGTCCAGTCTGCGAGCACACGAGGCTCGCCCGTTACTGAATCGGCGAAAAGTCCGTCGGATCGAGAAACACGGACTCCACATTACTCACGAGCCGGCCGTCCGCCGGAGATTCACGGCGTACCTGCTGCCAATCGGGATCGCTTCCAAAGGCCTGCCAGCTCTTCGTCCTCATTCAGGGGCACGCGGTACGGCTCCACGCGATCCAACTCGGGCGTCAGCTCGAAGGCCTTGTAGTCCTTGCCGGGGGTCAGGTACTGGAAAGAGCGATAACCGTCGTAGTGCTTGCCGATGCCCATCAGAGGCTCCGTAGGGGGTGGTCGCGAATGGTCCGGTCCCTAGACTCCCCCTTCGGTGGCCGTCACGCAATCCCCGGGCTCCCGTCGACGACGCCAGAGCCACAGGAACGCCGGAGTCGCTACGCTCACGAGTGTGAGCACCCAGAACGTGATGGCAATCGGGCTCGAGAACAGGACGCTCCACGCGCCGTCACTCAGGAGAAGCGCGCGCCGAACATTCCTCTCCATGAGCGGTCCGAGAACCAGGCCGAGGATGATGGGCGCCAGCGGTATGTCGGTCTTCCTAAGTCCGTAGCCCAGCACGCCGAAGATCGTCATGAGGAACAGATCGAACGTACTCTGGTTCACGGCATAGACCGCGACGAAGCTGAGCGCGGTGACGGCCGGGAACAAGAACCAACGCGGCACCTCCAGAATACGGACGAACACCCGGACCAGGGGCAGATTCAGCAACAGAAGAAACACGTTGCCCACGTACATCGATGCCGCCAATCCCCAGAAGACTTCGGGACTGTTCTGGATGAGAAGCGGGCCGGGTGTCACGCCCAGTGAGAGCAGGGCTCCGAGAAGAACGGCGGTCGTGCCGCTACCCGGGACGCCCAGTGTGAGCAGCGGGATCATGGCACCCGTGGCGGCTGCGTTGTTCGCCGCCTCCGGAGCGGCCACACCGCGAATGTCTCCCGTTCCGAACGTGTCGTCCTTGTCCACCAGGCGCTGCTCGGTGGAGTAGGCCAAGAAACTCGCGATCGTGCCGCCGGCGCCCGGCAGCACGCCGACCAGGAAGCCGACGACGCTCGCGCGCAGCATCGTCCAGGCGGTGGCGACAACTTCCCTGGCTGTGACCCGGACCGAGTCCAGAGTAGCCGTGACCGCTTGGCCGACCCCGCTCTTCTCCAGCTCCAGGAAGACCTCGCTCACGGCGAACAGTCCGATGGTCACCACCACGAAGTCCATGCCGTCCAGCAGCTCGAGTTGCCCGAAAGTGAAGCGGGGTACCGCGGAGTTCGGATCGATGCCCACGGAGGCGAGAAAGAGCCCCACGCCGACCGCGATCAACGCCCTGGGCCGGCTTCGGCCCGCGACGCCAGCCAACGCGGCAAAGGCGAACAGCATGAGCGCGAAATATTCCACGGGCCCGAAACGGATGGCCCACGTGGCCAAGAGCGGAGCGAACAGCACCAGTCCGAAGATGGACAGCGTGCCCCCGACGAAGGACGCGATTGCGGAGATCGCTAGGGCCGGACCGGCACGCCCCTGCTTGGTCATCTCGTACCCGTCGATGGCGGTGACCACGGCCGACGCCGTCCCGGGAACGTTGAGCAGGATCGTGCTGATCGAGTTGCCGTACTGAGACCCGTAGTAGATGCCGACGAGCAGGATCAGTGCAGGGGCGGCCGGAAGACCCGCCGCGAAGACGACCGGAAGCAAGATGGCGATGGCATTGATGGGCCCGATCCCGGGCAGCATGCCGACAACCGTGCCCAGGGAGACGCCCGACAGGACCAGAACGAGGTTGAGCGGCTGAAGCGCGACGAGGAATCCGTCCAGGAGGAGACTCACCGTAGTCACCTCACGGACCGATCAGGAAAAGGGTGCCCACCGGAAGTGACAGGCCGAGCACGACGGCGAATAGCAGATACAGTGTGCCGACGTATAGGACGGTCAGGATCACGCTACGCCGGAGTGGCCCCCCGAACGTATGCGACAAGATCACCAGGATCGCTACCGTCGAGAGAAGGAACCCGAACAGAGGCAGCAACCACGCATAAGCCACGAGTGAGGCGAAGACGATCGCCATTCGTCGGGCGACGACAGCACTTGGCCGAGCTGAAGCGCCCCCGGGCCGGACGACCATAGCGAGCCCTCCGACGCCGATCAGTGCCGCCGCTAGGTAGGGGAGCGCCCCGGGACCCAACGGATCCGTATAGAACCCGACCCGAAAGCGGGTCGCCGCCACGCCCACGGCCAGCGCCATCACACACGCCGCGATCCCAGCGACCCGATCGCCGGCCGACGTCACTGGATGAGCCCGATCTCCCTGGAAATGCTCCGGAACTCCTCTATCTGACCGTTTACGAACCGGGTGAAGTCGTCCCCAGCGACGAAAAATGGCTGGAGTCGGTTGGCGGCGCGAACCGCCCCCCACTCCGGTGAGCTCTCGAGGCGCGTTAACGCGTCCACCCACCGCTCGTAGGTGGAGTCGGCGATCTCGGCAGGGACGTAGAATCCCCGCCACGTGATCCACTCCACGTCGTAGCCCGACTCGCGCGCCGTCGGTATGCCCGCAAGATCGCCGCCCAGACGCTCCGGGGAAAGCACCGCGATCACGCGCACCGCACCGGCCTCGATCTGGCCGGCCATCTCCGAAATCTCACCGGAGAAGACATCGACGAACCCGCCCAACATCGCCGTCAGAGCCTCACCCCCTCCGTCGAACGGAATGTACCGCACGGCACGCGGTGCAATGCCCGCCTCACGCGCCACGAGCATCACCTTCATGTGATCTTGGCTCGCAACCGTGCTTCCTCCGCTGACGGTGATCGCGCCAGGGTCGCTCCGCCAGTACTCCATCAACTCGGTGAGCGTTTGCCACGGAGCATCCGATCGAACGGCCAGTGCTCCGACTTCGCTACCGATCGCCGCCACCCATCTCACGGAACGCTCGGTCAGGTCGCCGAAGCGTTCCTGTGATAGGCTCAGGGTCGTGCTGG
Organism: Gemmatimonadales bacterium UBA6960; assembly: GCA_963577685.1. GTDB lineage: Bacteria > Gemmatimonadota > Gemmatimonadetes > Longimicrobiales > Gaopeijiaceae > UBA822. Next base: position 16,017 of record CAUZAE010000007.1, on the reverse strand, counting down.
GACTCGCAGCGACCAGGAGGTGGCGGTCGCGGCCACGCTGGGTCACGGTGTGCGCCAACGCGATGCCGCCTCCGGCGCCAGGAATGTTGGTCACCTGGACGGTCCCATCGACCAGGCCGAGCTCCGACAAGACGCGGCCCACCGAACGACAGGTGAAATCCCATCCGCCGCCGGGAGCAGCCGGCGCGATGCACTCGGTGACGGATCGACCGGTGGGGGCAGTGCAGGCCAGGGCGCAGACTGACAGCAGGAGCGTTGTGGTCAGGCATCGAGCCGTCTTGCGCATCACCCTCTCCCTACGGACTCTAGGTGCACCTGTACTCAGTGGATCCGACGAGTTCCTCGAGCGGACCGATCCCTGTCTTGGAAGAGCGAAATGAGACTGACGTTCCACGGTTCCCCCTTCGGAGCCACGCTTAGAATCCGCTGGTGGGCCAGAGCCCTGGCCACAATCCTCGCCACGGCCCTTGCCCCCGTCCAGGCGGTCGCCCAATTCACACCCTTCGAGGCGGCGCTAGCCCGCTTCGACGCCGAGGTGGCCGCAAGCGTCGCGGAGGACGCCGGCGGCTCCGTCTCCGTAGCGGTCTTCGCGGGCAGCGAAGTGATCTGGGCCAAGGGATACGGGTGGGCGGACATCGAGGGGCGCCGAGCCGCCGACGCGCGCACGATCGGTCGCACCGGCTCGATCTCCAAGTCCTTCACAGCGATCCTGATGATGCAACTGGTGGAGCGCGGCATTGTCGAGCTCGACGATCGGGTGAGCGACTACTTCCCCGAAATCGAGGGGCTGATAGAACGTCCAGCGGGGGCGCAAGCCATCACGTTCCGCATGCTGGCCAGCCACACCGCCGGCCTGGTGCGAGAGCCGGGCCTCGAGGGTGCTGCGTCGGGAGCGATCTACGGTTGGGAGGATAAGGTCCTGGCGTCGATCCCGACGACCGCCTACCAGACCGCCCCCCTCACCGAGTACTCCTACTCCAACATCGGCTTTGGAATGTTGGGCCTCGCTCTTTCCCGAGCTGCCGGCGTTCCGTTCATGGAGCTGGTGGAGACGCTGATCATCCGGCCTTTGGGAATGGAGAGCACCACGTTCATCCTGGACTCCCCCGACCTTCTCGCACGAATGTCGGTGGGGTACGCCCGAGATCGCGACACAGGAGAGCTCACTTCAGAGCAGGCGACCCTGGAGCACTTCGGTCGAGGGTACAAGATACCCAACGGTGGCGTGTACTCGACGGTGCACGACCTGGCTGCCCTCGGAGCTGCACTCATGGGCGAGGGGGATGTGCAGATCCTGAGCGAGAAGAGCCGTTCCGAGATGTTCAACCCCCAGGCCCCTGCCACCGGCTACGGTCTCGGTCTGTTCTTGTACGACAGCGACGAACGCCCTCCGTTGGTAGGGCACAGCGGTTCGGTGGCGGGCTACAACGCGCACTTCGCGTTCGACCCGCAAACCAAGCTGGGCGTGTCCATGTTCCGGACGACGAGCTACAACCCGCCCGTGGTCGATCTATTGCGCGAGCTCACTAGGGCGGTTCGGTAGGCCGGCGGGCGGGCGCACCCGTTGCCCGTCCCAGTCGTCACCTTGCGTACCCGTCGTCACCGCTTCACCCTCATCGCTACACCTCGAACCGAGGAGGGACCATGACGTTCAGGCGCTTCGTATACGTGGCGGCGTTGCTCACAACAGCCCTTGGGTGCGGTGGCCCATCGGAGGACATGTCGGCCGAGGGTTCGGCGCCGTTGTTCGAGGTGGATCCGCTGTGGCCGAAGCCGCTGCCGAATCACTGGCTCCTCGGCTCGACGATCGGTGTGGCGGTGGACTCGCGGGATCATGTGTGGATCATCCACCGTGGGAACTTCGTGGAAAACGAGATACCGGCTGCGCTCGACCCACCCAGGGCCGATGAGTGCTGCTTTCCCGCGCCCCCGGTCCTCGAGTTCGACCCGGATGGCAACCTCGTTGGGCATTGGGGCGGCCCCGGTGAGGGATACGACTGGCCGACCTCGAACCATGGCATCACGGTCGACCACATGGATAACGTGTGGATCGGAGGAAATGGGCCCGACGACTCACATGTCCTGAAGTTCAGCAGGAGTGGTGAATTCCTGATGCAGGTCGGAGACCCGGGTCACGAGCAGCCGAACAGCAACGCTGCCAACCACTTTTCGCGGGTGGCCAAGCTCGCGTTCGACGCAGAAGCCAACGAGATGTATCTGGCCGACGGTTACGGCAACAAGCGTGTCGCGGTCATCGACGCGGGCACGGGTGAGCTAAAGCGCTACTGGGGCGCGTACGGCAACGTTCCCAGTGATGAGGACGTGGGGCTCTACGATCCGAGTGAACCTCCGGCACAGCAGTTCCGCAATCCGGTGCACTGTGCGGACCCGACGAGCGACGGGCTCGTATACGTCTGTGATCGCCCAGGTGACCGCATTCAAGTGTTTCAGAAGGACGGCACGTTCGTGGACGAGATCTTCATCGAAGCCAACACGTTGGGATCGGGATCCGCGTGGGACGTCGCCTTCTCGCACGATCCGGCACAGTCGTTCATCTACATGACCGACGGCACGAACGAGAGAATCCACGTCATAAGGCGCGAGGGTCTCGAGTACCTGTACAACTTCGGCGATGGCGGACACTTCCCAGGCCAGTTTTTCGGCGCTCACAGCATCGCGACTGACTCACAGGGCAACATCTACGTGACCGAGACGTACGAGGGCAAGCGGATCCAGAAGTTCGTATACAAAGGGATGGGACCAGCGCCTAGCGGGTCCGTGGGTGTCGTCTGGCCGCAGTAAGGCCTTCGACGAGGAGCCCGTAACACACTTGTTGCCCCTGCTCACGTGATCGGCTGTTTCTTCTTCAGTATGAAGAGACCCTCGAACCGACTGCTGACCACTACGATGCCACTCCCGAAGTACGGATAGTTACTCCACGATCCTCCGGTGCCGGGACCGTTGTCTCCATATGGCACGGTGTCGAAGTAGCCGACCTCCACCGGATCCTCGGGATTGCTGATGTCCAGCACCCTGAGTCCCGCGCGGTTGTTGGACTGGTACATGAGGTCGCCCAGCACGTACATGTTGTGGTCCGTGGATTCGTGCGTGCCGAGGAACTCCTTCACGAGCTGCGGATCATCAAGGTCCGAGACATCCCAGATGAGGGTCCTCGTCTTGCGGCCGTCCCCCTCGTCCAACTCGTCGCCCTGGAAGAAGTAACGCTGGTCTTCGGTAAGCCACCCCTGATGGGTGTAGGCGACGTTCGGGTAACTCGCAAGCGAAAGCGCGACCGTGTTGGACGGATCCGTCACGTCGGCGATGCTGAAAGCGGTCTCGTTGGACCCCAGGCAAATCTGCTTGCCCTGGTGCTCTTCGTCCGGGCCTCTGTACGTCACGCACTGCGCATCGTGCGTATAGCCCGTGCCGTTTCGGCCCGTGCCCGGCTGGGAGAAACAACCCGCAAACGTGGGGTTCGCCGGCTCCGCGAGATCGATGATGTGGATTCCTCCACCACAGGTCTCACCCCCTGAGCTGTTGCCGACGCTGTAGCCGAAGCCGGTCTCCTCATTGATGGCGATGTTGTGTACGCTGGCCACGCCGTCGTAGTGCGCCGTCTCCTCGAACGTCACCGGCTCGGTCACGTCACGCAGCTGCGTCAGATCGAAGATCTGGATGCCGTGAAGACCCGAGCCGTCGGCCACGATATACGCGTGGTTCTTGTAGACTTTGACGTCCCTCCATGCAGCCAAGGGCGATCCTTCGGTCCTCAGGAGCTGACCCAAATAGCGTGGATTCAGCGGATCGCTGACGTCCACGAAAGACACGCCGTCCCGGCGGGCAGCCAACGCGTACTCGCGCCCGGTCTCGGGATCCGTCCAGCCCCAGACGTCGTTCAGATTGACCCCCCGCGGGACACCCATGTCGCCTACGGGGAGGAAGGAAACCAGATCGTAGCCGGCGCACTCGAAGGCGGATGCCGCCTCATCGGTGCAATCCACTTGCCCCCCCAGCACTGCGGCGTACCCCTCCATGACACCGTTCACCGTGCCCGCCGGCTGCCAGCCCGCCTCACTACGTTCGAAAATGACGGCGGATCCCACCCCATAGTCGGCCCCGGCCACCCCCAACACGGCCAAGTCGTCATCGACGTCGAGTGCCGCGGCGAACCCATCGCCCGAACCGGGAGCGCTATTCATGATCTTGATCGACCCACCCCACCCACGCGAGACCGCACCCGAGAAGACGTAGGCCGCACCCCTTCGCCCGCTTGCCCGAGGCGAACCGATCCACACTTCGCCGACGCCCAACGCGAGACTGGAACCGAACCCGTCCTGTTGAAAGCCGTCAAAGGGCATGAGGCGTCCGGACCGACCCCACTCCCCGCTGCCAGGGTCGCGTTGGAAGGTGAAAACCGTCCCCTCGCCACCATTTCGCCCCGGTGCGGCGACCAAAGCTTCGTCACCCTCCAGGCTCAAGGACGCTCCGAAGCGGTCGCCCTCCCTCGTCGCTCGAACCCGGAGCGTGGCCTCCAGCCGCCAGCGCCCCTCATCGAGGTCGAAGGAGTAGGCCGCCCCCATGCCGCCGTCCCCGGGTGCCCCCACGAGGAGTCTGCCCGGCCGAAGAGCCATCGCCGTCCCGAATCCGTTACCCTCGCCCCCCTCGGACAAGACCCCCTGGGCGCTCCAGTTTCGGCCGGACCGTGCGAAGACGTAGACCACCCCCGCCGCCGGTGACTCTGCTGACCTGGCGTCCACGCCTGTCCCTGCGGGCGCCCCAACCATGGCGACGTCACCCTCTAGGGCAAGCGTAACTCCGTAGCCACCGCGAGGGTCGGCATCATCGACCGCTGGGAGCCGCGCGCCCTCCACCCAGTCCCCCGCCGCAGACCGCTCGAACACATAGACGGTGCCACCATCCTCCCGGGCGGGAGCGCTCACCAGCATGGTGCCCCCGTCCACCGCGATCGCAGCACCGAAGCCGTCACCTCGTTGGCCGTCCGAGGGCCGCAGGCGGGCTACCTCTCCCCACCCATCCGACTGTCGACGGAAGACGTAAACGGCTCCGGACCCGATCACGTTGCCGGCCTCACCCACGAACACGTCCCTGCCGCTGACCGCGACCGCACCCCCGAAACTCGGCGTGGCCGCTACGGACGGCCCTCCACCCGCCATCGACTGAGCGGATGCGGGCAAGGCCCCACTCCAAGAGGCGATGAGAAGTATCGGTAACAGTTGAGCAATCCGTCCCATGAGACCTCCTGGGTCAAAAGAGAAACAAGGGTGACCACGATTCTACTCGGGGCGCGTCCTGGAGCAAGTGAAATTACGTGTCCGCCTTGATATGCATCCGTTCAGTTGCATATTGAATCATGCTCGATTCCTTCCTTGCCATCGCGGATCCCACGCGCCGTCACATTCTCGAGCGTCTGCGAACCCAGGGCTCGTTGTCCGTCACCGAACTGTCCGAGCCCCTGTCCATGACGAGACAGGCTGTGACCAAGCATGTGGACGTGCTGGAGGACGCCGGCCTCGTGGAACACACTTGGCAGGGGCGAAGACGGCTACATCGACTGACGGCCGAACCACTCGAGGACATCGCCGACTGGCTGGCACCCTACGCCACCGCTTGGGACCGGCGGCTCTTACGCCTACAAACACATCTCGAAGGAGAGGACTCATCATGAGCGGAGTCATCACGAAACGGCTGGAGTTCAGCTCCGACCTCGAGCGCGTTTGGAGTGCGCTCACGGATCCGAATGAGATCGCCCAGTGGTTCTCGGACCGCGCAGAGTTCGATCCTCAACCCGGCAGCTTCGGCTGGCTCGAGTGGGACAGCCACGGCCGCTTTCCGGTTCGCGTAGAGACGGTCGAGCCACCACATCGTCTCGCTTGGAGTTGGAATCACGACGCCGGCGGCGATTTCGACCAAGAAACATCGACCCTGGTGGAGTGGACGCTGAGCGCGCGTGAAGAAGGGGGCACCTTGCTGGAGCTGCGCGAGTCGGGCTTCCGCACGGACGTGCACTATAGCGAAAACCAAGACGGGTGGAGGGCAGAACTCGGGGAGCTCGTGGAGTTCCTCGAGGGTCCGCACACCCCCTGAGCGCACAGTCCGAAGCGCTGGACTTTGCTTGCGGCTGGATTTCCGCTCGGGCACATTGGCCGCAACCGATCCGCTGAGATTCCGACCATCTCAGGAGAAACACGGGCGCCGATACCAAGATCGGCATGCTCGCAGAAAGGAGCGCCGAAGGCCATGAAGAAAATCACCGGCATGACCCTGGCCGCCATATGGACCGCCTCGATTCCCCTGATCGCCAGAGCCCAGATCCAGGGTCCCATCCTGGACGAAGCCGGCGAAGAGATCATCGCGACCTTTTCGATCGTCGCTCGTGATCCCGCGACTCAGGAGCTTGGCGTCGCCGTGCAATCCCGGGCGTTCCGGGCCGGGGCCATCGTGTCGTATGCCAAGGCCGGCGTCGGAGCGATCGCGACGCAGGCGTCAGCGAACCAGACCTACGGGCCCCGGGGTCTCGAGCTTCTCGAGCTAGGACTCTCTCCCGACGAAGTCGTCCGACACCTTACCAGCGCCGACCCGGGCCGAGACCGGAGACAGCTCGCGGTCATCGATGCCGGTGGCCGAGTTCGCGCCTACACGGGCTCGGGGACCAGCGATTGGGCAGGCCACATCGAGGGCGAGAACTACTCGGTACAGGGGAACATCCTCGTCGGTGAAGAGGTCGTCCGAGGCATGGCGCGCGCCTTCGAGTCGACAGAAGGAGAGCTGGCCGAGAGGCTGATGGCGGCACTCGACGCGGGGCAAGCAGCCGGCGGCGACGCCCGCGGAAAGCAGGCCGGTGGAATCCTCGTCGTAAAGCCGATCGGGGACTCCAACCGCACCACTGATCGCTGGGTCGACATCAGGGTCGACGACAGTCCAACCCCGTTCATCGAGCTACGTCGCCTGATGAACATGGCGGTCTCACGCAACTCGTTCCGGCGATCCCGAGACCTGGAGAGGGAAGGCAGGTTCAGCGAGGCAATCACCGAGCAGACGAAGGCGATTCGCTTGATGCCCGACAATGACCAGTACGTGTACGGCCTCGCGAGACTGCGCGTTCAGGCAGGCGACACGAGTGGCGGCTTGGAGTCACTGAGGCGGGCAATCGAAATGAACGCGCGGTGGCGTGAGGTAGCTGCCACCAGCGGCGACTTCGACAATGCTTTAGATCACCCGGGCTTCAGAGAGCTCCTGGGAGGGTGATGTCCCCTCCCTCTTGCGGGCTCCGAACCTCCTAGGCTCGCCGTAGCACCTGAATCGGGTCCGCCCCCGCCGCGCGTCGGGCGGGGATATAAGCCGCCAGCCCGGCTACGCCCATCAAAATCACCCCGCCACCGACGAAGGTGAGCGGATCCGTCGTCCTGATGTTGAAGAGCAAACCCTCGAGAGCGGGCGCGGCCGCTACGATCACGGCGAAGCCCACGAGGACGCCAAACCCCACCGTTCGCAGGGTCTCCCGCACGACTAGTCCGATCACTTGACCCCGCCTGGCGCCCATGGCGATGCGAATTCCCAGGTCGGTGAAATCGTCGGAGGCCTGGCGATCATCCGAGATATCACCGAGCGAAAGAAGGCCGAGCGGGCCTTGCCGGACCTTTCCATCAGAGACCCTCTGACGGACCTCTACAATCGCCGGCATTTCAACAAGCGTATCAAGCAAGAGGTCTCACGATCGGCACGTACGCAGGACGGATTCGCGATCCTTCTGTGCGACCTCGATAACTTCAAGGCCATCAACGACAGCCGCAGCCATCAGTTCGGGGACCGCGTCCTGCAATCCGTCGCGCGAGCCATCCAACAGGCCACGAGAGACGCCGATCTCGTATTCCGTTGGGGCGGCGATGGGTTTCGACCTAGGGGTCAGTATCGGTATCGCTCTATATCCCGAGCATGGAAGCGACACGGAGGGGCTCATTCGGCTGGCGGACCGTGCCTTGTACATCGCCAAGAGGCGTAGCGATCGAGTACGTATCGGGGAAGAGGAGTACGAGCTGAACGCCGAGATCGTCAACACCGTATTCCAACCGATCATCGATATCGCGTCTGGTCAGACACTGGGCTACGAGGCTTTGAGCCGCTACGCCAGAGAGCAATCGACGATCCATGAGCTGTTCGACAAGTTTCGTGCGATCGGCAAGCTCACGGAGCTGAAGGAGATCTGCTTCAGGAATCAACTGAATGTGGTACGCGAGGCGGAATTGGCCCGGGCGTTCATCAACGTGGACTTCGAACTCCTGGAGTCGCTCGAGACCATCGAAAAACCCCCTGCCTGTGAAGTCATATTGGAGATCTCCGAGAAGGAGGCACTCCACGACATGGAAGCTCACCTGGCGATCACCAACAAGTGGCGAGAGGAAGGCTACGGGTTCGCCATCGATGACTTCGGTGCGGGATTCATCTCACTACCGTTCCTCGCCAAGCTGACACCCGAATACATCAAGCTAGATCGTCTCACGATTCGGCAAGCGGTCACTTCAGAAAAGTTTCGCGAGTTTCTGAATTTCTTGGTGCAGGGCCTCAGAAACTACGCCGGGCAGGGGATTATCGCCGAGGGAATCGAACTCGACGAGGAACTCGAGGTCGTGCGGAGCATGGGGGTCTCCCTCGCACAGGGATTCTTGCTCGACCGACCAAACCCGCTGCCCTCCTCGAGCCGGAGAAAGTCCGAGACGTCCCAGCGTCACCGCACCTCGAGAAGCCGCAAAGCGACCGAGGGTAGGTCAGGCCGTCCCGCCAGAGCCTTTCACCGGGTGAACGGGGCAGGCGCACGATCCGCAGACGGCCTTGTGGCGAAGACGTCCGTTCCAGAACAGCGAGACGGCCACCACCACGCCCCCCACAGGCGCCAGAACCGCCTCGGGCGGGAACTCTACCGAGCCGGACACCGCCACACCCCAAATGAGAAACCCAAAGGCGGCCAAGCCCCAGACCCCCCACTGGCCGTGGGACCGCCACGAAACAGACAGGCTCGCGAGGGCCATGAGAGCCGACAGAGCCATCAGCCAAATCTCTACGACGTTCGCATGGGCGAAGAACGGGAGCGTCGAAGCGAAAAGCGGCGTCACGAGACAGTGAACAGCGCACACGGTCGGCACCGCCCCCACCCAACCACTCGTGGATTCGGAACCGACCGGTACGGCCACCGCCGCTGGGGCCACCTCCTTCGAGGCAATCGCTGACTCCAAGATTTCAGCCTCTTCGACGATCATCGCACCTGTCGTTCCGCGGAGGTTCCGAACCGGGCTTGAAATTCGCCAAACGATAATCGATTCTCAAGAGGAGGCTGCCCGCATCCATCCCCAGAGAGGCTGAGCGATTTCAATATGGCACCGGCGTAGCAGGCGGTCGACTCGCGATGACGGAGTCCGGCTTGGACCATCTCGTCTACGCTACGCCCGATCTGGACGACGCGGTCGACGCTCTCTCGAAGCTCTTGGGGGCGCCCATCGAACCCGGGGGGTCTCACCCGGGTTGGGGGACGCACAACGCTCTCTTCAGCTTGGGAGCCAGCACCTACTTCGAGATCATCGGGCCCGACCCCCAGCAACCGGACCCTCCGGGCCCACGACCTTTTGCGATCGACCATCTAGAGGAAGGGCGCCTCGTGACGTGGGCGTTCCGTCATCCCGATCCCGAGTCGGCCCGTGAGGTCCTCATCGATCTGGACATCCGACTCGGTCCGGTTCGCTCGAAGAACCGCACACGGCCCGACGGAACGAGTTTGAGCTGGAAGCTCACCGAGCCGGAGCCGTTGGTGGAGGGCGGCGTCATCCCGTTTCTCATCGACTGGGGATCGACGCCCCACCCGTCGAGCCTCATGCCATCCTCCTGTAACCTCGTCCGGCTAGCGGGCAGGCACCCCGACCCGGACCGCTTGCGCCCAGCCCTCGACGCCCTGGGACCCGACGTGTCGGTGTCGGTCGGGCCCGCGCCCGGCTTGACCGCTCTCCTCAGAACTCCGCGAGGAGAGATCGAGCTGACTTGAGGTCGAGCCGCCCTCAGGAGATAGACCGCCCGTCGAGCTCTTCGATGGTTGCAGTCGAGGGCCCTCGGGTGCGTTGTATCCGGCTCGCCGCGCTCTCAGCATCACGCCACACACGCATGACATTGCCGCCCGCCAACTTCGCGAGGTCCTCCTCGCTCCATCCGCGACGCGACAGCTCGGCGAAGAGAGTCGGGAACGTCGAAACGTCCTCCAGGCCGATCGGTGTATCCGAGATGCCATCGAAGTCGGATCCGATGCCGACATGATCGATTCCGGCTACGTCACGGATATGCTCGATATGGTCCGCGACATCGGCTAGCGTAGCCCTGGGCGGGTCACCGGAACCGTCGAACGTGCGTACCGCGTCCGAAATGAATGCGGGAACGAAGGTGACCATCACGACACCGCCATTGTCGGGCAGCCGCCGGAGAACCTGATCTGGCACGTTGCGCGGGTGGGCCGTGACAGCCTGAGCCGAGGAGTGAGAGAAGATGACGGGGGCCTCGGCGACGTCCAGGGCGTCGTTCATGGTCTCGGGAGACGTGTGCGATAGATCGACCATCATCCCCAATCGATTCATTTCTCGAACGACTTCCTCGCCGAACTCCGTGAGACCGTCGTGTTCAGGATCATCCGTGCCGGAGTCCGCCCAGTCATTGTTCCCCGAGTGGGTGAGCGTCATGTAGCGCGCGCCCAAGTCGTAGTACGCACGCAAGGCCCCCAGCGAGTTCTCGATGGCGTGCCCCCCCTCCATTCCCAACACCGATGCGACCTTGCGAGACCCGAAGATTCGCTCCACATCCGACATCGAGTACGCCTGCTCGAACACGTCCGGATACCGCCGGATCACTTGTCGAGCGATGTCGATCTGCTCGAGTTGATAGCGGGCCGCACCTTCCTCGACAGCCTCCATCGGGATATAAACGGACCAAAACTGGGCTCCGACCATACCCGATCTCAGCCGAGCGATATCGGTGTGCCCCGACGTGGCGTTCCGCAAGTCGTACGCCTCGACATCGTGTGGGGCGTCCTCGCTGCCCCGGATGACCCAGGGAAGGTCGTTGTGTCCGTCGAATAACGGCGTGCCCTCGAGCACGCGCCGGGCTTTGTCCATATGCAGATCTTGGGCCTGCGCACCGCCTGCAAACATCAAGGACGCGATCACGATCGCAAGAATCTTCATACCGTCCCTTGCCCCCCTAAAAGTGAAGCAGCCGTGTCACGTTGAAGCCGAACCGCCACTCGTCCGGATCGAACGAAAACGGCGTACCGCCCAGAAACTGAGCCGGGTTCATGCGGACAGTATTGGTCACGAGAAGCTTGAAGAAGTGGCCGCCGGTTTCCAGCTCGATGCCGAACGAGCCCGCGTCGTGTTCGAGCCCAACCCGTTCTTCGCTCAAGTTCCACTCGGCCAAGACGCTGACATGCTGGGAAACGTAGACCTGGCCCGTCAGTCCCACCGAGAACGCGTTCTCTACGTCGGGAGCATCGAGCCTCGGATTTCTCAGCACCGACGGGACCACACCCAGCGCGACGTTGTCACCCAGGAACGCATTGATGATCAACTGGCCATAGTACTGCCCCGGGCGAGTGCTCCCGTCGGGCAGCACCGGAGCATCGTTTCCTGCCAGCCCGCCCACGATCGCAACCATGAACGGCACGGACTCCCGGCCCATCTCGAACAGTCGCAGCTTCACGCTCAGGTCCAGATTGTCCTCGAGGTTACTGCGTTGAAGCGTAACCATGCCTCGATCGTGAAAGGCGAACGCCAGTCCAAGCCGGTTGAACACGGGTCCGTCCAAACCCCACAGGGCGTCGACGCCATCCGAGAACGTAGGAACGAATCGGTGTGAGATTTCGAACTGCAACTCTCCGCGTTGGAGAGTCTCGGCGGTAGGGAGGTTGGCGGACTGAGGGGAGTGGAATACGGTGATCGGAATGGCCGTGGCCTCCGATGAGCGCTGCCAGCGCGCGGGACGGATCTGAGCCTCCCCAACACGTGGAACGAGCAGTAGGGCGACTAGCCCGAGCGGCACGATGGCCGAAACACAGCAACGCGCAGCTCGAGCGAGAACGCTCGACCGAAATACCGCAGAACGGAGTAACATGATCGACCCTCCTAGGGATCGAGGGCCGGTCGCACGGTGAAATCCAGCTCTAGCCGAATCTCGTTGGCCAACTTTAGGAACATGAGCTTGGGAATGGTGATGTCGAAGTCGGTAAGCAACACCTCGAACGAGCAGTGAGCTCGATAGCCGTCTTCTTCAACGGACAGGTCACAGGGTATTCGCATCTCTCGGCTCACGCCGTGGATTTCCATGGCACCGACGCCCCACACGCGAAAGCGCTCCGCCTGGAGTGTCTCCACATCTTCGATCGTGCCATCGAACGTCGCGTACGGAAATTCCTGTACCTCGAGGTAATTGTTCCGCATATGCCGATTGCGGAGGCCGAGGCCCGTGTCGAGGCTGGCCAGGTCGACCTCGAGATAGAACCCCGTAGGACCCGACGGTTCTCCCGCCTCGACCCTCTCACTGTCGAGCACGATATACCCGTCGATCCGATCCGTCCTTCCCTCGACCACCTCGATCGCGGCGCTCGACCTGAACAGGACCGTGTTGTCCGCGTCCAGGTCGACGTGGAATTCCTGGCCCTCGAGGTGAACGGGGGCCGCGTTTGCGGCGCACACCGCGACAAAGACCCACTTCGTGAGCGAAGGTAGAGCTGGACACCTCATCTTAGGCGGTCCGTCAGTTGTTCGCAGCACCGTTATCGACCCAGTTCTTGATGTTCGTCAGGTCGATATTATCCAGCGCGCCTAGCCCCCGTGGCATTTGGAGCCCGACTGACTGGGTACCTTCCAACTTCATCACCAGGTAGCTGTTCACGGCGTCGCCAGCGACGACCCGGATCTTGGGGGATTCTAATGAGGATGTCACGCCGACAAGATTTCCGTGCGAAGCACCACTCGTGAGAGTCAAGGCTCCGGAATTCGCAGACCCGTGACAGTTCCCCGCCGAACACCCGCGACGGTCGGAGATCTCCTGGATATTGGCGCCGAACGCAGGACTGGCAAGAATCTCGCGGGTGCTTCCGCATCGTTATTACCCGTGGGGCTGTCCCCCCCCACAAGCGACAAACACGCACGCTGCGCACACCATTACGATAGTCGAACGAAGGACTTGCATGAGCCACTCCTTGGTTGATACGGTCTTCTGTTGAAGAAAACGCGAGTTGTTTGCCCTACACCCCGATGGGAAGTCAGGATCCCCCCCCCAAAAAAATCGAGGGGCCGAAACCACGTCAGGTCTCGGCCCCTCGAAACGCACAGGAGGGGTATTATTGAAGCCCAGGGACACTTTTGGTTGACCTCCTTCCAGGTTTCATCTTCCCCTCGCAGGGCGTGACGTCAACCGGAAGAGCCGGTCCCGGCTTCACTTGTGTTGGCTCAATAAATGAGCCCCCCAAGTGCGCAGATCCAATATAGGCGGCACCCTTCCCGCCTGTCCACTCTCGACAAATTCGGGAGATAGCCCCGGCTGGGACGCGCACGTTAGCCGCGGGGGCGAAACGACCTCAAGAGCCGCAGATTGCGGAGATCCGCAACAACCGGGTCGTCGTCCTTGGGCGTCTCCAAGATCTTCGGAATCTCCATGAAGCGCTCGTCCTCGATGATCTTTCGAAAGGGGGTCTCACCAAGTCTGCCCTCTCCGATGTGGGCGTGGCGATCACGTTTTGATCCAAGGTCTCCCTTGGAATCGTTCATGTGAAACAGGAGGAGTCGGTCCAACCCCAGCGCATCGTCGAACGCGCGGAAGACGCCCGGGAAGTCCCCCACCAGATCGTACCCCGTGGCATAGGCGTGGCAAGTATCGAAGCAGATGCCCACACGCGAGCGAACCTCGGGAGCAATCCGGTCGATAATCGCGTGGAGGTTGTCGAAGCTTCCTCCCACTGATGTGCCAGAACCGGCCGTGAGTTCCAGGAGCAAGGTCGAGCTCCCTGTCACGAGTTCCAGGGCGCGCTGTACACCCTCGGCGTTGCGAGCAATCCCACTCTCCAGGTCCCCGTCCGTCGCGTTTCCCGGGTGCGTCACCACGAAGTCGAGACCGATGGCGGTCGAGCGCCGCAGCTCACCGATGAAACAAGCGAGCGATCTCTCCCACAGGGCATCATCGGGTGAGGAAAGGTTGATCAGGTAAGAATCGTGAGCCACCGCTGTTCGAATCCCGGCACTGCGGCGTTCTCTGCGAAAGGACTCTCGAGTATCCGCGTCGATGTCCGGCTCGGCCCATCGGCTCGGTTGCTTTGTAAAGAGCTGCAGAACCACGGACTCGATCGCGTGAGCCCGTTCGGGCGCCCGATCCACGCCACCCGAAGCGGAGACGTGAGCCCCGAGCTCATCGCTACTCACGATTGAACACTCCTAGGCATTTATTGCCGCCTTTGGTCATAATTTTCCTACTGAGCACGGGCACCTACCTACTATGCACCTACTACGCCCCCGAATGCTCCTCAGCCTGAACTCGTTTAACCATCACACTTTACCTCTTTTCTCCGCCATTTCGCACCCTCGAGCGTGGAACGGGCACGGGTCTTGTCGTACAGCTCATCGGAAGACGTTGGGAAATCGCTCTCGACAAGGCCTCAAGAATCATGAGAACACGCGTCCACGCAGACGGATTTTGGGATATCTCCGATCGCCGCAGAGTCAGGACTCCTGGAAATCACGAAGTGAAGGTTGAACCGGCACCCGATGTCGAAGCTCTCGCTTTTCTTCTGTCGCACTCCTTTCCGGGACACAGGAAAGGTCGTGCGGTCCATGACCGTATCCGATCGGAAACAGATCCGCCTCGCAATGTGGGCCGATTCAGTCAACGAGCGCATGAACCTCGTCGATCGAATTTGGCGGAGAATCACGGACCCCGTGACCCCAAACAAGCACCTCGCTCGGCCGAAGTTGATCCAAGTCGTTCGTTACGGCAACGAGTGGGCGTATCCGCTCTATTTGGACGGGACGGTGACGCGCGTGCTTCCTCACGGTGGCGTGCCCCTACCCGTCGCCGGCAAGCAGTTCCAGCGTCAGAGCCTCCAGCTCGATCTGGCTACCGCCTGACGACCGTTCTTCCGATTCGAAAACCCGGCGTGTCAATTTCGTCGCTTTGCTGCTGAAACTCTCGAGGCAAGGGTGAACGTGGCGGCGCGGAATCTGGCGCGTCGGGAATCGGCTTCCACCGGACTATTGTTCCGGTAGGCCAGGCTCGGTCATACTTCGCACATCGAGGGCGGCGTCTACATCGGCCGTCGGTAAGAGACCTCGCCTCTCCACGACTTCCCGCACCGATAGACCTTCGCGGGCGGCTTCCTTCGCCACAATAGCCGCCTCATCGTACCCGATGTACGGATTGAGCGCTGTCGCGATAGCCGGGTTCTTCTCCAGGAGCTCCTTGGCTCGCTCCTCGTTGGCCTCGATACCCGCGACGCACCGGTCGGCGAAAGTCCTCGCAATGTTCGCAAGGAGCGTGATCGACTCCATCAGCGCCTGCGCCATCACTGGCATCATCACATTCAGCTCGAAATTCCCACGCTGACCTGCGATCGTCACGGTCGTATGGTTTCCCATCACCCTCGCGGCGACCATCATCATCGCTTCGGACAGTACGGGGTTCACCTTCCCGGGCATGATCGAGCTGCCAGGCTGAATGGCCGGAATCCGGATCTCCGAGATCCCCGACGTGGGTCCGCTGGCCAACCATCGCAAGTCGTCTGCGATCTTGAAGAAGCTCGTGGCAATCGTATTCAAAGCGCCCGCGGCGCTTACGACCCCATCCTTCGCGGCCTGGGCCTCGAAGTGATTCTCGGCCTCCCGGAACTCGAGCCCCAGCTCATCGGACAAGAACGCGATCGTCCGTGCGGCGAACTCGGAGTGCGTGTTGATCCCCGTCCCCACCGCCGTTCCACCGAGCGCC
>CAUZAE010000006.1:0-37575 GCA_963577685.1 Gemmatimonadales bacterium UBA6960 | reverse complement strand
CACCACTTCGGCAAGGCCTACATCTTCTTGGCGGCTCTCGCCACACCGTTGGTTCTTTCAGTGCACTCCGTGGTGTCCTGGGACTTCGCGGTCGCCATCGTGCCGGGCTGGCACACCACGATTTTCGCTCCGTACTTCGTGGCCGGAGCCATCTACTCCGGCGTGGCGATGGTGATCACGCTGACGGTGCCGCTCAGGAAGGCGTTCGGACTCGAGGCGTACCTCACGACGAAGCATTACGACGCGATGGCCAAGCTGTGCCTCCTCACGTCGATGATCGTTTTCTACGCTTATCTCTCCGAGTTCTTCATGGCGTGGTACAGCGGTGAAGAAGTGGAGAGAGCGGCGTTCTGGGCTCGACTCTTCGGTCCGTATTGGTGGGCGGCGTGGACCATGCTCGTCTGCAACGCCATGGTTCCGATCATGCTTTGGTTCAAGCGCGTGCGCTACTCCATCCCCGCACTCTTCACGATTTCCATCTTCGTCAACATCGGCATGTGGTTCGAACGTTACGTGATCATCGCGACGTCCCTCCACCACGAGTACGAGCCCTTCGCATGGGGTATGTACCGGCCATCCTTGACGGAGATGGGCGTCATGGTGGGGAGCTTCGCCTGGTTCGGATTCTGGTTCCTGCTCTTCACACGATTACTCCCGCCGGTGGCTATCGCAGAGCTCAAGGAAGTTCTGCCGACTCCGATGCGCCGCGCCGTGCCGGCGCATGGCGGACTGGAAGGAGGTGACCGATGAGCGACCACATTGGCCTGCTCGCTTCCTTCGACTACGTCGATTCGGCCGTGAACGCCATCGAAGAGTTGAGGGGTGAGGGTCTCAAGGATATCACGGCTTATATGCCCTATCCCGATCATCACATCGAGGAGGCTCTCGGGTACGACCAGAGCCCAGTGCGGGTGTGGGCGCTTGCGGGTGGCTTATGCGGCGCCGCCGGCGGGTTCGCGTTCACGTCCTTCACCTCCATGGATTGGCCATTGGTTACCGGAGGGAAGCCGATCCTCTCGATTCCGGCGTACTTTATCATCGCTTTCGAGATGGCGGTGCTGTTCGGCGTACTTTCGACGGTGATCGGCCTCTTCATCAACAGTCGTCTTCCCTACATCAAGCCCATGGTCGTATACGATCCGGAGTTCAGCGCTGGTAAGTTCGGCGTGTTCGTCACCGTTCCACCGGACCGACTCGGGAGAGCCCGAGATATTCTGAACGGTCAGGAACCGTCTGATCTGAGGGAAGATCCGGAGGGGGTGCGCCATGCTTCGTAATGCGCGTGTCCCGATCGTGATGCTAATGCTCGTTGCGGTAGGGGCTTGCACTCCCTTGGACGATGTTCTCGCCGGGATCTTCGGCCGGCACATGCGTGATTCCCGATCGTTCGATCCATACGAGAACACCATCGCGCCGCCGCCGAACAGTGTTCCCTTTGCTGCGGGCAATTTCCCTCCCGGTCCGGGCCGCCTGAATACGGGCCAGCCCGAGCGGGGCGTGTTCCCGCCACCGTTCGGGCAAGCCGACCTGTTCGGGCCGATCGTGCAGAACCTCCCCAACCCGGTGCCGGCAGACGCGGCCTCGCTGGAGCGCGGGGAAGAGCTGTTCGATCGTATGTGCTCCGTTTGTCATGGCGTGGCCGGTGTCGGTGCACAGGCCAATATCATCGACAAGTACCCGCTCCTCGTCGCCTACAACCTCTCCGGTCCGGTCGTGTCCGGGTACAGCGACGGCTACATCTACGGAATCATGCGCGTGGGTAGGGGACTCATGCCTCCTTATGGACACCAGGTCAGCCACTTCGATCGCTGGAACATCGTCAACCACATACGCGTGTTGCAGCGACAGGCGGGCAATACTCCGGCCGGCGGGGGGGAGGAATAGGTCGATGAGTCAGATTCATGTTCCCTCCGAGATCCCGCTCCGGTACTTGCCCCGTTCAAAGCGTGCGAACCAGATATTCGCCGGGATGTTCGTTGTCGGTCTCGTAGGATTCGTGGTCGCGTTGAATAGTGATCCGGACCGGGCCTGGCAGTCTTACGTGTCCAACTGGCTCTTTTTCACGAACATCGCCATGGGTGCCATGCTGTTGTCGATGGCGACCTGGATCACCAAGTCGAAGTGGAATTGGTCTGTGCGACGGGTGAGTTTGGCGTTTGTCGCGTTTCTTCCGTTTTCTTTTTTGATGCTCCTTCCGATGCTCGGCCTGGGGGAGTCTTACTTTCCCTGGATCGAGATGATGGCGGTCGACCCGCTCGTTCAAAAGAAGGCCGCGTATCTCAACATGCCCTTTCTGGTCACGCGCAATGTCCTAGGGGCGATGGTGCTGTTCGGTGCCTCCCTCTATTTCGTCTATCTCTCGCTTCGTCCAGACATGGGTCTCGTGAAGGACGAGCGTGAAGTCGCCTCTGATCCGGGACGGGTCGCGTGGCGAGAGCGTTTGACCCAGGGTTGGCTCGGCCAGGAGGTCGAAGAGGTCAACGCATACCGTTCCATGACGACGATGGCTCCGGCCCTTGTGATCCTTTACGCCGTCGTCATGACCATTTTTTCGTACGACTGGGTCATGTCACTGGAGCCGCACTGGTTCTCCACCATGATGGGCCCCTGGTTCTTCATGGGTGCGTTCTGGAGTGGGATCGCAGCCACGGCGGTGGCGGTGATCTTCCTGAAGAAACGGGACGAGGTGGCGAACAAGGCCATGGGACGCCAACAGCTCCACGACCTCGGAAAGTTGACCTTCGCTTTCTCCGTGTTTTGGACCTACTTGTTCTTCGCCCAGTATCTCGTGATCTGGTACGCGAAGCTGCCGTCGGAGCAGCTGTGGATCATCCACCGTGCGGAAGAGCCGTGGGGCAAGTGGTCGGCACTGTTGATCGTGATGTGCTTCATCATACCGTTTGCCGGTCTGATCGGCCGGAAGGCGAAGATGACGCCCGTCGTCTTCAGGACGATTGCGCTCGTGCTCCTAGGGGGGCTCTGGCTAGAGAAGCACCTCATGGTGGCTCCTTCCATACGGAGTCACGACACGCCGACCCTGGGCGCCACCGAATTCCTCGTGGCGCTGATGTTCCTGGGCATCTTCCTGTTCACCGTGCGCTGGTTTCTCTCGACCTTCCCACTCATGCAGGTGTGGCAACCCATGGTCGATCCCGAAACCTTTGAAGTCGAAGTCGCGGGGAGGGGCGTGGAAGGGTAACCAACCACCTACTAGGCGCCTCCCTTAGACGCCTTATCGGTTCTTGTTCTCGTACATTTGTTGGTCGGCGGCCTGGATGAGTTCCTCGAACCTCACCGTCTTGCCGACGTCGGACCGTGCGATGCCATAACTGATCGTCACCCCGTATTTCGCCAAGACATCGCTCGTTCGCACGCGCTCCTTTACTCTGGCCAGGTAGCCGCGAGCGCGCAACGTAAGCTGGAAGTTGATCAACACAGCCCCCGCCGGTCCGGCCGACGTCTTACAGCGGCTCACTTACAAACTGTGCCAAAGACTGCGTCGTTACCCACCGACGCTCACCGACGCAATTGACGCAGAAACCGAGTATTTCCGACGCAGGCCAACGCTCACCGACGCCAGAAAGTGGCTCCCAAACGAAGGTGCGTTAATCATTCGTCGTCCGTACTGGGACTTTGCGGCTCGTCCTCCCCTTCGGCGACCCGATCGAAGTAGCGCTCCATCTCGAACCCCATGGCCCGAACAAGGCGTGTTTCCCGAAGGTCGGGCTCCGCTCTGGAGAAAATCGTCCGAAGCATTCGGACCACGCTCTCGGGGTGCCGGTCACCCTTGAAAAAGTTGATTCGATGGAGTCCCCGGTCGAGGGCCGCGTACATTTCCTCGAGATCCGCGTGCGTCGCCGCACCCACGTCCCGCTTGCCCTTGGGAAGTGGCGCTTCGTCGGAGGCGGCGAGATAGATCTCATAACAGAGAGCCAAGCACGCCTGCGCGAGGTTCAGGCTGGAGTAGTCTGTGACGGTCGGTACGATCGCAATGGCGTGACACATGTCCAGAGCCTCGTTGCTCAGGCCACGATCCTCCCGACCGAAGACCACCGCGACAGGCCCTTCGGAGGCTTTGGCGACGATCCCGGGAGCTATCGCTCGCGGTCGCACGTAGTTGCGTTGTGCGGTACGCGCTCGTGCCGTGGTGCCGACCGTGAACACCGTATCGTGCAGGGCTTCGCGAAGGGTGCTGAATAGCTCCCCCGATTCTGCCAAGTCCTCACAGCGGTGGGCGATGCCGCCAATGCGACGGATATCGAACTCGTCGGGGTTCACGAGCCGGAGCTTCGAGAGCCCCATGTTCTTCATGACCCGAATGACACCCGCGACGTTGACTACGTCTTTCGGCTCGTCGAGGACGATGACGACGTTGTCGAGAATGGTCGGTCCCACTGGGCCGACGATTTACCGTTGTTCGGTGTCCGGGGGATCCTTCAAGAGGCGCTCGTCGGACGAATCATCACCCTCACGCAACTCCCCCTTGAAGTTGCGAATAGCCGCTCCGAGACCGCGCCCGATCACCGGAATCCTCTTCGCGCCGAAGAAGAAGAACGCGAGCAGTAGAACCAGGCCGATCTCCCAGACACCGAAGCCGGAAATCATAATAGAAGCGTCCTTGCGATCGTCTTTAGTTGCATGTTCGTCGTACCCTCGTAGATGGTGCCGACTTTCGAGTCACGATAGTACTTTTCCACTGGGTACTCCTTCGTGAAGCCGTAGGCCCCGAAAAGGTCGATGCACACCGAGGTCACACGTTGCGCCGTCCGTGAGGAATGTAGCTTGGCCATAGCCGCGGGCACCAGGAAGTCCTCGCCTGTGTCCCGCAAGCGGGCCGCGTTATAAACGAGTAGGCGTGATGCCTCCAACTCCGTGGCAGCGTCGGCCAACTGGAACTGGACACCCTGAAAGTCTCCCACGGGCCGTCCGAACTGTTCCCGCTCTTTTACATACTTCAGCGTGTGGTCCAGTGCGCCCTGCGCCGTGCCCACCATCTGGGCACCGATACCTATGCGGCCCTCGTTCAGGGTTTCGATGGCCACCTTATAGCCTTTGCCGACTTCGCCGAGGACCCTCGCGCCGGGCACCCTGACGTCCTCCAAAATCACCTCGGTCGTAGACGAAGCGCGGATCCCCAGCTTGTCTTCCTTCTTCCCCACTGACAGCCCGTCGCTATCACGCTCGACGATGAACGCCGTGAGGCCTTTGTATCCCGCCTCGGGACTTACAGTAGCGAACACGATGAAGACCGCGGCCTCCCTCCCGTTCGTGATCCAAAGCTTCTGCCCATTGAGGATCCAGTCGTCTCCGTCCTGCTTGGCTCGGCAGGACAAAGCGAAGGCGTCGGAGCCGCTCCCGGCCTCGGAAAGGGCGTATGCGCCGACCCACTCCCGGGCCAATTTGGGAAGGTAATGGGCCAACTGCTCCTCGGTGGCCCACCGCTGAAAAGCGTTTATCACGAGGGTATTCTGGACGTCCACGATGGTCGCGACCGAAGGGTCGGTTCTCGAGATCTCCTCCACGACGAGAACCGATGTGAAGAACGTGGACCCCGTGCCACCGAACTCTTCCGGAATCTCGATACCCATGACCCCTAGCTCGAACAGTTTGTCCAGTAATCCAGCGTCCAACTCTTGATTGTGGTCCATCTCGGAAACGAGCGGAGCGATCGCTGCGGAGGAGAACTCTCGCACCGCTTCCCGGAACATCTCCTCGTCGTCGGAAAGTGAGGTGAGTGCCCGATATCCCTCTTGTGCCAGCGCAATGGACATCGCCGATCTCTCTCCTCGTGCCAGGATGTGAACGTCAGCCTGCCGGACGGCAGAACCTAAGAAAAGTTACGCCGACTAGAGACGCATGCAAAGACGAATGAGCGGTGAATGAGCGGCGGGACGCACCATGAACAAACCCTTATGAGACGATCGACCTTGACGCTCCTCGAAAAGCTCTTCTATTGTGACCGCCTTGGACACCCGAGGCCAGACAGCCCACCTGCGGAGGGATTGATGTCGGATTACCCAGAAGGACTTCGGTATACGGAAGAGCACGAATACTTGAAGGCCTTGGATGAAGAAGGAGTCTACCAGGTCGGGATCACTCACTATGCTCAGGGGGAGCTGGGGGACATCGTATACGTCGAGTTGCCGGAAGTGGGGGCGAGCTTCGAGAGGATGGCCACCTTCGGGACCATCGAGGCGGTCAAGGCGGTCAGCGATTTGTACTGTCCTGCGGAAGGTGAGGTCACGGCGGTGAACCAAGCGATTGACGATGATCCTTCACTCGTAAACAGCGATCCCTATGGGAATGGCTGGATGATCCACCTTCGGGTCGCTGATCCAGCTTTCGTGGATTCACTCATGGACGCCGCGTCCTACCAGGCAATGGTCGACGAATGAGGGAATCGGGTCAGAGCCAGTGACCGCCCTCGAATTGGGTGGCGAGGAGCGTTTTGGCAGCCGCCACATCGGTCCCCGGGACCACGAGATCCAGGAGATGCTGGCGACCCTTGGTGTCGCTGAACTCGACGAGTTGATGGACCAGACGGTCCCCGAGTCGATTCGGCTCGACAGGGCGTTGGACCTTCCCGCGGCTTCGTCAGAACATCGACTCCTCGCGCGGCTCCAGGACATCAGCTCCCGGAATCGTATTTTCCGTTCGTACATCGGAATGGGGTACCACGACACGATCGTTCCGGGTGTAATCCTCCGGAATATTCTGGAAAACCCGGGCTGGTACACCCAGTACACGCCGTACCAAGCCGAGATCGCGCAGGGGCGTTTGGAGGCACTCCTCAACTTCCAGACCATGGTGATAGATCTCACGGGCCTCGAGATCGCCAACGCTTCGCTCCTCGACGAGGCCACGGCTGCGGCCGAGGCGATGGCGATGCTCTTCGGCGAAACGAAAGACGCGAAGCGCACTCTCTTTTTCATCTCGGAAGCGTGCCATCCACAGACGATCGAGGTCGTTCGTGGGCGGGCCGAGCCGATGGGTGTCGAAATCGTGGTCGGAGCGCACGACAACTTCGACATGGAGAGCTTCGGCGATCGGGTCTTCGGCGGCTTGGTGCAGTACCCGGCGACCGATGGCGCTGTCCACGACTACTCCTCTTTTTGTGAGACTTTTCACGAATGGGGAGCGGGGGTGGTCGTGGCTGCCGATCTGTTGGCCCTGACGCTCCTTACGCCGCCGGGCGAGTTCGGCGCTGACGTGGCCGTGGGAAACACGCAGCGCTTCGGAGTGCCCATGGGTTACGGCGGCCCGCACGCTGCCTACCTTGCGGCCCATGAGCGCTTCAAGCGGAAGCTGCCGGGACGTATCATCGGGGTATCTGTGGACGCTGACGGGGATCCGGCTCTGCGGATGGCGCTTCAGACCCGGGAGCAACACATCCGACGCGAGAAGGCGACCTCCAATATCTGCACGGCCCAGGTTCTTCTCGCCATCATGGCCGGAATGTATGCCGTGTACCACGGTCCCGAGGGTCTGACCACGATTGCCAGGCGGGTCCACGACCTGGCGGCGACGCTCGCACACGGACTCCATGAGCTCGGTCACTCGGTCGTCCACGAGCACTTCTTCGATACCATCCAGGTCGTGACGGCGGGGGTCTCAGGGGCGGACGTGCTCGCGCGCGCTCGTGACCTCGAGATCAACCTGCGGGACCATGGTGACGGTACCGTCGGAATCGCGCTGGATGAGACGACCCGGCCGGAGGATCTCGATGATCTCTTCAACATTTTCAGTGACGGGGGGCCGAAGGGTGGAGGCGCGAAGCTGAGTGCTGCCGTAGTGTCGAAGACCGCGGTTTCGGCACTGCCCGCTGCGCTGGCACGCTCGTCCCGGTTTCTCGAGCATCCCGTGTTCCACCGATACCGCTCCGAAACGGAGATGCTGCGTTATATGAACCGCCTGGAGAGTCGCGACCTTTCGTTGAACACGAGCATGATCGCTCTGGGCTCCTGCACCATGAAATTGAACGCCACGACCCAAATGGTACCGGTGACGTGGCGGGCGTTCGGAGGGCTCCATCCGTTCGCTCCGGTGGATCAGGCGGAAGGATACCGACAGATCTTCTCGGACCTCGAGAGTTGGCTGGCCGAGATCAGCGGATTCGCCGCGACATCTCTCCAACCCAACTCCGGAGCGCAGGGGGAGTACACGGGACTTCTAGTGATCCGAGCCTTGCACGCGAGCCGAGGAGAGGCTCACCGTGACGTTTGCCTCATCCCTGCGTCGGCCCACGGGACGAATCCGGCGAGTGCGGTGCTGGCCGGCATGAGGGTCGTCGTCGTGAAGTGTGACGAATCTGGCAACATCGACGTGGACGATCTCGCGGCCAAGGCCGAGGGACACGCCGCGGCGTTGGCGGCATTCATGGTCACCTACCCGTCGACTCACGGTGTCTTCGAGTCCCGAATACGTGAGATCTGCGACATCGTGCACGAGCACGGCGGACGAGTCTACCTGGACGGAGCGAACCTCAATGCTCAGGTGGGTCTTTGTCGGCCCGGGGACTACGGCGCGGACGTGTGTCACATCAACCTGCACAAGACGTTCTCTATCCCACACGGTGGAGGCGGGCCTGGAATGGGTCCGATCTGTGTCACCGAAGAACTCGCGCCGTTCCTTCCCGGTCATCCGGAGGTGGATACGGGTGGCGAGCACGGTGTTCCAGCCGTGTCCGCGGCACCGTGGGGGAGTAGCAGTATCCTGTTGATCTCGTGGGCCTACATCGCCCTTCTCGGGAGGGATGGCGTCCGCCGCGCGACTCAGGCGGCCATTCTGAACGCGAACTACATGGCGCACCGCTTGGACGGGCCCTTCGACATCCTGTACCGGGGGGAGCAGGGGAGGGTGGCTCACGAGTTCATCTTAGATTTGCGTCCGCTCAAGAAGTCGACCGGCATCTCCGATGAGGACGTGGCCAAGCGACTGATGGACTACGGTTTTCACGCGCCGACGATGTCGTTCCCCGTGGCGGGGACCATCATGATCGAGCCCACCGAGAGTGAGTCCAAATACGAGTTGGATAGACTCTGCGACGCGTTGGTGGCGATCCGTGATGAGATTCGGGAGGTCGAGGCCGGCACCGCGGACACCGACGACAACGTGCTCAAGAACGCTCCCCATACGGCGGGCATGGTCGCGACGTCCGAATGGGAGCACCCATACTCTCGCGAGAAGGCGGCCTACCCGGCTCCGTGGACTCGCGAGTATAAGTATTGGCCTCCGGTCCGCAGGATCAACAACGTTCACGGTGATCGCCATCTGATATGTGCGTGCCCACCCATCGAGTCGTATGCTCATGGGGAGACGGAGGCCGATGGCGAGGCCTCCGAGACCTGAGTCGGCCTCGGGAACAGAGGAAGATTGAGAATGGCGAAGCTCGATTATCACGGTCATGCGACGTTCGGCCTGACGACCGATGACGGCACCCGGATCGTGATCGACCCGTTTTTCACGGACAACCCGTGGACGGAGTTGGATCCGGCCGACATCGAGGCAGACTTCGTATTCTGTACGCACGGTCACTTCGACCACTTTGTCGACGCGATTCCCATCGCCAAGGCCACGGGGGCGACGTTGGTCGGCACCTTCGAGCTCGTGGAGTACGCTCAGAGCCAGGGTGTCGAAAACGCTCATCCGATGCATATCGGCGGCGGGTGGGATTTTCCGTTCGGCCGCGTGAAAATGACCATCGCCGTGCACGGGGGGAGAGTCCACGGGGAGGGGGCCGAGGGGTTCACGACGAACCCCGCCGGGCTGCTTTTCGACCTCGGCCCCGGCAAGCGACTGTACCATGCCGGGGATACCGCGCTGACACTGGACATGCAACTCCTGAAGGGTAGGGTGGACATCGCGATTCTCCCCATCGGGGACAACTTCACGATGGGCCCCGAGGACGCGGCCATCGCCGTCGACTTCGTCGAGCCCTCCGTGGTGATCCCGATCCACTACGGGACCTGGCCCTATATCGAGCAGGACCCCGAGAGTTTCCGAGCCTTGGTCGGTGACCGCGCGAGGGTCGAGATCCTCGAGCAGGGCAAGGGTTCGTACGAGTTCTGAGCATCGTCCATGAGCGTCTGGCGGGCCGGGGGTCACCCTCCGTGCTCGCGTCGGCCGAACAGGGCAGCAGCAGCCCACGGACCGACCTGCTTCGGTGGAGGGCTCAGGTCGATGCGCCCGCTTCCGGAGCGGCGAACATGGCGCTGGACCATGCTCTGGCGTCCGCGGTGGGGCCGGGTCAGGGGGTCCTCCGAATCTATCGCTGGACCCGCCCCACGATATCCTTCGGGCGCAATGAGCCTGCGTTGGGACGGTACGAGGTAGAGCGGGCCCTGGAGGCCGGCATCGACTTCGTGCGGCGACCCACGGGAGGGCGGGCCGTCTTCCACGACAGGGAGCTGACGTATGCCGTCGTGCTGCCCGTTTCCCGCGGCATGAGGCCTCGCTCCGTGTATCAGGCGATCCATCGCGGGTTGGCGCGGGCTCTCGGGGCCCTAGGGGCTCGCGTAGACGCGGCCGGAGCGGAGGTTGGGGTGGTAGGTCCAGACGCCGGCCCCTGCTTCGGCAGGCCCGCGCCGGGCGAGCTGACTGCGGGTGGTAGAAAGCTCGTCGGGAGCGCTCAGGCGCGCGTCGGAGGAGCCATCTTGCAGCACGGCTCGCTGCTGATCGGATCGGATCAGGAGCGTTTGGCCGATCTGTGCGTACATGGCTCCGAGGCGGGACGTGCGATCGGGTTGAAAGAGGTGCTGGGCAGCGAGCCGCCATGGAGCCAAGTTGTAGACAGTGTCATCGAAGGCATGCGGGATGTGTTGGGAGGGGAGTGGCAGAGAGGAGGGGCTACGGACGCGGAGCGATCCGCGTCTGATGCGCTCCGAGAACACTATGCCTCTCCGGAGTGGACGTGGCGCAGATAAAGGAGCGAATCATGAGCGGGTCCCGATTGGCGACGACGACGATTCTGACTGCGATGGTCCTAGGAGGTTGTGCCGACGGAACGCAGCCGGCTGGCTAGAGGCTCGACTCGACGTTGGCCGATGCGGGGAGCGGTATTCCGTTCTGTGACGACGTCACCGCTCGCGTTGCGGAGTTCATGTCGCAGTACGAGGGACAGGCTCCGCCGAGTGATCGGTACTGGGGTACGGCGGTGGTGGGCTCCGTAGGTGAGCTTTCGGGCGGCATGAACGGGCACGTCTCAGCGAGCCACGCGAGCGCACAACATCAGATGTTCGTGAACCTGATGACCCTCGGCCAGCTGGACGAGGACTTGAACCTGATCCCCTACTTGGCGGAGTCGTGGGAGGTGTCCGACGATGCCAGCGAGATCACCTTCCACATCCGAGACGACGTGTAAGGACTGCTCGCCTCTCTCCCGGATCTCGTTGAGCGCGGTCAGCCGCTGACTCCGATCCCCGGTGGGGTACCCGATCCGGTGAATTGGTCTGAGGCGTGCCGTTTTCGGGAGCGCTGCTCCTCGGCATGGGAAAAGTGCAGATTGAGCTCTCCCGAGTCTTTCCCCGTCGAGTCCGCATCCGATCGTACGGCCCGATGTTGGCTCGCCGAATCGCCCGAGCCTCACGGGAGCCCGAAACCCGACGAGGTGTCGACGTGACGCCAGCGACGGAGACCACCCGATCCCCCGTCGGCGAGGTCCTGCTCGACATCCAAGATTTGCGGAAGTACTACCCGCAGCGGCGGGGTCTCCTGCAAGCGACCAAGGGTCACGTTCGGGCCGTCGACGGCGTGAGCTTCACGATCCGCCGGGGAGAGACACTGGGCCTCGTCGGCGAGTCGGGGTGCGGCAAATCCACCACGGGGCGCGCTATCCTTCACCTCACCAAGCCCACCGGGGGGCGAGTCGTCTACGACGGGAAGAGTGTCGGTGACTTGGACCGGCTACACCTTCGTGAGCTCCGGCGCCGGGCCCAGATCGTCTTTCAGGACCCGTTCGGCACATTGAATCCCCGACTGACGGTGGGATCGATGCCACGGGAAGTACTGCGCGTCCACGGGTTGGGGGGCGAGGGCGCCTCCCGCGAGCGGCGCGTCCATGGGCTCCTTGAGCTCGTGGGCCTTCTGCCCGAACACGTGGACCGCTATCCCCACGAGTTCAGCGGCGGTCAGCGCCAGCGAATCGGTATCGCCTGAGCCCTGTCCGTCGAGCCGGAATTCATCGTCGGTGACGAGCCTGTGTCCGCTCTCGATGTGTCCGTGCAGGTGCAGGTCCTGAACCTTCTTCGCAGCTTGCAGGACGAGCTGGGCCTCACCTACCTCTTCATCGCCCACGATCTGGCCGTCGTGAAGTACATGAGCGACCAAGTGGCCGTCATGTATCTGGGCAAGATCGTGGAGATTGGGGAGGCCTCGGAACTGTACGACAATCCTCTACATCCCTATACGAGGGCATTGCTGTCGACGGCTCCCAGCCGTGGTCTGAAAGCGACACCAACCCGCGAGCGTATTGTGTTATCGGGAGATGTGCCGAGCCCGACCCACCCCCCGCCGGGATGCCCGTTTCACCCTCGTTGCCCGCATCCGGAGAAGGACGAGGAGTGCACGCGCAGTGCTCCTCCACTGGCGGAAAGGTGCCGGGACGGTTCGCGGCGTGCCTGAAGAGCCCGATGCTTTCCGGCGGCCCTTGACAGAGTTGTCGGGCCACAACAGGTTCGGACTCCTTGTATTTGGAGGTATCGACTCAGATCGTCTGAGGCGATATTGAGAACGGCTTAGAACTTGTGGCTGGAGGTCCTTTTGGTCGGTGTGATGCGTTTATACAGTGCCCTGCTTCAGATCCCCGGAGTAGACGCGGTGGAGATGACTTTCGAGGAGCAGGTCAGGACGAATTGGGACGGCATGGGTTTCATGCGCGTGCCTCTGTCCATTTGTGTTTTCATCGGCTTCATCGTCATCATCTGGAAGTTCTTCGACTTGCTGATGAAATCCACGCGGACCAAGAAGGTCCTCGGCGAGGTTGACGAGCTTCTGGCTCAGCACCGGATCGAGGAGGCACTCGAGGCCACGCGGAACTCCGATGCTCCGGCGGCCAAAATTCTCTATGCCGGTCTCGACAGGCACGAAGAGGGCACCGAGCGCGTCATGAAGGCCATCGAGAACCAGGGGCTCATTGAGTTGAGTAAGCTGGAGAAAGGACTCGTCATCCTGGCTACGCTGACCAACGTGGCGCCGTTGCTCGGCTTCCTGGGAACGGTTATCGGGATGATCATCGCCTTCCAATCCATCGAAGCCGCGGGCGAGGTAGAGGCTACCTTGGTGGCGGGTGGAATCAAGGTTGCGTTGCTTACCACCGCTGCCGGGTTGGTCATCGCCATTCCGGTGAGCATTTCCCACAACTACTTCGTGTCGAGAATCGACAGTCTCGTCATCGACATGGAAGAGTCGGCACAGAAGATGATCGATGCCCTCCACGCCATGGAGACGAATCGGGCCAGCTCGTAGTTCTGACCCGATCTCAAGAAAAAAGGGGTCACCCGCACGGGTGACCCCTTTTTTGTCCATTTTTTTGTCCCTGCTGTTTTAGACACTTTCCGAGCGGTGTGTCTATTCGGTAATTTATAGCATGCCCGTTCCCCTCAGGCTCCCGAAGATCGGCTCGATATCTTGAGACTCGTCGGTTCCGTGGTGCTCGTCGGGGTCATCTGGCCCGGCCTCTTGCTGGCCCGATCCCCCGGGGGCACGCAAGCGGTCCCTCGGTCACCGGACTCCGCGTTGGACTCGGCGAAGGCCGAGATCCTCGTGGGCCGCTATTGGCATGCCAGTCGAATCCTGCGAGGAAGGAACTCGAGCGACTCCGGGTCCGATCCGCAGAGCGTCCTGTTGCTCGCTCGCGCGGACGCGGGCTGGAGGAACTGGCAGGGAGTCCTCGACGGACTCGAGGGTGCCGATTGGCTCGATGACCTGGAGGGAGGCGAGGGTCGCCTGATGCTGGCTCGAGGACTCGAGGAAGTCGAGCGCTGGGATGAGGCAGCTGAGAGCTATCGACACTTCCGATCGCTCGATCAGCCGCCGACGGAGGCCGCACCGTGGGCTGCTTCTCGCGAGGCGAGGGCGGCGGCACGAGCCGGTCTCTGGGCTCCCGTGTTGAGTGCCCTGGAGGCGACGGGTAGGGGATCACCGGTTCTGGCGAGCTGGACTGTTTTGGCATTGGCCGGGCTCGCTGCCGAGGCGGGAGACACCGAGCGCGTCCTAGAACTCGTACCGATGATGAGGGGCGATCCGACGACGGCGCAAATCGCTTGGAACATGGAGGGCCGCAGCTGGCTGGCTTCGGGTGATTCGACCCGTGCGATGGACATCTACCTCGAGCTCGCGGCAGGGGAGTTGACCGCCACTCGCCGGGGTGAAGCGATGACGGTGATCGGAGGGCTCCACGCTGCTCGTGGTGACTCTGCGGCCGCTCGGGCAGCCTACCAGAGCTCGCTCGAGGCCTATCCGCGAGGTACGAGTGGCGCCCGAGCCGCGTGGGGGATTCTGCAGATTGGGGACGAAGTGGACGCCGAGCAGGCGCTGCAGTCGGCGAGGACGCTCGACCGGGCGCGGGACCCACGCCTCGCTCTACGCGCGTATGGCATGTACCTCGACGCGCTTCCGCAGGGAGTGACGCCCGACCCGGATGCGCGCTTGGCTCGAGCCCGCTTGGCGTCCGCCTTCGGACGACACGAAGAGGCGCTCGCCGAGTATAGGAAGTTGGTCGAGAGCGACGATCCGGATTTCGAGTTGCGTGTGCTCGATCAGTGGCTTCGTACCCGCCGCCGGCAGGGCCGCGGAGATGCCGTGCGAACGATCCAGGGGTGGATCATCGATCGTTTCCCGGGGAGCCGTCAGGCGGTCGATATCGTGGTTTCGTGGGCTAACTCAGCGCTGTCACGCGGGGCATATGACGAGGCGGCGGCGGGATTCGAGAGGGCCATCGCCATGGGCTCCTCACATGCTTCTGCGGGTTTGGCGCGGATGCGGCTCGGCCAGATCCACCTTCAGGGCGACAACGAGCGCGCAGCGGCAGCGGTCTTCGAGGGCTATCTAGAGGAGTTTCCCGA
Organism: Gemmatimonadales bacterium UBA6960; assembly: GCA_963577685.1. Taxonomy (GTDB): domain Bacteria; phylum Gemmatimonadota; class Gemmatimonadetes; order Longimicrobiales; family Gaopeijiaceae; genus UBA822. The sequence continues at coordinate 22,516 of CAUZAE010000006.1, read as the reverse complement.
CGGGCAACGATGGGATCAGGCCGCTTATTGGGCCGCGCGCAGTCTGAGCGTTTTGGGTCAGGACGACGAGGCCCAGGAGTACATCGCGAGCATCCAGGAGCGAAGCGCGTTGTCTTACTATGCCGTGCTCGCCTCCGATCTCCTGGAGGAGCCCTTTCAGCCAAACTTGCCTCTGGGCCCCGTAGCCAGTCCCCCGGGTTGGCTCCGAGAAGGACTGGGGGATCTCGATGTGATCGTTGCGGCGGGCCTCGATGAGGGCGCCGAAGTCACGGTCGACCGCCTGATCGAGCAAGCCGACGAATCGGTGCCCGCGAGCCTCGATCTCGCCGATGCTCTGATCGAACGTGGTTTCACGATTGAAGGGATCAACGTCGGATGGAAAGTGCTGAGGCGGGGAACACCTCAGAGTAGGCGTCTCCTCCGGGTACTCTATCCGTTCCCGCACCGTGAGATCGTCACCCGCGAAGCGGAGGAGCGCGGGATCGACCCCATTTTCTTGGCCGCGTTGATTCGCCAGGAGTCGGCCTTCACTCCGGCGATACGCTCGTCCGCCGGGGCGATAGGCCTGATGCAGGTCATGCCCGAGACAGGAAGGCAACTGGCGCGCGGTGAGGGCATTCGTGGCTTCACACCCGCGAGCCTAGAGACGGCCGAGATCAATCTTCATCTCGGGACCAACTTCTGGGTCGACATGGAGCGTCGCTACGGTGACGGGAACCTTCCCCTCGCACTGTCCGCGTACAATGCCGGCCCGACCAGGGCTCGCCGCTGGAGACGACTTCCCGAGGCCGAGGATCCACTGAGGTTCACGGAGCGGATTCCGTTCGAGGAAACGCGTGGATACGTGAAGAATATCACTCGGAATATCCGCCTCTACCGGCTCCTGTACGAGCAGCGCTAGGCTGGCGGTGGCGGACGGCGCATTCCCCGGCGACTTGCTTGACGGTGGGACCGTCGGACCCCTACCCTAATTGCGGGTGCGGGTCGTGAGGACCCAGGTGCCTCTCCTCGGTGGGACGCCGCCACTCCCAGCCTCGGAGAGTGACCGATCAGCGTCAATCGTCACACAGGGAGTACGCCGTATGTCCAGAGGGACCGTCAAGTGGTTCAACGACTCCAAAGGGTATGGCTTCATCACGCTTCGGGAGGGAGAGGACGTGTTCGTGCACTTTACGGCGATCATGGGGGAGGGTTTTCGTACCCTCTCTGAAGGTGAAGAAGTGGAGTTAGAGTTGGCGGAAACGGACAAGGGGCACCAGGCGTCTAACGTGATCAGGGCCTGAGGCGCCTCGGAAACCGTCCTCCGTTCAGTTGCCCTGGCGGAAAGTGATGGCTCCGTCCCCCCCCGTTCGCAGTTCCAGGTTGGGCCCGCCACCGTTGAGTGTACCCTGCACGGAATGGCTGCGGATTCGACCAAGGAGTTCGAGCCCCTCCGCGACGCTCAAGTCCTCCCCCTTGAGGTAGACATCAGCCGCCAGATCGGCCGGCGCCGTCACGGTGATGTCACCGTCTCCGGTGGACACAGACACCTCACTCGACGCCAGTAGATTGATCCTGATGTCGCCGTCACCCGTTTGAGCGTCGATCTCCACACCTCTCGGGACCCCGACGACGGCCGTGACGGAAAGGTGGCTTCGACGCCGCCATTCTGAGCGGTCGAATCGAGGCTCTCGTGCCACTATCGAGACCGTCGGACCCGTCTGGACGGCTCGGAACTCCATGTCGTCGAAGAGGCTGTTGGCCCGGTCCTCGTCCGACGCGTCGACGTACACTCTCAGCTTGAGGGTGGGACCCGATATCGTTTCGAGCACTACGTCCGCGTCCTCTAGGTCTATCTCCACCCGACCTCCATCGCCCAGCCTGAAGCTTTGGGACTTCACCAACTCACCGAAAGAGCGAGAGCTGGAGTCGAATCCGGGGGAAGCCTGTACGCTGGCCACCTCGGACTCGGGACTCTGATGGGCCGACAAGCGGGCTTGGATACGTGCGCCAGGATTCCTAGCAGCGTGACGCCAGCGATGCCGAAAGCCAAAAGCCTGTTTCGTGTCTTCATCATTGTCCCCGTGTCGAGAAACGCTCTGTGGTTACTCCCCTTGGACCAACCTCTCGTCGTTATGGTTGGAATGCAGGCCCGACAACGGTACACTAACTGGCTTCTCCCCCTTCCCGGGTCTAGTCCATGGAAGTTCCTTCGAAGAGCGCTCCTCGCCTCTTCCTGATCGATGCCTACGCGCTGATCTACCGGGCGTTCTTCGCCTTCATCAGCCGGCCTCTGACTAATTCCAAAGGGGAGAACACATCCGCGCCCTTCGGATTCGCCAACTTCTTGATCGAGATCCGGGACAAGTATCAACCGGACTATCTCGCGGTCGTCTTCGACGCCGGAAACAGCCACCGGGAAAAGGTCTACCCCGAGTACAAGGCAACCCGTGAAAAAATGCCCGACGAACTCAGGGCGAGCCTTCCGCGCGTGCGTGAGCTGGTAGCGGGCTTCAACGACGCCCTCGTCGAGTTGGACGGCTACGAAGCGGACGACGTCATCGGCACGCTGGCCGTGAAGGCCAGAGATGCAGGGCTCGAGGCCGTCATCGTTTCGGGTGACAAGGACCTGTACCAGCTCGTGGGACCGGGCGTGCATCTCCTCAACCCCGGACGTGGGGGACCGGCAGGGGTGGCGCCGGAGTGGGTCGATGAGAGCAACGTGCACGAAAAGTTCGGAGTGTCGGCGTCGCGCGTCATCGACTACCTCGCACTGATCGGTGACTCCTCGGACAATATCCCGGGAGCACCGGGAATCGGACCGAAGACCGCCTTGAAGCTGCTCGAAGCGTATGGGAGCGTCGACGAGGTTCTCGCACATGCCGGGGAGATCTCCGCCAAGCGGGCGAGAGAATCACTCCTCGAGAATGCGGATAAGGTTCGCCTGTCCAAGCAGCTCGTAACGATCATGACCGACCTCGACGTCGACCTGAATCTGGAGGAGCTGCTGGTCCGGGATCCCGACCGGCCACGGCTTCACCGGTTTTTCGTAGAGATGGAGTTTCGGCGGCTCATGGAGCGATTCTCGCCGACGGGAGTCGATCAAGAGGCTGCGCCGACCCCCGTTTCCGCGGAAACGTCTTCTGCCGGGGATACCGACACCGCATCGGGGATGGTCGAGGGCACCGACGCGCAATACGAACTGATCACGGATGCGAGCCTTGTCGAGGAGGTCGTGGCTCGGGCGCGGGAGGCAGGCCGCGTGTGCCTGTCCACATATACGTCCTTTCCCGACCCTCACAGGTCGACTCTCGTCGGGCTGGCGTTGGGAATTGATCCGGGCGTGTCGTTCTACCTGTCCTTCGGACACGTGCCAGTCGGTGAGCCCGCGCTCGAGTTCGAGTCGGTCGGGATCGAGAATCTTCCGAATCTCGCCTCGGACGCTCTCCAGCCCTTGGTGGCTCTGCTAGAGGATCCGACGGTCGAGAAGGTAGGCGTCGACCTCAAGACGTCTGCGGTGATTCTCGATCGCCTTGGAGTCGGTCTCGAGGGCCTCAGTTTCGATCTGACGATCGCATCCTATGTGCTCGACCCTGGACGCCGGAAGCACGATCTGGAGGCACTCTGCCAGGATTTCCTGAACTTCTCGATGCAACCCTACAGCGACGTGGTGGGTGTGGGCCAGAAGAGGGTCAGCTTCTCCGAGGTCGAGCAGAAGACGGCGAGAGAGTACTGTGGCCGTCAGATCGACATGGCCCTCAGATTGGTGGAGCGCTTCTCAGCGAAACTGGATGACCAAGGGCTCGCGCGACTCTTCACCGAGCTGGAGATGCCGCTCGTTCCGGTGCTGGCGAGGATGGAGTTAGAGGGGATCCGGATCGACACCGGATTCTTCCAGACTATGAATGATCGACTGGATCGGGATCTGACTCTCATCCGAGAAGAAATTCACAAGGTAGCCGGAGAAGAGTTCAACCTGAACTCGACTCAACAACTGCGAGAAATCCTCTTCGAGAAGCTGCAGCTTCCGGTGTTCAAGCGAACCAAGACCGGACCCTCCACCGACTCGTCCGTGCTCGAGGAGCTAGCGGGTGAGGGGCACGACATCCCCCGCCTCATGCTCGAGTACCGGGAGCTCGAAAAGCTCCGTTCCACGTATGTCGACGCCCTGCCCCAGCTCGTGATCCCTCGCACGGGCCGTATCCACACCCGATTCAATCAAACGGTGGCGACGACGGGTCGGCTCTCGTCCAGCGAACCCAACCTCCAGAACATCCCCATCCGAACCGACCTGGGCCGCGAGATCCGCAAGGGATTCATTCCGGCGGACGGCTGCCTCTTCTATGGGGCAGACTACTCTCAGGTCGAACTGCGCATCCTCGCCCATTTCTCAGGGGATGAACCGCTGGTGAGTGCGTTCAGGGACGGAGTAGATGTGCACAAGCAGACGGCTTCGGTCATCTTCGGCGTGCCGCTCGACAAGGTGACGGGGGACCAGCGCGGGGCGGCCAAGACCATCAACTTCGCTACGCTCTATGGGCAGGGAGCGTTTTCGTTGGCCCGACAGCTCGGCATCGGGCGGGACGAGGCGAAGGCGTTCATCGAGCACTACTTCGAGCGCTTCAGTGGTGTGCGAGCGTACTTGGACGAGCAGGTCCACACGGCTCGCGAGAAGGGGTTTGTGGAGACGCTCATGGGGCGTCGTCGGTATATCCCGGAGCTCAGCGCCAAGAACTGGAATGTCCGACAATTCGGGGAGCGCGTGGCCCAGAACACCCCCATCCAGGGCACCGCCGCCGACATGATCAAGAAGGCCATGATCGACGTGGCGGGCGCCCTGGCACGAGTCGACACCGGTGCGCGCTTGCTCCTCCAGGTACACGACGAACTGCTATTCGAGGTGCCTGCGGGGGAGGAAGACGCCTTGGCCGAGGTGGTGGTCGCCTGCATGGAGGGAGCGATGGAGCTCCGCGTCCCCTTGGTGGTCGAGGGTAGCGTAGGGGAGAGCTGGTACGAAACGAAGGGCTAGCGTTGTGTTCCAGAAGTGTCCACGCCACTCGCTTCGATTAGGCTCGTCCCGCTATCCCGCCGCCCTGAGCCCTCATGCACCTTCCGGGCCCTGAAGCGAACAGGCTTTCTCGGGACGCGGACCGGATGGGGCGCATCGAGAGGGGCCATGCGTATCACACGGGAGGAGCCACATGAGCCGTACCGTCAACAAAGTCATCCTCGTCGGAAACGTCGGGCGCGATCCCGACATCCACGAAACCAAGAAGGGAACGAAGGTCGTGCACCTGTCGCTCGCGACAAACCGTCCTCCGTTCGGAGACGATCCTCAGGAGCGAACCGACTGGCACCGACTGACACTCTGGGCGGGCCTGGCCAACTTCACCGAAGACAACGTGAAAAAGGGCGACCGGATCTGCATCGAGGGACGGCTGGAGTACGACGCATACAAGCGGGAGGGGGTGAAAATTCCGCCCGCCGCCGTCACGGTGCGTGAGCTCGTACTTCTGTCGACGAAGGAGGAGGAGGTCCAGGCTGCAGCGTGACCCGACGGGCTACAGCCATGCCCAGAAGCGGTGTTGAATCGAAAATAGGAACTCCCACTCCCCTCCCCTATTTAGCCCCCGGCCCACGTCGAAGTGGAGGAGGTCCCAACCGAGGCTTACGCCCGCACCCGCCGAGGTTCTGAGTCCGTCGGTGCTCCTGCGGAGCCATCCGGCATCGGGGAGGCCGTTTCGACCGAAGCCAGTGATACCCGCGGCCCCGAATACCCGGGCGGTGATCCAGGGGGCGATCACCGCTCGGCTCGCCTCTAGCCGGAGGAGGCCGACCCGATTGCCGATGAAAGAGCGGTACGAGTAGCCGATCAACGTATGTCGCCCGCCCAAGAGAAAGAGCGACTGGATCGGTGCGGCTTCGGTCGAGATTCCAACCCGAACTCGGGCCTCCAGAGAGGTGCCCGCCGAAGCAATCGGCCGCCGGAGTGTAGAGTCCCACCACAGTGACGCATAAGGCTGATCGTCGAATCTTCCGACCCGACCCGTTGCCGACCCCGCAAAGCCAAGCGCCGCTGTGTGGGTGGCGTAGGTCACTTCCACCGCCCTGTCGTCTCCTTCGTTGATCGCCAGTACCGGTCGGTCGATGTTCGATCCTGCACCCACGCCGGCGTCCACGACGTTCCTACCCGAGCGATGCCGCCCCCAACTCCCAGCCACGTCGAGGGAGCCGGTTGCGCCGAGACTCCGACGGTAGCGCACCTCTGCCCCCGAGGTGAAATAGGGATCGGTAAAGTCCTGGTCGGCGACGAGGCCGGCAGCCGTATTGACCAGGGTACTAGCCCCGGCAAGGCGCCCACTCACATCGTTCAGCTCGTTCCACCCGAGCCGCAGGCTCACGCCGGTCGATGACGGCACTGGCAGAACGTGGAGCGCGAGGTGACCCTTTTCCCGGCCGAACGCATAGCCACCCTGGGCTTGGAGTCGCCACCCGGAAGCGATGCTGGTTGCCGTGCCGATCCCGGCAAATGATGCTTCCGCTCTGTCGTACCGGTATATGGACGACACAGATGGAACGTACAAGCGAGAGGGATTCAGGCCGCTCACATAGCGGCGTCCGACAGCGGCCACCGCTTGCTCACGGATCGCGTCGATCTCCGCCGACGACTCCAGTCCCTCCTCCCTCAATTGATCGTATAGGCCGGTCTCGAAAGGGAAGGCCTCCCTCGCCGCTTCCGGTACCGTTGAGACCCGTCCACCGAAGAATAGCCTCGGAGGAAGCTCCAGGTTGAACTGGTAATTGCGGATCTCGAAGCGACCGCGGATCACGCTCCCCGCCAGGAACTCGATGATGGGTAGTTCCCTTCGGATCTCGACTTCCTGTCTGTACGGGAGCCAATATTTCTGATCCCAGACGGAGTTGTCCATCGAAATGCGGATGTAGTCGAGGTTGTCGTCCACGTAGGAGGCCGGTGTGAAGGTAAAGTTCATCCGGACGATGGCCCCGGTGCCCCGCTGCAGGAAAACACTCCCGATAACCCCGGGCACCTCGGGGTTCTTGGGCCGAACCTCGACCTCGTACACACGGATGTCAGGCGTGGGGCCTGGAAGCGAAACGCTGAGGGAGTCCTTCAGTCTGAAGTCGTAGACGAACTCCGCTCCCGGCGCGACCGGATGCACCACGGATTCGACTTCGTCTCCGTCGCCCAGCCGGATACGATCACCGAAGTCGTCCTGTACGACCGTCAAATGATCAAGGTGATACCTGATGTTCGTGGGGAGTTGCTTCTCATCGCGGAGTCCGACCAGTCGCTGCTTCGTATACCGCGGGGCCTTCCAGTAGATCTCGAGCGCGACCTGGTCGGTCTTGACGAGGGTACGTTCGTCGTTGTCGGGCCGATCAAGAAAAAAGTAGACGTAACCTCGCGCGTCCGCCTGGTACGACTGAAAGACCGAATCGACCTGAGTGGCCCGACGGAGATCTCGGGCTTGCCCTACGAGACTCAGCGCTCTCCCACCGTTCCACGGCAGGTCACCCTGCGCCAGGAGGGATTGCGGGGCACACGCCGAGAGCAGGCTCGCCATGACAAGACTGCTAGATCCGATGAGGATTCCGGGGATGGTTCCTGTGCGCATGTCGATCTGGTACGCGTCGCCCCGGACGCCGGTTCCCACTACCCGGCTCCCACCACGTGTGGCAAAAAAGGGCCCCGTCCTTATCCTGGACGCGGCCCTCATTTTCGCGGAGGTCGCTAGCGCGTCAGTTCGCGCTCCAGAATCCCGACAGGGAGTCGCCATGCGGACTCTCCCGTAGCTTCTCGAAGGCGCGGTTCCGAATCTGTCGGATGCGCTCACGGGTTACGCCGAGGAGCGAACCGATTTCTTCGAGAGTTCTTTCCTCGCCGTCATCCAGACCGTAGTAGAGGTAGAGGATCTTTCTCTCGCGCTCGGTGAGATAGCTGTCGAACATCGTTTCGAGAAACTCTCTACGAGCGAGCGCCTCGACATCCGCCTCGATCTCGGTCGCTTCGACGCCGGCGAACCGCTCACCAAAGCTGGCGCTGTTGCCGTCACTTCGATCGATGGGTGCGTCGAGGCTCAGTTCGCTTGCCGCGACACGCCGTAGGGCGCGGATGGTCTCGATGGGCTCCTCCATCTCACGAGAGATCTCGTTCATGGTCGGGGAGCGACCGAGCTGCTGCGTGAGGGCCGTATCGACTCGGGCGAGCTTGGCGAGGTTGGAGTTCTGATTGAGCGGAATACGCACCGATCGGGTCTGCTCCGCCAGAGCCTGAAGCACCGTCTGTCGAATCCACCACACGGCGTACGAGATGAATTTTACGCCCTTGTCCGGGTCGAACTTCTTGACGGCCTTGAGAAGCCCTTCATTGCCTATGCACACGAGTTCGGCCAATCCCAGACCCCGCCCCTGATACTTCTTCACATAGGAGATGACGAAACGCAGATTGGCCGTCACGAGTCGTTCCGCGGCCTCCTTGTCACCACTGCGGGCTCGACGAGCAAGGGCTCGCTCTTCCGCAGGATTCTGAATGAGAGGGTACTTCTCGACGTCTTGTAGATATTGGTCGAAGGAATCCAGCCCACGGGAAGAGGTAAACATTCGTTCCAGGTACTCCTGCTGGAGGCGAAGGTGGTTCCGGCTATCTACTACCGCATTCTAGTCAACGCATTCCACTCCGCAGCCACCGAGCCACTCACCGAGCCACTCACCGAGCCTCAAACCGAACCACTAAACGAGGCCAGGCGAACGACTTACGCTCCGGTGTGTAAACGAAGGACGGTAAATTTATGAAAGTCGCATTCCCGCGTAAAGGTCAGGTGTTGCTTATGCGGCGAACTCACGGCCCCCGTTTGGGACCGTCGTCGGTGCGATTTGGCCGGTATTCGCACCCGGTGTCAGCGCCCCGAGGAAGGGTCTGGAAGGATCCCGACGCCGACCCTGGCTCGTCGGCTCCGGCGGAGCTGTGGATCCTCGAAACCTTGGAGTAACCCCAACAACTCCGACGCCGTAATTCGGAATGTCGGGCCCGAAAAAGCGTCGCGGCCGTTCAGGGGTGTGGCCACGTCGACGCGAATGACACCCCGCGTCCCACCGGGAAAACCGATGCGCAGCCCCAGCCCACCCGAGGCCAAGAAGCCCGAATCGAATCCAAACGGTGCCTCTCCCTGCCAAATGGATCCCACGTCCACGAAGGCGGTGAGGCCAAGGTCGAACATGCCGCTCGCAGGGGACGCTAGGTATACGCGGTCCTCGACCGACGCCGTAACCCGTCGGCCGCCTGGGAGGCGATCGATGGCATAGCCCCGAAGGCCGGTGGAGCCTCCAAGCGTCAACTGGAAGGGCCCGGTCATCGACCAGCCTCCGGCGCCGGACACTCGCGCGAAGAGTGTGTGGCGCGGGATCGCCTCTGGCTGCCAGTAGGTGTAGACATCCAACTCCCCGAGAACATCTCGCCACCGATTCCCCGAGGAGGAGCTGACCATGTGGCGTCCCTCCAGGTTCGCCGCCGATGCCAGGACCCACCGTCCGGTGGTAAAGCCACCGAACAGGCGGATTCCCGTGGCGAAGTCGTCCTTCTCGTTGATCAGGCTGGAAAAGCCCACGCTGCGGCCTACGGACAGAGTCACCTCTGTGCCGACCGGAACGTCCAGGACACCTCGCGACGCATCGAGGCCTTCCCTTCTTTCGTAGCGAAGGTTTCGTTGGCCTACGATGAGGTTGATCCTCGTGGTGGAGTAGCCTCGGAGCTGTGGAATGAGTCGAGCACCCAGCTCGGGGGGGGCAGGCGTCGGCCTCGAAAAATCGTTGTCCTGGATGATCTCGACGCCCCGGTCGAAGTCCGTGAAGTCCAGAGACTCCTGCGAGACCCCTATCGCCAGAATCGTGAGTCGCCCCGGCCGTCCCAGGCGGCCCGCCACAGTGACTTCGCTGAGCTCCTCGCGGACTGGGTGGACGACATGGCTATAGGTGGCCGTCCCCTCCGGGACGTTGTATGCGAAGAGTCGCTCGCGACGAACGAAGGACTGCCGAAAGGCATAGCGACCCACTTCGCCCACGAACGGGTAGACGAACCCCTGTTGGAAGGCATCCCCGACGCGCGTCTTCGCCATCTGGAGATGCGCGTTCAAGCGCGTGCCGAGGAAGCGTTGAGTTTGAATCCCGGCCCCGACCTCTCGTCGCTCCAGTCTCTGGTTGAAGTATGCGCCTACCGCGACGCCTTTCCCGGCGACATTCTGTTCAGAGATGTCGAGCCCATTGAACTCGAAGCCGTCGTCCAGCTGGGCCCGGGCCGTGACCTGGAGTGTCCATTTGTCCTGTGTGTCGACCACGATGTGCTGGGACCCGTCGGACTGCGGGATCGCGAAGATGTCGACTCTGGCGATGAATCGCAGCCGACGAATGATTCTCTCCGAGTCGGCCACCAGAAATGGATCATAGCAGTCGCCAACCTCGAACAGGAGCTCTCTGCGGAGGAAACTTTCGTCGGTTTCCATGTGGAAGCCGTTGGCGAAATCGTAGATCCATGGGAACGCCCTGTCGCCGTCGAGATCGGAGGTATCGAAGACGGGGTGACTGTTGACGAAAATGAACGATATTTCACCCTCGGGGCATCGCTGACTCTCGGCCGAGGAAGCCGATACAGCACTCGTGACAGCGATTACCAGGAATGTGCGCTGTAGATGACGTACCATGGACGTTCCGACTTTTCTGTGATTGACACCACGTTTTTTGTTGGACTAAGGTAACAACTCCCCTCTTGAAAAGGCTTCGCACATGGTGGCTCATAGCAAGGCGGCTTTGGAATATCACACCAAGGGTCGCCCCGGTAAGATAGAGGTAATCCCTACCAAGTCGCTCAATACACAGCGTGAGCTGTCACTCGCCTACAGTCCCGGCGTGGCGGCACCGTGCCTGGCAATCAGAGACGATCCCGACGACGTATTCAAGTACACGGCTCGGGGGAACCTGGTCGCGGTCGTGACGAATGGCACCGCTGTTCTCGGGCTCGGCAACATCGGTCCGATGGCGGCCAAGCCGGTGATGGAAGGCAAGGCCGTGCTCTTCAAGAAGTTCGCCGGGATCGACGTTTTCGATCTCGAGGTCGGCTCGGAGGATCCCGAGGATGTCATCCGATTCTGTGAACTTCTAGAGCCCACCGTGGGCGGGATCAACCTTGAAGACATCAAGGCTCCGGACTGCTTCGTGATCGAGCAGCGCCTGAAGGAGGCGCTCGACATCCCTGTTTTTCACGACGACCAGCACGGCACCGCGATCATCAGCGGCGCTGCCTTGTTGAACGCCCTGGAGCTGACCGGCAGAAAGGCGTCGGATACGCTTGTCGTGTTCAGTGGGGCCGGCGCTTCGGCGATCTCTACGGCGAGGCATTTCGAACGCCTGGGCATCTCGAGCGAAAACATACTCATGCTCGACACAACCGGCGTCATCTACGAGGGGCGCAAAGAAGGCATGAACGAGTACAAGGAGCCCTTTGCCCGAGCGACCGAAAAGCGCACACTCGCTGAGGCCATGGAGGGTGCGGACGTCTTCATCGGACTCTCCGCCCGAGGGGTGGTATCCAAGGAGATGGTCGCTTCGATGGCGAAGCAGCCCATCATCTTCGCTCTCGCCAATCCCGATCCCGAGGTGACGCCGGAGGAGGTCGCTGAAGTCAGAGACGACGCCATCATGGCCACCGGACGTTCGGATTATCCCAACCAGGTCAACAACGTGTTGGGATTCCCGTTTCTCTTCCGCGGAGCGCTGGACGTGCGGGCTCGAGCCATCAATCCGGAGATGATGCTGGCGGCCACGACCGCGCTCGCCGATCTCGCGAAAGCCACGGTCCCGCAGACCGTGTCTGCCGCCTACGGCGGGGAGGCCTTCGAGTACGGGGTGGAGTATCTCATTCCGACGCCGTTCGACTCCCGAGTGCTGCTCTACGTGGCTCCGGCTGTCGCCAAGGCGGCCATGGACTCGGGTGTGGCTCGGCAGATGATCGATATCGAGGAGTACGAAGATCGCCTGAAGGCCAGCCTCGGGCCCAGCTGGGAGGTCATGCGGAGCATGGTCGAGCGCGCTCGCAAGAAACCCATGCGGGTGGTTCTCACCGACGGCTACAACGAACGCGTCATCCGGGCTTCGCAGTACATCGTCGAGGAGGGGGTGGCCGTCCCGATACTCATCGGGCGAGAGGACAAAGTCCGGCACATCGCCGAGGTTCACGGCCTCGACCTCACGGGGGTGCAGATCGTACATCCGATCCAGAGTGACAAGGCGCGGCATGCATACGCGGAGGAGCTTTACGAGTCCCGGAAGCGAAAAGGACTGACCCGCGTCGAGGCGCGCTCCAAGCTGTATCAGCCCAACTATTTTGCGGGAATGATGGTTCGCAGCGGAGATGCCGACGCCATGGTGGCCGGAATCGAGTCACACTATCCGGAGCTTCTGCGACCCGCCCTGGAGGTCATCGGGACGGCAGAAGGCCAGCGAAGGGTCTCGGGGCTGTATATGGTCGCTCTCCGGGATCGTGAGTTGCTGTTCTTCGCCGACCCCGTCGTAAACATCGATCCGGACGCGGAAACCCTGGCCGATATTGCGCTCCTGACCGCTGACTTCGTCCAGGATCTCGGCATCGAACCTCGCATCGCGATGCTGTCCTTCTCCAACTTCGGTTCCGCGCGGCATCCCGCGTCGGAGAAGGTGCAGGAAGCGGCCGCTCGTGTAACGGAGCTCCGGCCCGACCTCGAGATAGATGGAGAAATGCAAGCGGACACAGCGGTGAACACGGAAATTTTGCAGTCCCAGTATCCGTTCAGCTCACTCAAGCGGGCTGCCAATGTGCTCATCTTTCCAAATCTTGCGGCCGCCAATTCTTCCTATAAAATGCTTAGCGAGTTGGGGGGCGCTGGGGTGATCGGACCCATCCTGCTGGGCATGCGACATCCAGTGCAATTCCTGCAGCGGGGTTCCACCGTTCAGGATGTGGTGAATCTGGTTACATTGGCGTCGGTGGATGCGCAGGCCCGCGCTGCGCAGGAGTAGGATGCGATCTCAGCAGGCCGAATCTTGCCTGAAGAGTGACCGAAAATGAGCCTTAATAAATCACGTAAAGAGGACCCATCAATGGCGACGAAGACGGCGGCCATACCGGCAGTGATCGGGTACGAGGACGGTTCCCGAGCCGCGTTGGACGTTCACGGGCTCGACCCGCACCAAGATGTGCACTGGAATCTGTCCCCCGCCCAACTCTACGAGAAAGCTCTGGCTCGGGGCGAAGGCCGGTTGGCCCATATGGGTGGGTTCACGGCGGTCACCAGCCCACACACCGGGCGCTCTCCCAACGACAAGTTCACGGTGAAGGAGTCATTGACCGGCGCAAGCATCAATTGGGGTGCGGTCAACGTACCCATGAGCGAGGAACACTTCGATTCGCTCCGAGAAAAGGTGCTCACCTACCTGAATGACCAGGAACTCTTCGTGTGCGACGCTCGTGGTGGGACGCACCCCCAGCACGGCCTCAACGTGCGAGTCGTGACCCACAACGCATGGCACAATCTTTTCGCCTACAACATGTTCCTGCGTCCCACGCCGGAGGATTTAGTTGTTTTCCAACCCGACTTCACGGTGCTCCACGCTCCGGGACTCCTGGTGGATCCCGAGAGCCACGGTACGAACTCAGGGACGTTCATCGTCGTGAACTTCCAGGAACGCCAAGTCCTGATCGGTGGATCCAACTACGCGGGAGAGATCAAGAAATCGATCTTCTCGGTACTCAACTACATGCTTCCGGATCAAGGCGTGTTACCGATGCATTGCTCCGCGAACCTCGGGTCCGACGACGACACAGCGCTTTTCTTCGGTCTTTCGGGGACCGGAAAGACGACACTTTCCGCGGATCCGGAACGGGGTCTCATTGGAGACGACGAGCACGGGTGGGGCGACGACGGCATCTTCAACTTCGAGGGTGGCTGCTACGCCAAGACCATCCGCCTATCCCCCAAGGGTGAGCCGGAGATCTACCAGGCCACTCAGATGTTCGGAACCATCCTGGAAAACGTCATCCTGGACGACCAGTCCCGGGAGATCGATTTCGACAATGGCGAAATCACGGAAAACACGCGGGCGTCCTACCCCATCCACTACATTCCCAACGCGGTGATCCCGGGGCGGGGCGGGCATCCAGAAAACGTGGTGTTTCTGACAGCGGATGCGTTCGGAGTGCTTCCTCCGATCTCGAGACTCTCTCCCGAGCAGGCCATGTATCATTTTCTGTCGGGATATACCGCCAAGGTGGCCGGGACGGAGCGTGGGATCACGGAGCCAAAGGCGACCTTCAGTGCCTGTTTTGGCGCCCCCTTTCTGCCGAGAGCGCCGGGTGAGTACGCGACGATGCTGGGCGAGCGGCTTCGCGAGCACGGTTCCAGCGTCTGGTTGGTAAACACGGGCTGGAGCGGCGGAGGTCATGGGGTCGGGAGCCGCATGAAGCTTTCCTACACGAGGGCCATGGTCAGTGCCGCTCTGGCGGGAAAGCTGGAAGACGTGCCCACCGCAGCCGATCCGGTCTTCGGGTTGTACATTCCGGCGGAGATTCCCGGTGTTCCCTCCGAAGTCCTCAACCCTCGCGACACCTGGGCCGATGGTGCCGCATACGATGCGGCGGCGGCGAAGCTGGCCGTGATGTTCCGAGACAATTTCAAGCAGTTCGAGGCGCAGGTCCCGGACGGCGTGAAGAACGCAGGGCCGGGATAGGCGACGATGGCGAAATCCTACTGGCTCATGAAGAGCGAGCCCCATGTCTACTCCCTCGACGACCTGAAGGGAGATGAGACGACCCACTGGGACGGTGTTCGGAACTATCAGGCCCGAAACCACATGATGGCCATGAAGAAGGGCGACGAAGTGCTCTTCTACCACAGCCAGCAGACGCCGCCGGGTGCGGTAGGGGTCGCCCGCGTGGTGAGGGAGGCTTATCCCGACTTTACCCAGTTCGACAAGCGCTCGAAGTATTACGACGCGAAGTCCAGCGAAGAAAAGCCACGCTGGCACATGGTGGACGTCCGTTACGTCAAGAAATTCAAGTCCGAGGTGGGGCTTCCGGACATCAAGGCTCGAAAATCGCTAAAGGACATGGTCCTGGTGAACAATTCCCGCCTTTCTGTACAGCCCGTTCGCAAGAAAGAGTTCGACATGATCGTGAAGATGGGAGGGTAGGCAGAGCGATGACCGACGTGATCTTGGAGAGCCAAGCGGACACGGCAACTTCCGTGATCGGCCATTTCATCGGCGGTGAGGAGGTGGCTGATTCGGCGAATACGCAGGCCGTTTACAATCCGGCCACGGGGGAAGTGGTGCGCCACGTGGCCCTCGCCGACAAGGCCACCATGGAGAAGGCTATCGAAGCGGCGGCGGCGGCTTTCCCTGCTTGGAGGGATACGCCGGTGGCGAAGCGTGCCCGCGTCATGTTTCGGTTCAAGGAATTGCTGGACCAGAATGCGGATCGCCTGGTCGCGTTGTTGAGCGAAGAGCACGGGAAGGTGCTCGACGACGCGGCGGGGGAACTCCAGCGAGGCATCGAGAACGTCGAATACGCGTGCGGCGCGCCCGAGCTGCTCAAGGGCGAACACAGCAAGAACGTCGGTCCAGCCATCGATAGTTGGTCGGAATTTCAGCCACTCGGGGTGGTGGCCGGCATCACGCCCTTCAACTTCCCGATCATGGTGCCGATGTGGATGTTTCCCAATGCGCTCGTATGCGGGAACACCTTCATTCTCAAGCCGTCCGAGCGCGACCCGAGCTGCCCGATGCTGATCGCCGGGCTGCTAAAGGAAGCAGGCTTGCCCGACGGTGTCTTCAACTTGGTGAACGGCGGTAAGGAAGCGGTCGACACGTTGCTCGGTGACAGGCGGGTGGAGGCCGTCAGTTTCGTGGGCTCCACGCCGATCGCCGAATACGTCTACCGCACGGGTACGGCCAACGGAAAGCGGGTGCAGGCGCTGGGCGGAGCGAAGAATCACGCGATCGTGATGCCGGACGCCGACATGGAAAACACGGTGAACGCCTTGATGGGAGCCGCCTACGGTTCGTGCGGCGAGCGATGCATGGCGATCTCGGTCGCGGTCGCGGTGGGCGGAGAGACGGCGAACGTCCTGGTCGAGGGGTTGGCCAAGCGTCTCGACGTCCTGAAGGTGGGCGCCGGAAATGAGCCGGACATCGACATGGGTCCGTTGGTGACCCGCGAGCACTTCGAGCGGGTGCGAGGTTACGTGGACCTCGGAGTGGAGGAGGGCGCGACTCTGGTGGTGGACGGTAGGGACCTCAAGGTCCCAGGTCACGAGGAGGGCTTTTTCCTCGGGGGATGTCTCTTCGACCATGTGAAGTCCGACATGAGGATCTACCATGACGAGATCTTCGGGCCGGTTCTGTGCGTCGTGCGCGTGGATAGCATGCAGGAGGCCATGGACCTGATCGACGACCACGAGTACGGGAACGGGACGTGTATTTTTACCCGTGACGGTGAGGCGGCCCGCTACTTCAGTGACCACATCAAAGCGGGCATGGTCGGCGTCAACGTGCCGCTCCCGGTGCCGGTCGCGATCCACAGCTTCGGCGGCTGGAAGCGCTCGCTTTTCGGCGATCTCTTCGCATACGGGCCCGACGGCATCCGCTTTTACACGCGACGCAAGACCATCACACAACGGTGGCCGTCCGGTGGAATCCGGGAGGGGGCGCAATTCGCTTTCCCGAGCGATGCGTAATGATCGAGGCGAGTCGCCCGCGATGATCGAGAGAGATCTGTAGAGCGAACACGGAGGAGATTGCGGTATGGAGCCCGGCGCGACGGACACGATGACGAAGAGCCAAGCCGTTATGGCTGGTCAGCGGGAATTCATATTCCCGGCGGTTCAGCCTTTCTACGACGACCCTCTCGTGCTCGACGAAGGAGAGGGAGTGTGGGTCAGGGATGCCGATGGGGTAGAGTACTTGGACCTCTTCAGTGGTATCCTGACGACTTCGGTCGGCCACTGTAATCCCCACGTAGTCGAGCGGTCTCGGGCACAGATGGGCCGACTGGGTCACACGTCCACCCTCTATGTGACGAAACCGCAGGTCGAAGCTGCGGAGCGTTTGGCGGCCATCGCTCCCGGTCGGCTGAGCCAGACGTTCTTCACCAACTCGGGCACAGAGGCCATCGAGACCGCCATTACCATGGCCTTCCTGCATACGGGCCGAAGCGAGGTCATCGCGCTCCGGCAGGCTTATCATGGTCGGAGCTTCCTCGCGAGCAACATCACGGCGGTCGACGTGTGGCGGCCATTGGCGACTTCGTTCCCCGGTATCAAACACGCGCTCACACCGTACCCCTATCGCTGTCCATTCAAGCAGCCGTGCGACGAGAGCTGTACGGAGGCGTTTGCGAACGACCTCGAGGACGTCATCCGCACGACGACCAATGGTCGTCCGGCGGCTTTCATCGCCGAGTCGATCATGGGTGTCGGAGGTTATATCGTGCCTCCACCGGGATACTTCGCCCGGGCGGCGGAGATCATCCGGTCGTACGGTGGCCTCTTCATCTCGGACGAGGTGCAATCCGGCTTCGGGCGTTCAGGCAAGCATTGGTTCGCCATCGAGCACTCCGGAGTCGAGCCGGACATCATGGTGATGGCGAAGGGCATCGCGAACGGAGCGCCCGTGGGAGCGACGATCACACGGCCCGACATCGCAGAGTCGTGGAAGGCCAAAACGATCTCCACATTCGGTGGCAGTCCCGTGTCGATGGCCGCCGCGGCCGCCACCCTCGAGGTGATGGTGAACGAGGACGTGCCGAGCCGGGCCGAAGAACGAGGGTCCCAACTCGTGAAGGGGCTCCGGGAGCTCCAGGGGAAACACGACTGGATCGGTGACGTTCGGGGAATGGGGCTCATGCAGGCCCTCGAGCTCGTGGAGGATCGGGATAGCAAGACGCCGTCGCCTCGACACGCCAAGGTGCTCATGGAGGCGGCCAAGGACGAGCGTCTCCTCATTGGGCAGGGCGGCGTATCCGGCCACGTCATTCGCCTGGGACCCTCGCTCCTGATCACCGAAGAGGAAATCCGGGAGGGACTGGAGCGATTCGGCAGGAGCTGCCAAGGGATGGAGGACGCTCTCTAGATGACGTCCGGAGTGATCATCTCCGTACTCGTCGTATACCTTCTGATTCTGCTGTGGTTGGGTTTTTGGGGGAGCAAAGAGTCCGGCAGTGTGGCGGGGAAGCAGCTTCCTTCCTAGGTCATCGCCTTCAGCTCGAACGCCACCGGGGAGAGTGGGTGGTTGCTTCTCGGCCTCACGGGAATGGGTTACCTCGTGGGCTTCCATGCCCTCTGGGTCGTTCTAGGTGAGTTCCTGGGTGTCCTTTTTGCGTGGAAGTATGTAGCTCGACCGTTCAAGGAATACACGGATCGCTACGACTCCATCACCGTACCCGACTATCTGGAAGCTCGATTCCACGATGGGGGTCACATGATGCGCGTGATCAGCGCGGTCATCATCCTCAGCATGGTAACCGCCTATACGGCGGCGTAACTCACCGCGTCCGGGAAGGCTTTCGAGTCGTTCTTGGGAACCAGCTACGGGGCGGGACCGGCTTCTACTACGGAGCTTGGAGGAGGCAGTCGAGGGGCTGACGAGGAGCTTCGGCTCGGACATGGCTGGGTGGCAGTACGGTCAGGAGAACTACAAGCACGTGCTGCTGCGGCACCCCCTGAGCAACGCGGTGAACGAGAGCATGCGAGCGGGCCTAGAGGTCGGCCCGCTTCCCAGGGGAGGGTACGGCTATACGGTTCTGGCGACCGGAGGAGGTAACAATCAGACGTCGGGTGCCTCCTTCCGGATCATCGTCGACACGAGCGACTGGGACCGTACGGTCGGGATGAACAACCCGGGCCAGGGTGGGGATCCGGACCACCCGCACTACCAAGACCTCTTCGAGCTGTGGGCTGGGAACCGATTCCATCCGGTCTTCTACAGTCGTGACAAGATCGAAGGGGTCACTGAGGAGTGGATGGTATTACAGCCGGGTGGCTGATGATCCCTTCTGAGAGCAAACGCTGCGGGCCCCTCTTCTTAGAAGTCCCTGACCAGCTCCCGCATACGGCGCTTCGTAGACGCGTCCGGCAGTCGGCCGAACGCGGCACGGATGTTTTCGTCCATGTGATCGGGATTCGTCGTTTCAGTCAGGGCGCAGGTGACGGCTGGATTAGCGAGCACATACTTGAGTGAAAACTGCGCCCAGGTTTCGCAGTCGAACTCCTCTACCCAAGCCGGTAGTTCTCGATCTGCCACCATCCTGAAGTACGCACCGTTCATGAACGGCCGGTTGGTGAGGACTGCCATCCCCCGATCTTGGGCGAGGGGCAATAGACGTTCTTCCGCCAGAGTCTCCATGACCGAGTAGTTCATGTGCACAAAATCGGGTGACTCCCTTCTCATGAACGACTCCAACGCGGCGTGATTGTTATTGCTAGAGACGGTCACCCCGATGTAGCGCGCCTCGCCGGAGTCCTTCCACGCCTTGAGGTTTGGCCAATGGATGTCGAGGTCCCTCAGGCTCTCGACCTGCACCAGATCCAACGTGCGTCGTCCAAAAAGCCTCTGGTTGTGCCGCATCTGATCGATCCCGCTCTGCTCACCCATCGTGTTGATCTTTGTCGCCACAAAGAGCCGATCCTCGAGCTCGGGGTCTTGCAACACCCGACCGAACTCACGATCGATTGCCTCCGTACGGGGCGACGTGTCGACGACGCGGCCTCCGTATCTGGAGAGCGTTCGGATCACATCAGCGATGGGCTCGGTACCCTCGGTCGGGCTCTCGAGCACTGCCTGCGAGGATCCGAAGCCGACGATGGGGAGGGGTTCGCCGGTTACGGGGATGGGCCGGGTTGGGAGGGGTTCTTGGAGTGAGATTCGAGGTGGACGGTTGAGCATCGCTCCGAGCCCCACGGCTCCAGCCAGGAACTCGCGACGGGTCGGTCCCGCTGTCGTGGCCATGGTCGTTCTCCACCTGAAGTGATCGTGATGTTAGTGTCGTGCGCGTGCTCGAGATTCTCGGCTCAGTCCCCCACCGTTAGCGATCCTGACGGCAGCAGACAGCACGATGGTCGGCAACCCTGCATCTCCGAGCTCTTTGTTCAAGCGCTGGAGATCCTGACGGATCACCTCGTCGAAGAGCTTCAGCTGAAGCGCCAGCTCCGTCGAGAGTTCCTCGAAGACGCGCCGGTACGCCTCGGTGGGCGCGGCATCCCCCCGTTCGAGACGTGACCGGAGGCCCGTAAGACGGTCGTTGAGCTTGATGGGGAAGGCGATCTTATCCTTGGGGCTTTGGTTGCGTACCTGGTAGAGTTCACGCTCGATGGCCGCAATCCGCTCCGTGAAACTCCGTCCCGACGACCGGAGGCGGGAGTTACTGCTTCCGCGGATGCTGGCTTCCACCTGCGCGGTGAGGTCACGGATCGTCAGTACGGTCCCGTTGGCTGCGCTCTCCTGATCCCGGATGGCTCGGGCCAACTCGAATTGAGCCAGGAGATCGTCGTCCGTCACCTCCGTGAGCCGCGGGTCGCGTCGGACGTTGAACGAGTGAAGTTGTTCCCTTCCATCGACCACGAGCCGGACCCGGTATTGTCCGGGCGGGGCCCACGGGCCGACGGCCGGATTGCCACCCTCGAGGACGATCCCGTCGAACGTCACCGCTCCCGGATAGCGAAGGTTCCAGCCCTGTCGATGCGTGCCCTGTCCCCGCGTCCCCTCGAAAAGGGTGCGCACGTGCCGGCCTCCGTCGTTGAGGATATCGACCCTGACGTGCTGGCTCGGCCCTCCGACGTAGTAGTCGACGACGGCTGGGATGGATCTCCGAAAGGCATCGGCAGGCTCGAAGAGATACGACTCCGTCTGCAGGACGTCTGCCTTGATCTGACGTAACGTCTCGATGTCGTCCAGCACCCAGAAGGACCGCCCATGCGTCGAGATGACCAGATCCCTCTCCTCCACCACCAAGCCGGTCACCGGGACGTCTGGAAGGTTGAAGGAGAGACCGCTCCAACTGCCCCCGTTGTCGAAGGAGATGTACACGCCGTGCTCCGTCCCCGCATAGAGTAGCCCTTCCCGGGTCGGGTCCTCACGAACCACGCGCACGAAGTCGTCGCTCCGGATACCGTCGACGATCTTCGTCCAACTTTGCCCGTAGTCGTCGGTTCGCCATGCGTAGGGCGCCCGGTCGTCCATTTCGTAACGGATGCCCGCCACGTAGGCGGAGGCCGGGCGGTGCGGCGAAGCTTCGATGAGCGTGATGCGGGTGTGCTCGGGCATATCAGGCGGGGTCACGTCACGCCAGACGGCGCCACCGCTCTTAGTGACGTGGACGAGCCCGTCGTCCGAGCCGGTCCAGATCGTCTCTCCGTTGTGGGCAGAGGGCGCGATGGTGTAGATGGTCGGGTAGATCTCGGGGCCATCCTGGTCCATGACGATCGGTCCACCCGAATCCTCCATGGTCGCCGTATCGGCTCGCGTGAGGTCCGGGCTGATCTTCGTCCAGGTCCTACCCTCGTTGGTCGTTTTCCACAGGTATTGGGATCCGATCAACAGGACATCGGGGTCAGTTCGCGAGGTCGCGATGGGATAGGTCCAGTTCCATCGCTCCGGCATGTCCCTCGCCGGCTCGCCCATGACGATTCGCGGATACGGCTGGATATCGTGGGAGAGACCGGTTCTCCGGTCATAGCGAGAGAGCGCGTTGGTTGCGCCGGCGTAGAAGATGTCGGGATCGGTGGGATGGGGCGCGATGTATCCGCTCTCGCCACCGCCGACAGAGTACATCCACTGCGTGCTGACCCCTCTTGGATTGCTCATATGCCCACGCTCCGATGACACGCATACCGTGCTGTTGTCCTGCTGCGCGCCGCACGCGTGGTACGGAAAGTCGCGGGTCGTCGCGAGACGATAGATCTGGGCCGTCGGGTAGGTCATGGCGGTCCAGGTCTCGCCCCCGTTCGTCGTAACGACCCCGCCTCCGTCGTGGCCGTCGATCATCCGTGACGGATTGCCAGGATCGATCCACAGATCGTGGTGATCGGCGTGTGTCTCGGGCACGGTCTCGAGTGTACGTCCCGCGTCCGTCGACTTCATCAACCTGAAGTTCAGGATGTAGATCGTGTTTCTGTCGACCGGATCGGCTTGGATGCGTAGGAAGTAGAACGCCCGCTGCCACAGGTCTCGGTGATCGTTGACAAGGGTCCAGGACTCCCCGCCGTCGTCCGACAGGTACAACCCCCCCTCTTCGGCCTCGACGTTGGCCCACACGCGACGGGAGTCGGCGCCGGACACCGTGACATTGATCTTTCCCAAGACGCCCATGGGGAAGCCCGGGTTGTCGGTCAACTCGGTCCAGGAATCTCCGCCGTCGATCGACTTGAAGAGTCCGGACCCCTCGCCCCCGCTCCAAAGCTTCCACGGCTTACGATATACCTCCCAGAGGCTGGCGTAGAGC
>CAUZAE010000005.1:0-38367 GCA_963577685.1 Gemmatimonadales bacterium UBA6960 | reverse complement strand
TCGATGCGCAAGGCCCCCTCAAGGTGCAATCCTACCGCCACCCGGTTCACCAAGGCCAGGTCGACGGGAGCGAGGCGCACCCGTAGATCGCTGACTCCATAGGGGCGGCGTAAGTGGAACACACCGCCCACCTCTCCATTACTCGGGATCGCGCCGAGCTCCGCGAGAACAAGCCGCGCATCGACCGAGAGCGACTCCATCGTCCCGGCAAGATCGACGTGTCCGCCGAGGGTGCCATCCAGCGGAAGTGACCGGGGCAGATAGTCTGAAAGGGTCGCCACCGGCACATCCATCACTTCGAGTGAAACGTCCTCGAAGGATGCCGCCTCACCTCTGGGGAGACTGAACACGCCTTCGCCCACGATCGCTCCGTCGCCCAACGGGAACCGAGCTCCGGACCACCGGATCCGAAGGCCATCGGGTCCGAGGGCCACCTCGAAACCACCACTCCCCCGCGCATCCGGCAGGTCCGGCCGCAGCCACCGAAGATCATTGAAGTCGAGACGAGAGGCCACGAGGTCGACGACGAGGTCGGGTACTCGCCCCGGGTTCAGATCGACCGTGGCCGAACCCGTGGCGGTCGACCCGGGCAACCTCAGCGTCTCGGCTGTGATCGAGACGTGATCCTCCAGCCACTCGATTCTCCCGTCGAACCGACGGACCCTGACTGGGTCCCGGAACACATTGCCTTCGAAGGAGAGGCTGTCCACATCGACCCGGAGGCCAGCGACATCCGGATCCACCACAACCACGCCGTCAAGGTGGCCAACGATGTCATGGAAGTCGAGCGTTCTCACCACCCCGACAGCATCGTCTGCAGGCACCGTTGCAGGCGCCGTTGCAGGTACTGTGACGACGCGGGAATCGGGTCCGGGCGCCGACGCGAGCGGGTAGCGCACTTCCAGTCGCCCGCCGCGGATGGTCACGTCTTCCAGCACGAGTCTTTGCACCGGACCCGAACCGCCGCCCCCTACCGCGATCTCCTCCGACGTCAACTCTCGTCCGAGGAGGAACGAGGTCAAATTGAAGGGATCTCCGACGCTCGACTTCGCGATGGTCAAAATGGGCTGCCACAGTGTGACGGCGGAAAGCACGACGTCCCCTCTCAGGACCTGACGTAGGGAATACTCCACCTCGACCGAGTCCGCGGTCATGATCGAGGTTCCGTCGGGTGCGCGAACCTGGAGCCCGACGAGCCTAGCGCCTCTGTGTAGCCCAGCCGAGCGAAGGCCGGATACCACGATCTCACCGTTGACAACCCCGTCGATGCGCGCCAGGACGCGTTCCAACACGAGTGCCTGGCCCGCATTCGTGCGGGTGAGCAAAACGAGGCCCGCGAGCGCCCCGACTACCGCCGCGAGCAGGATCGCTCCCCCGATCCCTAGGACCCTCTTGGCCAGTCGCTTGCCGCCCCGGGCCATGCTAGAAAGCCTGCCCGATGCTGATGTGCAATTGGAGATGGCCGAAGGAGAATCCGCCGCCCGGTCCGTACGCCACGAGTGGATCGAGTACGGCTAGCTCGTCCTTGAGAACAAAATCGATCTCCTCCACCACGCCACCGACCGAACGTCGGATCTTATCCGTCTCCACATCGCCCCTTGTGGGATCGTAGGGACGGATCTGCGATGTCACGACCGGAAGAGCCTCGATTCCCAGGAAGCGATACGCGACGTCGAGGCGAATGGGTCCGATGGGGCTAAGATAACGGAGGCCGAGCCCCGGAGTGATCTCGAAGGCACTTACGTGCTCGGACCCGGCCTCGGCCCAGATACGGCCAAAGTCGGCAAAGAATGCGGCCTCCATCCGGGCTTTCACGGGTAGTCGATACTCGAGCCCGCCTTCGACGACCATGCTGCCTCCCGTCGGTCTCGGAGTGCCGTAGCCACCCTCGTTCCGCAACGGACCCGCATCACAAGTGAGCAGCTCGATCTCCAAAGGCTGGCAGGGAGCGGCACCCTCGGGCGTGCTCGGAAGGAGGAGCCGCGAAACGTCCACCGTGAGTACCCGGGGTCCGAGTTGGCCTTGAGCAAACCCTCGAACGCTGTTCGCCCCGCCCGAATAAAAGCGCTTTTGGGGATGAACGAGGGGAACACTCCCGAGCGGAAGTCCGAACAAACCCGCACTCACCCATCCACCCCTCACGCGGGCCGCGAGCACCTGACCGTTTCCCTGCGGCAGGTACTTGGTCAGCTCGCCGACGGCTCGGCTGTACGGGAAGTCCGATCCCGTCGCGGGAGACGCGTGCTCGAAGTTGAGTAGCGCCTGATACCCCTGCGTTGGATTCAGCAGGCTGTTCGTCTTATCCCGCACGAAGCTCACTCCGAGTGGTGCCAACCAATTCGGGTCCTGAATAGTGGAAATATCCTCAGGAGTACATACGAGGAAGCTCGTACAAAAGAACACCTCCGCCGCCGCCAACGCCGTCAGTTGCGGACGGTAGGAGAAGGTGAGCGACGTGAAGGGACCGACCGCGCGGGACAACGAGAAATCCAGACCGACGGACTTCTGAACGAACACGTCTTGGAGACTCTGCCGCTCGACGAACAGGCTGGCACCGAACGTGAACCGTTCGAAGATCAAGGGTTGTGTGAAGTCCGTCGCGACCAGCCAGTTCACCCCCCCGAACGCCCCGATCCCTGACTGTCCACAGATTGGCGTGTAGAGGTCTTCCGCAAACATATTCGACAAGCGGGCGCGCACTTGAAGACGACGCGCGCCACCCCAGAAATTTCGGCTCGCCCAGCGGCCTTCGACGTTCACGCAGTCGGACGTGCTCCACCCCAAGCCGCTTCGCACCCGATGCACGCCCCCCTCGGCGATCCGTACCTGGAGAGGCACGATGCTGTCGGGGACGGTGCCAGCGGGGTCCACCATCTCATCGATCGTCACGTTCTGGATCATCTCGATGGCGTAGAGATTCCGCTGCGCCTCAACCATGCGCGCCGCAGAATACTCCTGTCCCTCCGCGAACGGGAGAAGCCGCCGAATGACCGCATCTCCCAGCTCCACGTTGCCCGTGAGCACAATCGGACCGAACACCGCGTGCGGGCCCGCATCGACCTCGAGCGTCACGTTCGCCTCGAAGGGGGTCTCGGCTGGCATGCGCGTGACGCTTCCCACGTCAGCCCGTGGATAACCACGGTTCTGGAGCCGTTGGATCAGTGTATCACGGGTCGCAGCGAGGTCCATCGCACTGAGCAGGTCGCCCTCCTCCATGGGGAGATCGCGCATCAGGTCGACCGCTTCGAGGCCCTCGATCCCTTCGACGATGAGGGTCGACACCCGTACGGGTAAGCCCTCGTCAATCCGGAACGTGATCTCCACCGTTTCATCCGAGGGGCGGGCCAGGACCGTATCCACCAACGCCTGTCTATAGCCGCGACCCGCATAGAACCCCCTCAGCCGCAGAACGTCCCTGGTGAGCTCTCGATCGTTCAGCGTCCTGCGATCGATGCTGAAGCCCAAACGCAAGGCACAAAACGGCAACAGCCAAGTGGAGCGGCACCCCGTCTCTTTGTTGGCGATGGCCCGCGACAGTGAATCCGCAGGGAACGCGACATTGCCCTGGAAGGCAATTCGTGTAACCTCGACGGCCGCGCCCTGTGCCAGGAGCGGCAACGGCACAGCCGACACGACACCCAACAAGAGTGCACAGACGGGCCTCATGCCGGTCTCACCCCTCTCCGTCAGGTTTCGGGGCATGCTGTACCACGGCCCCCGACAAGATTTTCGACGGAGGCGTAGACTCCAGCCCCTCGCGTGACAGTAACGTCCGCGCGAGATAGAAAGAGAGTCCCCCAACGCCGAGAGCGATGGCCAGCGAGCCCAGGATCTCCCGCGGACCCGGGTCCCTGTGAACGTAGTACCTAGACATGCCTGACCGCGGAGCGTGGAATCATTCCGGAAGCCCGAGCGACAAACCGGTCGGAGCCCTCCTCGAACCAATGTGTAATCACTTCGATTTCCCCCGCCGCGACTTTCAGCACGTTAAAACTGTTCCTCCCCTTCTCCGCCATTCTGCCCCGACTCGAGGTCGCCGTCCCACAGTGAACGATCGGAATGTCCCCATTTCTCCTGTGCCCCACCTGAACACTCGAAGAGCAGGTGGAGAAACTCCGGTGAAGGTGCCCTCCCAGAACCAGATCCACCCTCGTATCCCGTAAACGGTCGAGTATCCAGTCGTTCCCTGGGAGAAGCCTGTCCTCACCGCCATCCGGCGGCGGTGCCAGAGGATGGTGCGTAACAAGAATGCGAACCTCCTCCTCTGGTGCCTCTTGGAAGATGCGTGCCAACAAGTCGAGTTGACCCCTGGTGATGGTCCCGTTGACGATTCTTCGCCGGGGAGATGACGAATGCAGAGCGACGAATACGGCGCCCGTCACCCGGGTTACAGTGTCCAGTTTCGAGGACACATAACGCCGGTAGTTGCGGTATGGAGAGAGCAAACGCTCGTGGATTCGATAGAGAGGAACATCGTGGTTTCCGGGCGTCACCACGACTGGCACATCGGGCAACGTCGCCAGTAGGTCTCTGACCTGCCGATACTCACTCACTTTGGCCCTCTGAGTGAAATCGCCGACCAAAGTGATTACGTCAGGAGCCACCTCGTGCACGGCCTCGATGAACGACCGCGCGACCCCTGGCAGGTGAGGCTTCCCGAAGTGGAGATCCGACCCCTGGAGGATCGTCAACATGCTTACCCTCGTGCGGCTCTCAGGCCGCCGCTCCCTTCGAAGCACCTGCCCGAGACGAAGCTTGATGCATCCCCCAAAGACCGAGAAGGATCAGCCCCACGGCAATGAGTTGGGCGATGGTTAGGGGTCCCAGGAAGCGGTCGTCCTTGACTCGCACCATCTCGACCACGAAGCGCTCGGTGCTCAGCAGCGCCAGGCACAGCCAGAACAGCCACGAAGGCGCGCGTTCACGGAGTCGAAGTCGCCAGAGGATGACGAAAATCACCAGAACCATGGCGATCTCGTATAGCTGTGTGGGGTGGACCGGGACCACCTGCCCGAACCGCTCGACGAGGGCAGGATCCACCTCGATGCCGAAGCGATCCTGAAGCACATCGGCTCGCGTCGGCGGCGTACCTTGGGGAAAGCGAATCCCGGTCCACGCCGCGGTCGGGCGACCGTAGTCGTCGCCGACCAGAAAACATCCCATGCGGCCGATGGCGTATCCGATCGCGAGGGGCGGGGCGCACAGGTCCGCGACCTTCCCCAGAGGCAGACCACTCCGCTTGATCTCCCAGACGATGAGAAGCAGGGCGCCGCCGAATCCACCGTACCACACCATCCCGCCCCGCGAAAAGATCGCGCTCACGGGATCTTCCAGAAGGCGCGGGTAGTTGAGGAGCACATAGTAGGCCTTCGCCCCAATCACACCGCCTAGCACGGCCATGAAGACCAAGTCCCACGCCTTCTCCGGATCGTAGCCAGACCGCTCCATCTCCGCCCTGAGCAGCATCCCTCCCGTTAGGAAGGACAGGAACATGAAGACTCCGAATGAAGTGATGGGCTCGCCTCCCATGAAGGGGAGCCATCCGGGAAGTCGGAAAAAAGTCGGATACACGCCTCGGGTCCTCGGATTAAAGGGCGATTGAAGAGGGGTGGGCGTATTCGACGATCATGCCGAGATCCTCATCAGCCCGGGGAACGGGAGACTCGGATCCGCCGACGAGTTCCAGGGAGCGATCTCATGACGCTCGAGTCGAAAAGCTCCCACACGTGCAACCATCGCTCCATTGTCCAGGGACAGACGGGGTGAGGCATGGAACAGCTCCGCTTCAGCACCGAGACGTCCCACCAATTCTGCACGAAGCCGCTTGTTCGCCGAGACACCTCCCCCGATGAGAACCCGGGGACAGCCAGTCTTCTCCACCGCCCTCAGGGTCTTCGCCGCGAGGACGTCCGCTACGGCAGCCTGAAAAGAAGCAGCGACGTGACAGCGCTCTGCGTCGAGCGTACCCGATCCCTCGAGCTCTCGCACCACCGCTGCCACTGCGGTCTTGAGCCCACTGAAGGAGAAATCGTAGAAGTCCGCTGCGGCAGGAAGCTGGTTCTTGCTCAACATCGGACGCGGAAATCGGTATCGAGTCTCGTCCCCTTCGAGGCTGGCCTCCTCGATCGCAGGCCCACCCGGGTAGGGGAACCCCAAGAGCTTCGCAACCTTATCGAATGCCTCGCCGGCGGCGTCGTCCCGCGTCTCCCCGAGGAAGCGATACGAACCCCACTCCACCGCGTGGAGCAGTAGCGTGTGTCCGCCCGATACGAGGAGCGCCACGAAGGGGGGCGTCGCGCCTGGGTTCTCCAACGAGGGCGCGAAGAGGTGGGCCTCCATGTGGTGGACGGCGAGGAAAGGCCGGTCGAGCGCGAATGCCAGGGCCTTGGCCCACGAATAACCCACCAGGAGCGCCCCGATGAGGCCCGGCCCGGCTGTAACGGCCACGGCATCCAGGTCACGAGTCCGGCAATCGGCCTCGGCGAGCGCTTGTTCCACGACCTCGTCGATGCGCTGAAGGTGGGCGCGTGCCGCGATCTCCGGCACCACGCCTCCATAAAGCGTGTGCTCGTCCTGAGAATGGATGACATGCCCTCTGATCGTGAGCGGAGCCTCGATCACGGCCGCGGACGTTTCGTCGCAGCTGGTCTCGAGGCCCAGGATCAAGGGCCCACTCACGGCACTACCTGCCGGCGCACGACAACCGTGTCGACCTCCATAGAGAGGGACAGGTAGGAGGGCAGACCCTCGATGATGACGGGCACTCTGCGCCGCTGTCCTTCGCCGAGACCTCGGAGCGCCTCGGGGGGCACCACAGCCCTCAAGAGCCTCCCGTCCAACGACAACACTCTTGTCCGAGATCCTCGGATGGTAATCGGTATGACCGAAGGCAATACCTCAAAGGATTCGTTCCGCCCTCCGAGATTCACTACGACGGCAACTTCCGGGAAGACCCGATCGATGGACTCCTCCACTGGAATCCTCAGAGTGATGTCGCGAGGGACGATCGTGAGCCGGCTCCTCCCGGCCGTATCCACGACAGCTTGTACCGTACCTCGCTCGTCTACCCTGCTTAGGTCGACCGGAATGATGTCGAGAGTGTCTAACTGCTCGATCACGCTCGCGGGTCCAGTGACCCTGACGATATTCGGCGTGAGCGACAAATCGCGAGTGAGCGCCAGGCGCTCAGGCAGGACGCCTCTGGTCGTGATCCGCAGTGGGATCGTGGCAGTCACGACCCGATCGAAGTGCACGTGAACCACACTAGGAATGATATCCTCGACCTGGACGCCCCGGTATCCGTCGACCGGGATCCAGCTCTCTTCGAGAGCGACCACCATCTCTTCACCGGGCACGCCCACAACTGGAACGGTGATCGACACACCATCCATCGCCGTGAGACGAAAAACCTCTGTCGGAGGACCCCGAAAGCGAACCTGCACCGTGGCGGGCACGGGATCCCCCATGACGACCCACTCTGGATCGTTCAGGCTCACATTGACGGGGACGGACACAGTCCGTTGATCAGGCGTGCCGACTCGTACCAACGCCCACAGGAATACCGCCATCCCGAAAGCAGCCGCCTTGAGGCCCCAGTTACCACCTGCGAACGCCAGGACGGAGGGAGGACTCATGTGCTGACGTGTCGCGGCGCCGGGCGCCCGGTCACTCGGTCGCCACCAGCAAGCGCCGGATGAACTCCTGATGCTCGGATGCGTCCCACTCCGTGGGGCCCGCCACCTTCTTGTAGATAACGCCATCCCTACCGACGAGCAGAGTCTCCGGCACACCCGTCGTCTGATAGAGGTTCTGGATCTCTCCTGACGGATCATGGAGTATCGTGAACGTCAGCCCTAGGGAGTCGGCAAACGCCTGGAGGTCCCCACCGGGACGTCCGACCTGGTCGGCTTCACCGAGCTTGGCGTCCACGCTGATCGCCAGAATCCGCAAGCCGTCGTCTTTGAAGCGCTGGTGCAGACGCTCCATGGACGGCATTTCAAACCTGCAAGGCGCGCACCAGGTCGCCCAGATATTGATCATCACGACCTCGCCTTCATAATCGCTCAGGCGAGCCGGATTTCCCCCGAGGTCGATTACCTCGAACTGGGGAGCTACGGTGCCGGCACCCACGGGCCTCAGGCGACCTCGATTCATCCACGCCGCCAAGACGATCAGTCCCACGCCAACGAGCGCGAAGGCATAGGGACGGCGTGAGTACGTCACCCTCGGTATCCGTTCAGATGTCATGCCAGTCGGCCTCGAATCTATCCAATAAACACGCGATAAATCTAATCGTTAGGGTCCGACTCTCACACTAGTTTCGATTCCTGCGCGGGCCAGACCGCCGCCCGACCACCAGGCTCACCGGGCTCCCAGGCGCCACCAGACTGTCCGCGGCAGGATCCTGAGCGACGACTCGGCCCTGGTCACGCCCGAATCGAAAACGAGTGATGATCTCGGAGATCACCAAGCCCAGAGAGTCCAACATCGCTTCTGCATTGGCCTGCTCGATCCCGAGGAGGAAAGGCATGGCCACGAGGGGCGGACCCGTGCTCATCGCGATCCTCACCTCCATGGGCAGATCCACCTCCGTGCCCGCCTCAGGGAGGATCTCGAAAACCTGCCCAGCCGGAAGAACGTCTTCCAGGCTATCCACCGCCACCGTGAATCCACTCGCCTCCAGAACGTTTCTCGCCGAGCTGATACTGAGTCGCACGACATCGGGAACCGGCCGGCGGACCGGGCCCAAGCTCGCGGTGAGTCTGATCGTGTCTCCGGCCACCGCAAGCTGTCCCCCCAGAGGGCTCTGCCCCATCACCTTGCCCTTCACCGCAGCGGGATGACGGAACGAGTCCGCTACGACGACGCTCAACCCCACCGCCTCGATCAGGCGGCGTGCTTCGACACCGTCGAGGCCCCGGACGTCGGGAACCTGAGTGAGATCGCCCGGAGGCGCGGGAAGCGGGAAGACGAGGCGAGTGGCGATCGTATAGCCCAGTCCGAAGCTCACCAGCAGAACGGCGACGACGACGGCCCCGTGGGTCGACTTGAGGCGGACTCCTGCGAGCGCCAGCCACCGGTCCTTCGTAGGCCACGTGAAGCGTCCGTCGCTACGGTACTGCCTCCGCCGAATGGAACTGCCCAATCTCATGAGTAACTCCGCCTAAGGCGAGCGGCGAACGCGCCGTCGAAGCCAAACGCCTGGGGCAGCACCGATAACTGTCCCAAGCCATCCAGATACCGAGCGTCGACACCCGAGCCCGCCTCGATCCGGAAGTCGGGACGTCTGCGCAGAAACGCGTCGACCTGCCCTTCGTTCTCCTCCGCCTCCAAACTGCACGTGGAGTACACCAAGACCCCCTCCTTCGCCACGACCTCCGCGCACGCATCCAGAATGCGCCCCTGAAGCGCGGTCAGATCCGCCAACCGCACAGCTGTAAGCTTCCAACGGACATCCGGATTTCTCCTCAACGTCCCGGTACCAGTACAAGGTACGTCCACGAGCACCATATCCATCTGATCCACAGCAGGGGCCAAAGCGTCGGCCTGTGCCGTATGCACGCGCAGGCGCCGGCCCTGTCCGGCCATTTGCTGTACCCTCCTGACATTCTCGCGCACCAGACCTAGGCGCCCGCGTGAAACGTCCGCCGCCAACACGACGTTTCCCCTGGCTCCCAGCGTGACCGCCTTCCCTCCGGGAGCCGCGCAAAGATCGGCAACGCGCGCGTCGGGCGCAGGATCAGAATACTGTACCACGAGAGCCGCCGCTGGGTCCTGTACGACGCTGGCTACCACCTCGAGAGACTTCACGAGCGTCCCGTGCTCATGGAGCAATACACATCCCGTGCCACAACCGATGGGCTCCGCCTCGATTCCCTCGCTAGCCAACGCTTCCTGAGCTCGCTCAGGCGAATCCCAGAGACATCGAAGGTGGATCGGCGGTACACGGTTGTTCCTCTCGATCAAGTCTTGCACGTCTCCGAAGGACCACCTCGCCAGCCAACGCTCGACGAGCCATCGGGGATGCGACCCCCAGGTCGAGAGATATCCGAGGGGATCAGCCGAGGGGTCGGGAAAGTGCCCCTCTCCTCCACCCTCTCGGACAACCGCCCGCAACACGGCGTTGACGAGCCCGCCGATTCCCGGCCCTGCAAGCGACCGGGCGAGCGCTACGGCCTGGGACACCGCCGCGTACTCGGGCACACCGTCCATATAGAGGATCTCGTAGAGCCCGATTCGGAGCGCGTCCCGAACCTGGACGTCCAAACTCCCAAGGCCCCGCCGAACTCTCCGGTCTAGAAGATAGTCGAGACGACCCCGGAGTCGCTCGATGCCGAAGACCAACTCTCGGCACCACGCCCGATCCCGGGGATCAGCGAACTCCCTGTCGGCGAAAGCCCGGTCTAGCCTTCTGCCTCGACGCACCTCAGCCAAGATCTCCGAAGCGGCTCGGCGCCCCTCGGTCGCGGACTCAGGAATCAGTCGAGCATCCCGCGGCTCGGTGACGAAGGAACGCCGATCTCCCGTGCCTCCATGCGACCGGCGAGGTATGAGAGGCGTCCCGCATGGACCGCCAACCGCATGGCGTGTGCCATCACGACCGGATCGTCGGCCGCAGCGATCGCAGTGTTCATGAGTACACCATCCACACCTTGCTCCATCGCGACGCATGCGTGCGACGCCGTGCCAACACCCGCGTCCACAATGATCGGCACCTCGCAGCGCCGCTTGATCTCCCGGATGAAGTACGGGTTCACCACGCCCAAGCCACTCCCGATGGGGCTCGCGAGGGGCATCACCGCTACGCATCCCGCATCCTCGAGCCTGAGCGCCGTAATGAGGTCGTCGTTGGTATAGGCCATGACCTTGAACCCTTCGGAAACAAGCGTTTCCGCGGCTTCGATCGTGGCCCGCGTGTCAGGCAAGAGCGTGGTTTCGTCACCGATGACCTCGAGCTTGAGCCACTCGGTGAAGCCCGCGGCCCGTGCGAGGCGCGCATAACGAATCGCGTCCTCCGCCGTGTAACATCCCGCGGTATTGGGAAGTAAGAAGAACTCCTTGGGGTCGAGGTGGAAGAGAATCCCCTCGTCCTTCGTGCGATCGAGGTCCACCCGACGCACCGCCACCGTCACCATCGCCGTGCCGGAGGCACGAATCGCCTCCACCATGACCTCGTTGTCGGAGTACTTGCCAGTTCCGACGAAGAGGCGGGACTCGAACTCCTCGTCGGCGATCCGCAACGGCCCGTCAAAAGGGTCCACAAACGGGTCCATGTCACCCTCCGCCGACGAAGTGCACCAACTCGACCTGATCTCCCTCTGAGACCTCGACCTCTTCGAGTCTTCCTCTGGCTAGAATCTCGCGATTCAACTCGACGACGATGAGCTGCGGATTGAGGTCCAGGGATTCCACGAGCTCGTGGACGGACAGCCCGGGCTGGATCTCGCGGTCCCTCCCGTTGAGCCTCACTCGAATTGACTGCCCGTCTGTCATGGTGTCTCCCTGCCACTCGCTGTCGTGACGCCGCGCTCGGATTCCAGCGCCTCAAGATAATCCCGTACGGCATCTGCCGGAGAGGGGGCACGCCAGATTCCCCCAATCGCGGCCACACCGTATCCGCCCGCACCGAGCACGGCTTCGACCCCCGCCGGTGTCACTCCCCCGATTCCGATGAGCGGCAGGTCGACGTGACGCGCGACCGAGCCCAGAAGGCCCGGACCCACAGCCGGTCGGCCCTCATGAGACGCCGACTCGAACAGTGTCCCCACGAATAGGTAGTCCACACCCCCGGAGGCAGCGGCTATGGCCTCCTCGGCACCGTGTATCGAAGCGCCCAGGAGCGGACCCGGGCCCAGGACAGCGCGGGCCGACTGAGGTGGCAGAGACCGTACCCCGAGGTGGGCTCCGTCGAGTTCGCGCGCCAACGCGATATCCACGCGATCGTTCACGATAAGCTTAACTCCGTTCGCCGCAGCCCCTTCACGGAGTGCCAGCGCTAGCTCACTCAGCCGGCGGGCCGGCGTGCGCGGACCACGGAGATGAAGGGCTACCGAACCACCCACCTGGATCACACTCTCGGCGACGTCACGAA
Source organism: Gemmatimonadales bacterium UBA6960 (assembly GCA_963577685.1). Classification (GTDB taxonomy): domain Bacteria; phylum Gemmatimonadota; class Gemmatimonadetes; order Longimicrobiales; family Gaopeijiaceae; genus UBA822. The sequence goes on along the minus strand of CAUZAE010000005.1, from coordinate 26,276 downwards.
AGTCCTCCGTCGTCAGAACGTCATCGTCGGTCACGACGTGCAGACGGGGGATCACTCGAAGCACTGGCCGGCGCTCGCCCCCCTGCCTCGGATCCAGGCGCCGGCGTGCATTCTACTCTTGCCGGGCGGCTGAACCTCCAGGATCCGAATCACGCCCTTCCCCGTGGCTACCAGGAGACCCCCGGCAGGATCGACGTCCACGACCACTCCCGGTGAAGCCTCGGGAATCACATCCGGGTCAGCCTCTGGACGGAAGAGCTTGAGCGGCCTGCCAGATAGCTCCGACCAAGCGCCCGGTTGGGCATCCATCCCACGAATGAGATCAGCGATCACCGGCGCGGGCAGAGACCAGTCGATACGTGCAGTGGCACGGTCCAACTTGGGAGCGAAAGTCACGGCCGACTCGTCCTGCTCTCGCTCTTCGATCAAGTCCGCTTCCATCAACGTAAGCGCCTCGACGAGCGTAGCCGCACCGATTTCTGAGAGTCGAGTTGCGAGTTCGGTCGCGGTCTCGTCGGGCTGGATCGGCTCCTCGATCTGAAGGAGGATAGGGCCTGCGTCCATCTTCTCGGCCATGCGCATCACGGTGACGCCCGACACCGTATCTCCCCGGACGATAGACCAGTTTATCGGGGCCGCACCGCGAAGTCTGGGAAGCAGTGAGGCGTGGAGATTTATCGACCCCATCGCCGGGGCGTCGAGCACTTCACGATTCAGGATGCGACCATACGCGACCACCACCGAGACGTCGGGGCTCAGCCCCTGGATCTCCTTCACGAAATCCGCGCCGGAGGGAGATTCCGGATCGAGGACTCGGATGCCCGACTCGAATGTCTCCACCTTCACCGCAGACGGATGGAGGTGCCGACCCCGGCCGGCCGGCCGATCGGGCCGAGTCACGACTCCGACGATGTCGTGTCCTTCCTCTCCGAGGGCTCGGAGCGCAGGAACGGCGAACTCCGGCGTTCCCCAAAAGAGGATCTTCACCCTCCCGAGTCCTCCTCCTGGCTCTTCTTCCATTTCTTGAGTAGGAGTCTGCGCTTGAGTGGGCTCACCCGGTCGATGAAGAGCACCCCGTCCAGATGATCGATCTCGTGCTGGAGCGCCCTAGCCAGCAATCCCTCCGCCTCAATCTCCAGTGGTCCTCCATCGGCATCACACGCCTGTACCGTCACCCTCGACGCCCGAGTCACGACCTCTTCCATCGTCGGGATACTGAGGCAACCCTCTGGGGCCTTCACCGTCTTCTTGCTGCTGTGGACAATCACAGGATTGACCAGCACCCAGCGGCCCGCGTCCGGGTCCTCCTCGTCTCGCAAGTCGAGCACACACATGCGGAGCGACACACCGATCTGTGGCGCCGCGAGGCCGATTCCCTCGGCGTGGTACATCGTCTCGAGCATGTCCTGGACAAGGGTCTGGAGCTCGTCGTCGAACGCCGTGACCTCCTCACCAGGGACGCGAAGGATTTCCTCGCCCAACAAGACAATCCTACGAAGTGCCACCGCTACCCTCTGCAGTCACCTTCCGGGCCACACGACTCCGCTCGACGGTCAACTTCGTTTCACCGGCCGTCTTGATGATCAGGCGGTCTTCCTCGGCTCGTACAACCGTCCCGATGATGCCGCCCGTCGTCACGACCTCGTCACCTTTGCCGATCGCCGCGATCATCTGTTTATGCTTGGCCTGCTCCTTCCTCTGGGGACGGATGAGGAGGAAGTAGAAAATGAGGATCACCGCGGTCATGTTCAGGAAGAACACGAACGTACCGTTGGCCCCCTGTCGGGGGGCCATCAGGACTGCCAACGCCGCTTCTGACAAAACCGTTCTCCACTCTCAGGGCGTACACGGAAAAGGGGGAGTCCGAACTCGGGCCTCCACACGCACTATTTTAGTCTAGTCGTCGGCACCCTGGTACCGCTCGAGCCAGTCCCGCGACCAGGAATGGAAAGTACCATCCACGATGCGCTCTCGGGACTCCTCCGTGAGCTTTATCAAGAATCGGAGGTTGTGGATCGACAGGAGCCTGGCCCCGAAAATCTCATTGGACACACACAGATGCCGGAGGTAAGCGCGATCGTACTTGCCGCAAGCGTAGCAGTCGCACTCCACATCGAGGGGGTTGCGGTCTCGGGCGAAGCGCGCTGCCTTGACGTTCACCTGGCCTTCATGGGTCCACGCCGTACCGTGGCGAGCGTTCCGGGTAGGCGCCACGCAGTCGAACATGTCGCATCCCCGTGCGATGGAGTTCACGAGGTCGTCCGGGTATCCGACGCCCATTAAGTAGCGTGGCACGGTGGGAGGGATCGCCGGATGGAGGGCGTCGAGAACCCTCCACATGTCCTCTTTGTCCTCCCCCACGCTGAGACCACCGATGGCCATGCCATCCCAGTCCCCCAGATCCAAGAAGGCCCGTACCTGCTCCAGACGGAGATCTTCGAAAACATTTCCCTGGAGGACCGGGAAGAGGGTCTGACCCCCGCCGATTCCCTCCGAGTCCAGGCGGCGGAAGCGGTCCCGACAGCGCTCCAGCCATGCCAGCGTCCGCCGGTTCGCCGCCTCCGCGTCCGCCCGGCTCACGCCCCCAGGCGGACACTGGTCGAAGGCCATCGCCACGTCGGCGCCGAGCGCACGTTGTACGTCCATCACAGACTCAGGCGTGAACAGATGGCTGGACCCGTCGATGTGACTCTGAAAGACGACCCCATCCTCCAGGATCTCATTACTCCCGGCCAAGGAGAACACCTGATAACCCCCCGAATCGGTGAGAACAGGTCCATCCCACCGCATGAAGTCGCGCACACCGCCGAGCTCACGCACGAGTTCGTGTCCAGGTCGGAGATAGAGGTGATAGGTGTTCGCCAAAATCATGGACGCACCGGCATCCCGAAGCTCCTCGGGGGAAACACCTTTGACTGATCCACTCGTCCCCACAGGCATGAAAACCGGCGTCGCTACCTCACCACGAGGTGTCGAGAAGGTGCCGCTACGGGCAGCACCATCGTGGGCATGGAGCATAAAATCGAACATTCTCAGAGGCTCGGGCAGCGGGGGCGTCTAGCTGCGGAACGTTCGCCCGCCAGGCATGTCCCGCAAGCGGGTGAGTGCTTAGGATAACGACTTATCCCAGATTCAGTGAGGTTCGTGTGGCTCCCTTCTCGACGCTCCTGAGGTCGCTTCCCGATCCGGAGAGTTACCTCGGCTTCGCCATGGGCACCAATGAAAAGCTCGCGAGGTGGGACGGGATCTTGGAGTATTTCGAGGTCCTTGCAGCCGGATCCGGCGCGATCTTGGACGTGGAGTATGGTGCGGGACGCATTCTCATGTTCGGATTCCGAGTGCAACATCGAATGCAAACTCATGGAACGTTCCGTCTACTCTTTAATACGCTGTATGGTGGAGGGCGTCCGGCGGCCTGATGGACCAGGGAATCACCGGAGGATCTTTCGAAATACGGCCGACCCCCGTCGACGAAGAACAGGGCATGAGGAGGAAGAGGATGATGACGATGCTGAAATCGGGCGGCATTGCGTTCTGCGCCATTTTTTGTGCGCAGTCCGTGTTGGCCCAGGACGCGCCCGGAGTCCTGGTCTCTGCCGAATGGTTGGAGGAGCACCTCGACGATCCCTCGTTGATTCTGCTGCACGTGGGAATGCCCACGGCTCGCTCGGGGACCGCGTTCATCCCCGGAGCTCATTTTCTGAACTATCAGGAGATCGCGCAGGCGCGGGACGGTCTCATCGCGGAGATTCCCCCGGTCGACGTGCTCATCGACGCCTTCGAACGAGCCGGGGTATCGAACGACGCACTGGTCATCGTTTATGGTTCGCCGGGCCATCTTCCGGCGAGAGCCTACATGACCCTGGACTATCTAGGTCACGGTGAGAGAACCGCGGTTCTCGACGGGGGGCTGGAAGCCTGGAGGGCGGAGGACAGGCCGATCGTGACGTCACCGCAGGAGGCGATGCGGGCGGCGTTCACGCCGTCCGTCCAAGACGACGTGCTGGTCACGGCGCAGTGGGTGGCAGAGCGCCTGGACGATGGATTCGTAACGCTCATCGACGCCCGCCCCGAAAGCGAATACACGGGCGCGCGCGCGCCTCGCACTGGCAGGCCCGGGCACATTCCCGGAGCGTACAACCTCTACTGGGAGGACCTCACCGTCTCGAGCGAGAATCCGGTCCTCAGGCCTCTGACCGAAGTCCAGGCCCGATTTTCCGAGTCGGGGGCGAACCGCCTCGGCACCATTGTCAGCTACTGTTTCATCGGCATGCGCGCGAGCTACACGTACATGATCGCAAAGCACCTAGGCTACGATGCGCGGTTTTACGACGGGTCTTGGAACGAGTGGGGCCAAAACGATTCCCTCCCCGCCGTGATGACCGGCTCGTTCCGACGCTAGACTAGCCCCGGACCTGCCCGTTGCCGAAGACGACGAATTTCCGGGTCGTCAGTTCTCGTGCGCCCATCGGTCCGAACGCGTGCAGCTTCGATGTGGAGATGCCGATCTCGGCCCCGAGCCCAAGCTCCCCTCCGTCCGCGAACCGGGTGCTGGCGTTCACGAGGACCGTGGACGACTGAACCGCACCCACGAACTGTTCGGCGGCCGCCTCATCATCCGTCACGATGGCCTCGGTATGCGCCGAGCCGTGCCGTTCGATGTGGTCCATGGCCGCCTCGATATCGTCGACCACGCGCACGGCTAGGATGAGATCGAGGTATTCCTCGTCCCAATCGGCCGCGGTGGCCAAGCTCGCTCGAGCGCCCAGAATTTCGAGCGTCACCGGGCACCCCCGCAACTCCACACCGGCGTCCCAGAGAGCCGCCGCAATGTCAGGCAACATCCGTGGCGCAACGGTGCGATGGACCAGCAGTGTCTCCAGCGAGTTGCAGACGCCGGGCCGCTGGGCCTTGGCGTTTACGACGATCTCCTTCGCCATCTCCACCTTGGCCGACTTGTCCACGTACACGTGGCACACGCCCTTGTAGTGTTGCAACACCGGGATCCGGCTCTTCTCCGTCACGGCCCGGATGAGCCCCTCACCCCCCCGCGGGATGACGAGGTCGATGAAGTCTTCCTGGCGCAGAAGTACGTCCACAGCGGATCGGTCGGACGTGGCAACGAGCTGGACCGCGTCGGGGGGCATGGCCGTCGTCTTCAATCCCCTTCGAAGCGCGTCGGCGATCGCCAGGTTCGAGTTGAGCGCTTCCTTGCCACCTCTGAGGATCACCGCATTCCCGGACTTGACGCATAACGCAGCGGCGTCCGCCGTGACGTTCGGACGGCTCTCGTAGATCATGGCCACAACACCGAGCGGGATTCTCATGCGGCCGACTTCGAGGCCGTTCGGCCGGACCGACCTATCGGTGATCTCTCCGAGGGGATCCGGCTGGTCAGCCACCTCACGTACGGCTGCGGCAAGCTTAGCCACACCCCCAGCGTCCATCCGAAGCCGGTCTCGCATGGGCGCCGACACCCCTCCCTGCTCAGCGGCCGTCAGATCGAGCGCATTGGCAGCGATTATTTCGGAAGCCGCAGCCTCCAGCGCCGCTGCCATGGCAAGCAACCCGTCCCGTCGCTCCTCCGGGGAGGTGCGGCTCAACCTCCGGCTCGCCTCCGAGGCCCTTCGGGCCAAATCCGGAATCGCAACCTCGACACGAGCCATCTGGACCGTCATCGGTCTTCGCTCCTCTCGAATACGAACATGCGATCGGTGCGCATGACGACGTTGCCCGCTCGTCGATCCAGAACCCGATCGACCTCGGTGCTGTGCAGGCCGCGGATTCGTTCGACATCCCTGTCGTCGAAGCGCACGATGCCACGCGCTCGCTCGGTCCCCGTCTGATCCACGACAGAGACCAGATCTCCGCTTCGGAACCGGCCCCGCACCTCGACGACGCCGCTGGGCAAAAGACTCGCACTCTTCTGGATCGCCCGCACGGCACCGTCGTCCACGACCAAGGAGCCGGGAAGTTGGCTCTGCACGGACATCCAGTGCTTGCGGGCACGAAGTGGCTTAGCATCGGCCGCGATCAAAGTACCGACTCGGCCCCCAGCCAACACCGTCGTAAGAGCAGACGGATCCGACCCGGAGGCGATCACCGTGGGAATCCCATATCGGCCGGCCTTCTCGGCAGCGTCGAGCTTGGTCACCATGCCCCCGATCGACTCGGCCGCCGTCTTCCGGTAGCAGAACTCCCGCAGCTCATCGACACCTCGAGCGAAAGCGACCGGCTCGGCGGCCAGTGTGTTCGCGGGGTCCTCCCGGTAGACGCCCGCCACATCCGTGAGCAGAACCAGGAGATGCGCGTCCACGAGTGCTGCCGTCATGGCCGCCAGGCTGTCGTTGTCTCCGACCATGATCTCGTCCACACTCACCGCGTCATTCTCGTTGACGATCGGCACGATGCCAGCACTCAGCAGGGAGCCCATCGCCTGACGGGCTGTCACGTACCGCCGCCGGTCAGCAAGGCCGTCATTCGTCAGCAGTACCTGCCCCACATTCTTGCCGACCTCCGCAAAGGCAGAAGCCCAGAGGCCCATAAGGTGCGTCTGCCCGACCGCGGCGGCGGCCTGGCGGTCCTCGATGCGCTGGGGAGGGGCCGAAAAACCCAGGGTGCTAAAACCGGCAGCGATCGCACCGCTGGACACGATGACGATCTCGACCTCCGGGGCCGCGGCGACCGCAGACGCCACTTGCGCGAATCGGTCCGGGCTCAGCTGCGTGTTTCCTTCGGTGAGAATACGGCTTCCGAGCTTCAGCACGATCCGCCTTGCCGGCCTTTCGGAGAGCCTATTCGCTCGGGAGATGGATCGCGCTCGGGTTGTCTGTGACCCAGCCGACTCTCGACTCAACACTTTCTTCGTGGCAGTATCATGCATTCTAATATTATAATTATGCTTATCCATTCAGAGAAGCCCAGCCGGGGAAAACTTCAACGTTTATCGTTCGTAGACTGTCTGCTATATATGACAACGGTCACGCCTCGACCGCCACTAGAAAACGTGGGCGCGGGCCGCTCTAGGATCCAACCAAAATACAAGACAACAAGTAGATATCCTGAATATGCGAATTTCCCCGTATACGGCACGCTGTGTACTTGTATCGGCAGCGCTCTTGGTCCCTTGTGCCCTTTCCGCACAGGGGTCGGGCAATACGAACCCCGTCGCCCCGCGACCGATCCGAGTCCTTACCTCGGTCCCGCACTCGGCGGCTCCGGGGGCCGTCGCCGTCCGCATGAGCACAGGTATCGAGATCGACGGCCAACTCGACGAGATCGCCTGGAGTGAAGCGCCTCCCATCACGGACTTCACGCAGAACGATCCCGAGGAGGGCCAGCCCGTCAGCGAACCGACGGACGTGCGTTTTCTCTACGACGACGACGCCCTCTACGTCGGCGGCAGACTGTACGATTCAGCCCCGGTCACGACCCGTCTGGCACGCCGTGACGCCATGGTACCCGACTCGGACTTCTTCATTGTCGTGATCGATAGCTACCACGACCACCAGACGGCATACCGCTTCGCCACAAACCCTTCCGGCATGAAGCGGGACCAGGTCATGTCGGGTCGTGGGTTCGGCGGTGGCGGCGGATTTGGACGGGGCGGGGGCGGCAGTTCGTGGGACCCAGTCTGGGACGTGGCCACCACAGTCACGGACGAAGGCTGGTTCGTCGAAATGCGGATCCCGTTCAGTCAGCTCCGCTTTAGTCCTGAGGACGACCAACACTGGGGAATCCAGATCGAGCGGACGATCAACCGAAAGCAGGAGCGGGCCGTCTTCTCGTTCACGCCAAAACTCGAGGCCACGGGGGTCGCGCGTTACGGACACCTCACGGGCATCCGAGGTGTGGGCGGTGGGCGCAAGCTGGAACTGCTGCCCTACGTAGGGATGAGCGCCGAGTACGTGGATCAAGCGCCTAGCTCACAGGTCGCGTTCGGTAACCCATACCGATCGGGGTCCGACTACTTCGGGCGTGCCGGCCTGGACCTCAAGTACCGGCTCGGCTCGAACCTGACGCTCGATGCCGCCGTGAACCCCGACTTCGGGCAAGTCGAAGTAGACCCGGCGGTGATCAACCTCACGGCCTTCGAGACGCGCTTCGACGAGCGCCGCCCGTTCTTCGTCGAGGGTGCCGAGATCTTCCGGTTCGGGAGCGGGGGGCCAGGTGGCAGCACCGGCCGGGCACCGCAGGTGATGTATTCGCGGAGAATCGGCCGCCGCCCACAGGGCCAGGTCTCGTCGAGCGCGGTGTTCTCGGACGCGCCCACTGCCACGACGATCCTCGGGGCGACCAAGATCACGGGGAAGGTACGTGGCAACTGGTCGATAGGGCTCCTGGAGGCCTTCACTGGCAGAGAGTACGCGCCCTATGTGGACGATTTGAGTGCCCCGGGGACGTCGGTCATGGAGCCACCGACCAACTACCTGGTTGGCCGCGTGCGAAGGGACCTTCGGGCGGGGCAGACCCGCATCGGCATGATGGCCACGTCGGTGAACCGCGACATCAACGACGCCGAGCTGGCCTCGAGACTCCGTACGTCCGCATACGTTGCGGGCATGGACCTGATGCACGAGTGGGCGAACCGGGGCTGGCGGATCAACGGCGCGTTCGCCTCGAGCTATGTCGAGGGTGACCCCGAGGCGATGATCAGGACGCAGCGGTCGTCGGCCCGGTACTTTCAGCGCCCCGACGCAGATCACGTGCAAGTCGACTCGAACGCGACGTCGATGGGTGGCTACTACGCAATGGCGGACCTGAGCAGACAGTCCGGGTCCGTCCAGGGCAAGCTGGCCATGGCCGCGCTGAGCCCGGGCTACGAAGTGAACGACATGGGTTTCCAGACCGAGACCGACCGGTACGTCATCGATACCGATCTCTCGTTCAACCGGCCGCGCCCCGGCAACGTCTTCCGAAACTGGCGCCTGTGGGGAAGCCCCGACTTCAAGTGGAATTCGAACGGTGACCTGATCTCTTCGAACTTCAACGGGAACTTCAGGTTTCAGTGGCTCAACTATTGGGGTGGATCGATTCGCGCCGCACGCGACTTCGCCAGCTACGACGACCGCCTCACCAGAGGCGGACCCTTGGCCCGCAGCCCCGGTCGGTATTCGGCCAACATCAACATGAACTCCGACTTCCGTAAGCCGCTGAGCGTTTGGGGACGTTATTCGTGGGAGTCCAAGGACGACGGATCATGGAAGCACACCGGAGGGTTGAGCTTCACCTACAAGTCGGGGGAAAAGATCGAGCTTCGCCTCGGCCCCTCTGTCACCAAGAGCTTCTCCGCCGCCCAGTACGTTTCGTCGGTAGGTGATGCGCTCGCCACAGAAACCTTCGGCCGCCGGTACATCTTCGCCCCGATCGACCAGACGACGGTTTCCATGGAGACGCGCGTGAACGTCACCTTCACGCCGACGCTCACGCTGGAAGTCTTCGCACAGCCGTTCATCTCCAATGGTGACTTCGGTAACCTGATGGAGTTCGACGCACCCGGGACCTACTCCTTCAGTGAATACGGGACGGCTATCGGTACGAACGTGCGCCAGAACGACGGCGACTACCTGATTGACCCGGACGCAGCAGGAGCCGCGGCTCCCTTCACCGTGGGTGATCGGGACTTCAACTTCCGGAGCCTGCTCGGTAACGCGGTCCTGCGCTGGGAATGGAGTCCGGGCTCGACGCTCTTCCTGGTCTGGCAGCAGAGCCGCTCGCACAGGATAGTCGGCTCCGACTACGATATCGCGGGCGCCCAGGACATCGGCACCTTCGACTTCCGTACCGATACCAGCGACCTGTTCAGCGTCCAACCCGACAACATCTTCCTCATCAAGGTCAACTACTGGCTCAATCTGTAGGGCCTCCCACGGCGTAGACGGCCCGGGCGATACCGGCCCCGCCGGATCGGTCGGCGTTCGGGACCCTCCGGCACCCCTGGTGTATTGGGTCATCGCGGTAACACCTGCGTGGGTCCCCCGATGACATGGGTTGATCATGGCTACGCCCTCACTGATAGATGGATTTCCGTTCGGAACGCGCCTGAGCCTGGCACGCCTCATCGATTTCTGAGAGAGCCAGGATGGGGATCCGGCTTCCTTGCATTCGTCCCTGGCCCGGACCATCGTCGAGAAGCTCGAAGGGGCTCCGGAGCTCAGGGGGATCATCGACGACCGCTCGGTGCTCACGACGCACCGGGAACTCATCGACCTCATGATGGCGGCCATGGTGCCCGCGGGCCGACGTGACGACTACCACGCGATGGCGGTCGAGCCCTTCACGATGCTCCCCTTCTACGAGACGCCTGCCTGGCGGAGTCTCGGGTTGAGCGACGCGGAGCGCATGATGGAGAGCGTGAACATCCCGACTGATCAGATGCTCTTCGGGAAGCTCATGTGGGCCTACGAATTCCTTCTCGAGCAGAGTGTGGCGGCAATAAACGACAGCATCTCGATGACGCTGGACGAGGAGGAGAAGCGGGCTCAGGTCATGTTCCCCCATTTCTTCGAGAAGTTCAGGACCGACGGGGTCGACCACAGTATCTACGTCGGCGCGGAGTTGCACGAGGACGGGCTCTTCGATGAGCTCTACCTACGCAATCTCAGGATCTGGCAGCTGATGACGACCTGCCGCATCGAGTGGGAGCTCGCCCGCGTCAAAGCCGAAGTGTCCGTGCCCCTCCAGGCGACCCACCTGATTCTTGTTCAGCATCAGCCGCTCTCGATCCGGTTCCGCGTCGACGAGAAACGATTCGACGTAGACGGGGCCTACGACATTCGATACGAGATCGTGAAGAAGAGGATCGACAAAGCCCGCGTCCGTGGGACGAGGGAGCACGTCACTCAGCCGGGCCAGCTCGCCATCGTGTATTCCACGGCCAGCGAGGCCGCCGAGTACAAGCGATACGTCGACTTCCTGCAGACCAAGGGCTACTTCGACCCGGGGATGGACGAGCTGGAGCTGGAGGATCTCCCGGGCATCTCAGGCCTCAAGGCACTACGCGTTACGATCGCGAGCAAGAGCGAAGTCGATGAGCCCGGCCCCCCGGACCGACCCGCCGCCAGGGAAATCGAGAAGGTCTTGGCTGCAGGCCAAACGTAGGTGGTTCTGGTGGAGTGAGAGCGACCCTATTCCTCACCCCACCACCATCGCATCCCCGTACGAGTAGAACCGGTACCCCTCCTGGACCGCCGCCCCATAAGCCTCCATCGTGCGTTGGTAGCCGGCGAACGCGGCGACTAGCATCAGGAGCGTCGAACGTGGCAGGTGGAAGTTCGTGACGAGGCCGTCCACCACCTGAAACGCGAAGCCCGGCCGCACGAACAGGTCCGTCGCCCCACCCCCCGCCTCCACCACCCCGTCGCGGGCCGCGCTCTCGAGCGTGCGCACGACGGTCGTGCCCACCGCCCAGATGCGGCGCCCCTCCCCCCGGGCGCCGTTGATCGCATCCGCGGCCCCGGCCGGTACGAAGTACGACTCGCTGTGCATATCGTGGTCGGCCGGATCGTCTTCTTCGACGGGCCGAAAGGTCCCCACACCCACGTCCAGCGTGACCGCCACCCGCTGCACGCCCCTCGCCTCGATTTTGTCCAGCAACTTGGGGGTGAAGTGTAACCCGGCGGTGGGCGCGGCGACTGACCCCGGCACTCGGGCGTACACGGTCTGGTAGCGCTCGCGGTCGAGCGGCTCGTCCTCGCGGTCCAGATAGGGGGGCAGTGGCATGTGGCCATGGGTCTCCAGGGCCTCCCGAACCGATCCCTCGACCACCAGCCGTACGACCCGCCCGCCCCCTGGCACTCCGTCCACGATCTGGACGTCGAACCCCGGCGCAATGTTGACTACCCGCCCTGGCTTGAGCTTTCCCCCGGGGCGCACCAGGGCCTCCCAGAGGGTCTCCGCGTCCGACTTCCGGCCACCAATCGACGCCCGTCCCGACGCGGCACCGCCTCCGACCCATGGCCGCAGCAACAGGATCTCGGAAGGCGCCCCCGTGGGCTTACGCCCGAGCAGACGCGCAGGCCTCACCCGACTCTCGTTCACGACCAGAACGTCGCCAGGGTTCAGCAGATCGGCCAGATCGGAAAACACCCTGTGCTCGAACGGGGCGCCATCCCGCGGCGCCACGAGCAACCGGCTCTGGTCCCGACGCTCAGCAGGGTACCGGGCAATACGGCCGTCGGGGAGGTCGTACTCGTAGTCTGAGACGCGGGCGCCGTCCCTCACCCGCTCGCCTGACTTCTCAGTCACGCGCCTTCATCACGTCTCAAAGATACACGGAGGCGCCCGACTACCCACATCCCACAACCCCCCTCATTCGAACAGACTCGACTGCCCCCCCAACTCGCCCTCCTGCGGCGCCTGATACCCGAACCGCTCATACGCCCTCGCCGTCGCCACGCGTCCACGCGACGTCCGCTGAATGAACCCCTCCTGAATGAGAAACGGCTCGTACACCTCCTCCAGCGTCGACACATCCTCCCCGAGCGCCACAGCCAGGGTGTGGAGCCCCACCGGACCGCCCGCGAACTTCTCGATGAGCGTCTTGAGCACCCGTCCGTCCATCTCGTCCAGCCCGTACTGATCCACCTCGAGCATGGCCAGGGCATCCTCGGCGACCTGCTCCGTGACGACTCCCTCAGCCCTCACCTCGGCGAAGTCCCGAACCCGGCGGAGCAGACGGTTCGCCACGCGTGGAGTCCCCCGGGCCCTGCGGGCAAGGATCTGCGCGCCCTTCTCCGAACAATCCACGCCCAGGACGTAAGCGCTGCGTGAGACAATCACCGCCAGCTCTTCGGGCGGGTAGAAATTCAGACGCTGGATGATGCCGAAGCGGGCCCGCATGGGTGCGGTGAGCAGCCCGAAGCGGGTTGTGGCTCCCACGAGCGTGAACTTCTCGATGTCCATGGTCATGACCTGGGCCTTCGGTCCATCACCCAGGCGAATCTCGACCCGCCAGTCCTCCATCGCGGGATAGAGGAACTCCTCGATGATGGGCCTCAGCCGGTGGATCTCGTCGATGAAGAGCACGTCCCCCTCGCGCTGGTTGGTGAGCATGCCCACCAGATCCGCGGGTTTCTCCAGCACGGGCCCCGACGTGCTCTTGAAGCTCACCCCCATCTCGCGGGCGATGAGGGACGCGAGCGTGGTCTTTCCCAGCCCGGGCGGGCCGTGGAAGAGCAGGTGGTCCAGAGACTCCCGGCGCTGCCTCGCGGCCTCGATGGCGATTGACAACGTCTCCCGAACCTTGTCCTGGCCGATAAATTCGTCCAGACGCTGCGGCCGGAGCGACGGCTCCACCACGGTGTCCTCCTGGAGCACCTCGGGCGTGGTGATCTCGCGTCGCTCAGTCATCGTTGCTCATCGTTGCTCATCGTTGCTTAATCATCTTCCCCGGGTGTTCCTCCGCTTCACGCTCGCCATCACCGCTTCGCAAGCGCGCGGCGGATCAGCTCGTCTGTGCTCTCGGCCTCGCCTTCGGCCAGAGCGTTCCGAACCGCCGCGTCAGCATCCGGGAACGAATACCCCAGAGTCACCAGCGCCGCCACCGCTTCCTGGGCTCCGGCCGGTGGACCGCCCGGTTCACCTTCGGGGCCGATCGCCAAGTCCTCGACCTTGTCGGCCAACTCCAGGATGATGCGCTCGGCGGTCTTCTTCCCCACTCCGCTCACCTGCGTGAGCGCGGCTATGTCCTTTTCGGCCAAAGCCCTGGCAAGCCTGCGAGCTGAATACGTGGAGAGCATCGCCAGGGCGACTTTGGGCCCCACCCCCGACGCACTCAGAAGCCGGATGAAGAGCTCTCGCTCGAAGGACTCGATGAAACCGTAGAGCGTGAGCGATTCCTCCCGCACCACTTGCAACGTGCGAATCGCGAAGTCCGGTGCCGGCGGCTTGGGGATCCGTTCCAGGATCGAGAGCGGAATCCGGATTAGGTAGACGACGCCTCCGGGCGTCTCGATCTCGACGTGATCCAGCTCCCGGGAGATCAGCGTTCCCTTGAGGCGGCTGATCACGGGAAAGCCCCCATTGGGCTTCGGACGATCACCTGCGCCCGGCTCAGCCTCAAACCCTCAGCACTCCCATCACACAGTAGCATAGCGCGGCGGCCACGCCGTCAGCCGCGTCGGCCGGCGTAGGAGCTGTCTTGAGGCGGAGCTGCTGCTGCACCATGAAGGCCACCTGATCCTTGGTCGCGTTCCCGTTTCCCACCACGGCTTTCTTGATCTCCCTAGGCGTATACTCGGCAATGACAATCTCGCGGAGCGCGCCGGCCAAGAGAATGGCGCCGCGGGCATGTCCCAAAGTAAGGGCGCTCTTCACATTTTTTCCTTGGAAGACGTCCTCCACCACGAGCACCGTGGGCGCAAAACGGTCGATGAGCTCGCTGACCCCACCGAAGATCTCCTTGATCCGCACGGCCAACGGTTCGCCCGACGACGTCCTCACCACACCACACTCCACCAGCGAAGGGGGGCTACCGCTCTCTCTCGCGACAACGCCGTACCCCGTGATCGCCGTTCCAGGATCGATTCCAAGAATCAGCTCCGAGCTCACCTGGTTTCCTACCCCCCCAAGCTCGCGGCCGGCCACTACAGGGCCTGGGCGAGAATCTCTTCGTCGATGTCCGCGTTGGACGACACCTGCTGGACGTCGTCGATGTCATCGAGCGCGTCCAGGAGCTTGACGAGCTTCTCGGCGTCTCGCCCCTCGACGCGCACTTCGGTCTGGGGAATCCACGAGAGCTCGGCCCGCTCGAACTCGATGCCCGCGCCCCTCATCCCCTCCTGTACATCGTGGAAGGCGCTCGCCGCGGTCGTCACGACGAGCTCCTCACCCCCGCTCTCGACATCGTCAGCCCCCGCCTCAATCGCGGCCTCGAAAACCGCATCCTCGGTGTAGCGGGAACCGTCCACGTAGATCTGACCCTTGCGGTCGAACTGCCAACCCACCGACCCCGTCGTGCCCAGACTGCCACCGAGCTTGGTGAGGATGTGGCGTACATCCGCTACGGTCCGGTTCTGGTTGTCGGTCAGCGTCTCGATGTAGAGGGCTATCCCGCCCGGGCCGTAGCCCTCGTAAGCGATTCCCTCGTAGCTGACGCCCTCTAGCTCGCCGGTGCCTTTCTTGATGGCCCGGGTGATGTTGTCCGAGGGCATATTGCCGGCCTTAGCACTGTCCACAGCGAGGCGAAGACGGGGGTTGAAGCTGGGGTCACCTCCACCGTCCCGGGCCGCGACCGTGATCTCGCGGATCAGCTTGGTGAAGATCTTCCCGCGCTTGGCGTCGGTCGCCGCCTTCTTGCGTTTGATCGTCGCCCACTTGCTGTGTCCAGACACCGTACCGCCTCCTTTCGTACCGCTGCTTCGTCCGTCTGTGCCCGGCGGGCGTTAGTGTCCTGAGTCAGAAGTTCGCCGGCATTCGTGAACCGCTGCATCCACCCTGGCCGCGTTCCTCTTCCTCGCAATAGCCCTGCTATTACTCGTCATCGCGCCTTGCCAGGGCGGCGCTTCGGTCCCCTCGGTGCTGCGCCGAACTTCTGACTCAGGACACTAGGACGCCTGCGCGGCCTCCTTCGTCGCCGCAATCACCTTCGGCACCTCGTGCTCCGGGACGGCTTCATATCCCGAAAAACTCCGGCTATGGTGTGCACGTCCCTGCGTGATGGCCCGAAGTGACGTCGAATACTTATAAAGCTCCGCCTCTGGCACCAAGGCCTTGACGGTGGTGCGCCCCGCGACGGGTTCCATCCCAAGCACCTTACCACGCCGCTGGTTCATATCGCTCATGATGTCGCCCACATAGTCGTCGGGCGTGGTCACGGTCACCTCGATGATGGGCTCGAGGATCACGGGCCGACACTTCGCCGAGACATTCTTGAACGCGGTCGAACCAGCCAGCTTGAACGCAATGTCACTCGAGTCCACCGCGTGATACGAGCCGTCGTAGCACTCCGCCTCGAAGTCGACGCAGGGAAAGCCTGCGAGGATCCCCCGATGGGCTGCCTCCTGGATGCCCCGGTTCACGGACGGGACGAACTTGGTCGGGATCACACCACCCTTGACGGAGTTCACGAATTCGTATCCTCCCCCGGCGGCCCGCGGTTTCAGACGTATCCGGCAGTCGCCGAACTGCCCCCGGCCCCCCGATTGCTTCTTGTGGCGGCCCTGTCCCTCGGCCTCCTTCGTTATGGTCTCCCGGTAGCCGATCTTCGGCTGCTCTATCCCTACGGCGACCCCGTATTTCCGCTTCATGCGCTCTAGTTGAACGGCCAGATGCAACTCGCCCATCCCTCGAGCAATCGTCTGATGAAGCTCCGCGTCGAACTCGGCAACGAAGGTCGGATCCTCTTCATGGAGCTTCGGAAGGACCTCACCCAGCTTGTCCTCATCACCCTGGGTCTCCCCCCTGATGGCCACCGCAATCTCGGGCTTCGGAAAGTCGATCTTCTCGAGAACCACCGGCCGCGAGACGTCGCACAGCGTGTCGTTGGTATGGGCGCTCCTGAGCTTTGCCACCACTCCCAAGTCCCCCGCGTGGAGTCTGGCGACCTCGACGCGCTCCTTGCCGAGGGGCACGGACAGGTGGTTCAGCTTCTCAGTGCCACCTCGCTCGCCAGTCCTCACCCCCTGTCCGTTTTTCACGGACCCGCTGACGACCCGGAAGTACGACAGCTCCCCCACGTGTGGCT
This sequence comes from Gemmatimonadales bacterium UBA6960, assembly GCA_963577685.1. GTDB lineage: Bacteria > Gemmatimonadota > Gemmatimonadetes > Longimicrobiales > Gaopeijiaceae > UBA822. The sequence goes on along the minus strand of CAUZAE010000005.1, from coordinate 9,592 downwards.
CGGCTACCGTCTTGTAGATCAGAGCGGCGAAGGTCTCGTCGTCGGAAGCCGATAGAAGCAGCTCCTCATCCATGCCGACGCGCTGCGCCACCTCGCCGCCGGCCTCCGCGGGGCTGGGGCAAAGCTCGACGATCTTCTTGAGGAGCGCCCGCATCCCATAGGACTGTTCCGCCGAGCCACAAAAGAGCGGAATCACTTCACCTCGTGCGACCCCCAGGGCCATGGCCTCGATGGCCTCTTTCCGCGTAATTTTCTCGCCCTCCAGATAGCGCTCCAAGAGTCGCTCGTCGGTGGTGGCGAGCGTTTCCTGCAGCTCGGTCTCCCATTCGTCGAACTTCGCCTGGAGATCCTCCGGGATGTCGCTTTCCTCGTACTCGCCCGTCTGGGTTCCGGCCTTGTAGAGATGGGCGCGCCCACTGAAAAGGTTGATGATCCCCCGGAAGTCGGGGCCTTCGCCGATGGGGATCTCCACGGGAACGACCTTCTCCGTCATCCGCGACTTGATCTCCTGATAGGTACGCTCGAAGGATGCGTTCTCCTTGTCCATCATAGAGACGAAAAAAAGCCGGGGGATGCCCCGGCTCTCCGCGTGTTCCCATACGGTCTCGGTGCCCACCTCGACTCCCGAGGTGGCGCTAACGACAATGACCGCGGAGTCGGCCACCCGGATGGCTGCCAGCGTCTCGCCGACGAAGTCCATGAAGCCCGGTGTGTCCAACAGATTGATCTTGCTTCCCAAGTGCTCACAGAACGCTGGTGTACACTGGAGCGAGATCCCGTGCTTCGCCTCCTCCTCCGTGTACATGGTCAGCGCGTGACCCTCACTTACGTTCCCCTTCCGTTTTGACGTTCCAGCAGTGAAGCAGAGGGCATCGACAAGGGTCGTTTTCCCGGCTCCGCCATGGCCCAGAACGACGACATTCCGGATCTTGTCGGTGGTGTATTCTTTAGCGGACGCCATGTTGTGTCTCCTACGTGCGTGTCTAATCCCGCAGTTTCGAGGGGACGGTGATTGTAGGCGGGGTACCGATAAGGGTCAAGAGATTTCCGAGCCTGGAACCCGTCGACCGTCAGTTGGTGCGGTGCTTCTTCGACACTTCGTCGAGAAGTCGCTTTTCGGCCTCTGTGAGAGAGCTCATTCCCTCGGCCGATATCTTGTCCAGCACCTGGTCCACGGCATCCAGCATGCTGTTCTCTCCGGCCTCCGCCGCCCTCTTCCCGCTCTGGTCTCCGGTCGCGTCCTCGGCTCGTTCCCGTGGAACGATCGCGAAGCGCCTGCTGCGCGCCGCCTTACCGAAGCTCTGTACCGCGCGCGTAGCTCGCCAGTCGGTCTTGAGATACAGGAACCCGGCCACGAAGCCGCCCAGGTGTGCGAAGTGAGCCACGCCACCACCGGCGCCTCCGAAAGCATTCGTAAACGTCACCAAGAAGAGGAACGCAACCAGCCATTTTGCCTTCACCGGGAATATGCCCCACACGTAGATGGGGGCTTCCGGCCACGCCATCGCGAAGGCCAACATGACGCCGTACACGGCAGCCGATGCACCGATGATCGTGTACGAGACGAAGAAGAAGCTGAGCGCCACACCCCCGAGGCCACACACCAGATAGTAACGAATGAACTCCTGAGATCCCCACTTCGACTCCAGGGGAGGCCCGAAGAAGAAGAGGACCAACATGTTCATGAAGACGTGCCAAAAGTCCCCGTGGAGGAACATGTACGTGAACGCGCCCCATGGCCGGACGAGGACCTTGGTGGGCTGGAAGGAGAACCATTCGAAGACGAACTGTGAACCGATGACCCAGGTGAGGGCAAACACCACGGTATTGGCGATTAGCAGCCGCTTGACCCATGGGGTCATGCTATAGCTGAGGTTTATCTGACCGAAACCGCGATACCCGGTGCCGCTCAAGGGCGTCTCTCCCCCTGGAACACAACGAAACAAGAAACTAGAGCCGGATCTGAAGTCATAACTTCAAACCCCGTTCCTTCGGAGCAGGTTCCTGCGGTCGACCGTAGCTGTACTCTCGTACTCTCTACGGTAACAACCGCAGTCCGGTTAGGGAAACACGTTCCTCCGCCATCCGTACGATGCGGTCACAGAGATCCGGAAGGGAAATGCCGGCCGCCTCCGCAGCCTTGGGGACCAGGCTGTTCCCGGTCATCCCCGGCAAGGCGTTCGCCTCCAGACACCAAGCCTCGCCCGCGTCGTCCACCATGAAGTCGACCCTGGAGAAATCCCGCAGGCGGAGCAAGCGGTGAACCTCGAGCGCTCGCTCGCGGAGCGTCCGGGCGAGCCCCTCGGGGATGTCGGCCGGAAAGACCTCCTCGGCCATGCCCGTCTGGTATTTGCACTCGTAATCGAATAGCTCGTGCGCCGATACGATCTCGCCCACCGGGAGAGCCTCCCCCCCCAGGATGCCCACCGTGAATTCGCGACCTGCCACGTAGGCCTCGTACATCATGTCCGAAGCGTGACCGCCCGGTCTGTGGGCCCGATCGCCGGCCGAGGCCTCCGCCGCGATAGTCTCCTCTACTCCCTCAGGGTCGTGGAGCAGGTACAGCCGGACCGACGATCCGCCGGCAACCGGCTTCGCTATCAGCGGCAGACCGAGCCTCTCGATCGCCTCTTCGGCCGTGGGGTTCACCAGCCAGTCCGGCGTCGGGATCCCCGCGTTTCGAAGGATCCGCTTGGTGACGTCCTTGTCCATCGAGAGGGCACATCCGAGCATGCCGCTCCCGGCATAAGTGATGCCGCCGAGGTCGAGGAGGGCCTGGAGCGTTCCGTCCTCGCCCATGCCGCCGTGGAGCGCGGGGAAGACGACGTCGGCGTCGAGGATCTCCTCCCGCGTCGAGATGGCGGTTCCCGAAGCACCCGCGTCGCCGATCTCCGCAGGCGGAAGGCTGCGAACCCCCATCGTGAGAATCTCGGCTTCGTCGGCCCGAGTGAGCGTCCCATCCGCAGGGTCGAAGGTGATCACGTCGTGTCCCGACTGCCTCAGCGCATCGGCCACCTGGCAACCGGACGCGAGGGACACATCCCGCTCCTCAGACACTCCCCCGAGGAGGACCACAACCCTCATGGACCGCTCAACTCGCCGTCCCGGTCAGGTTTCGGACGACATCGTATCGAGTGAGGATCCCCTGAAGTTCTCCCCCCTCCCGGACGAGCACCGCCGGATTCTTGCGGGTGAGCAGGCCCGCGGCGCTCTCGGCGTCAATGTGGCTGTCGACGATCGGGAACGAGGCGTCCATGATCGCCTCGACCGGACGGTCGAGCAGCTCGGGGTCCTCGATCACCGAGGCCATGAGCTCGGACTCGGTGATCGAGCCCATGCTTTCGCCGTCCAGAATCACCGGCAACTGAGACACGTTGTGTGAGCTGAGGGTCGAAAGTGCGACACGGACGGGTGTCGACGGTTGGACGCTGATCAACTCCGAGAGCTCCACATCCTTACTGGAGACCATATCGTGGACGCTGGGGTGAGCGCGCTTGAGGAAGCCGTTCTCCCGCATCCAGTCGTCGTCATAGATCTTGGTCAGGTAGCGCTCACCCCAGTCCGGCAGAAGCGTCACGAACACGGCCTCGCTGTCGTCGAACTCCTTCGCTGCCTCCACGGCAGCGTGCACGAGAAGTCCCGAAGAGCCTCCGCCGAAGAGCCCTTCCTCTCGTGCCAGCCGCCGGGTCATCCCGAACGACTGCGCATCCGTAACGGTGACCCATCGATCCGTCACCGACATGTCCAGCGCACCCGGGATCTTGTCGCTTCCCAGGCCTTCGACCTTATACGGCTCGCCCTGAATCATCTCTCCGGTATCAAAGAAGGACTTCAGGACTGAGCCTGCCGGGTCTACACCCACGATCTGAACGTCTGGGTTCTGCTCCTTGAGGTAGCGACCCACGCCGGTGATCGTCCCCCCCGTGCCCGAGCCAGCGAAGAAGTGTGTAACCTTGCCCTCGGTCTGCTCCCAGATCTCGGGGCCAGTGGTATCGTAGTGCGCCTGGGCGTTCGCCGGGTTGTAGAACTGATCGGCTAGAATGGCACCCGGAGTCTCACGCGCGATGCTCTGAGCCTTCATCGTGTAGTGCTCCGGGTGATCCGGCGGTACAGCGGTGGGCACGATGACCACTTCGGCGCCGAAAGATCGCAAAAGCTTCACCTTCTCCTGGCTCATTTTGTCGGGCATCGTGAAGATGCATCGGTACCCCCGGATAGCGGCCACCATCGCTAGCGCCATGCCGGTGTTCCCGCTCGTCGCCTCCACGATGACGCCACCCGGCTTGAGTCGTCCTTCGCGCTCGGCGGCCTCCACCATGGCCAGCCCGATGCGGTCCTTTACGGACCCTCCCGGGCTCAGGAACTCACACTTCACGTAGATGGTGCCGGGAGCTCCCGCGTTCACACTGTTCAGGCGAATCAGCGGAGTGAAGCCTACGACCTCGGTGATGTTGTCGTACGGGAGAGGGTTGTTGCTCAAGGACGAGGCCTCTTCGAAAAGTGTACCGGGACGTGGGCCCACACGGTGATACGCTTGTCCCCTTGTCGAGCAGGACTGAACCTGAGCGTCCTGGCACCGCGCACGGCCGACGAGTCGAATGCGGCGTGACCGCTGGATTCCATCACGATCACGCTGTCTACCCCGCCAAGGTCGGTCACGCGCACCTTGAGGAGCGAGCTCCCCTCGATTCCCTGGTCCCACAGCTCGAGCGGATATTCGATCGGAACCGACGCGCTTAGGGGTGAGGGACTGTCGATCGGCTGGTCACCGGAACACCCGGCCAATCCGGCGGCGAAGAACGCGCCGAGGGTCAGACCCCTCAACCGTCTTTTCCCGATCGAATCTCCTCACGAAGCTCGAACATCAAGTCCAAGGCCTCCTTCGGCGTCAGCGTCTCTGGATCTATGGCCCGGAGCCTCTTGAGGATCGGCGGATCTGCCCCCGCGAAAAACGAAAGCTGGTCGGGTGGAGGCTCAGAGGCCGGTCGATGTTCTCCGAACCGGCCCAGGCCTTCACCCCCACCCGTGTGTGTTCCCTCCAACTCGGTCAGAAGTTCCCTCGCCCGAGCGATGATTTGGTCCGGCAGGCCCGCCAGACGAGCCACCTGGATTCCATAAGATCGGTCCGCCCCACCCTCCTCGAGTCTTCGCAGAAAGACGATCTCCTCTCCGACCTCCCGCACGGCGACGTTCATGTTCTTCACTCCAGGAAGCAGATCGCCGAGTTGGGTCAGCTCATGGTAGTGCGTGGCGAAGATCGTCTTGGCACCCACCACCTCGTGTAGGTGCTCCGTGACGGCCCACGCGATGGACACGCCGTCGTACGTGGACGTGCCACGCCCGATCTCGTCGAGGAGCACGAGGCTCCTGTCGGTCGCGCCGTGGATGATCGAAGCGGTCTCGTTCATCTCGACCATAAAAGTCGATTGGCCGCGCGCCAGATTGTCGGAGGCGCCCACTCGGGTGAAGATCCGGTCACACACCGCAAGCCGCGCTCGGTCGGCAGGCACGAAGGACCCGATCTGTGCCATCAGGTGGATCAGCCCGACCTGGCGGAGCACCGTAGACTTACCCGCCATATTAGGCCCCGTGAGCACCACGATGCGGCCGTCCTCGTCGAGACCGAGGTCGTTCGGGATGAACGACTCAGTCGGCATCATCGTCTCCACAACTGGATGGCGCCCGGCAGCGATCTCCACTTCGTACCCCGTATGGACCTCGGGCCTGACGTAGCGCCTTCGCACGGCAACGTGGGCAAGGGTAGTCAGCGCGTCGAGCCGAGCAGCCCTCGCCCCGGCCTCCTGGATGCGCGCCACCTCCATCCCCACGCGGCCCCTGATCTCGCGGAAGATATCCCCCTCCAGCTTCTCGATCCGGTCCTCGGCGGCGAAGACCTTCTCTTCCCACTCCTTGAGCTCGGGCGTGAAGTAGCGCTCCGCGTTGGTCAACGTCTGTTTGCGCACGAAGTCCTCGGGGACCTTCCCGAGATTCGCCTTCGTCACCTCGAGGTAGTACCCGAACACCTTGTTGAAGCCGACCTTGAGCGATGGGATGGCGGTACGCTCCCGCTCACGCACCTGGAGGCTCGCGATGAAGTCACGTGCGCCATCCAGGGTCGCGCGTATCTCATCCAACTCGACCGAGTAGCCCCCGCAGATGACGCCGCCGTCCTGGAGCGTCGGCGGTGCATCCGGCGAGATGGACACCTCGATCAACTCTCGGACGTCCTCCAAGAGGTCCAATTCATCCACGAGTGAGCGAAGCATCACACTCGACGCCCCCGCCCCAACCCTCTGGATCGATGGCAACTCGGCGAGCGAGCGTCCCAGGCCGAGAAGTTCGCGCGGTGACACCCGGCCCGCCCCCACTTTGCCGGCCATGCGTTCCAGGTCACTCATGCGACCCAACGCGGTTCGCAGTTGGGAGCGCAAATCGAGATCGTCGAAGAGCTCCGCGACCGCCTCCTGCCTTCGCCAAATCTTCTCGGCTGTCACCAACGGGTGAAGGATCCAATGCCTGAGCGTCCTCGCACCCATCGCGGTCACGGACTCGTCCAGAACCGAGATCAGCGTACCCCCCTCCTCGCCTGTTCTGAGTGGCTCCACCAGTTCCAGGTTTCGCCGGGTCATCTCGTCGAGGAGCATGGCGCTTCCCGGACGAAGGATGTCCGGGGTCCGTATGTGGCTCACGCCATTCGGGCGGATCTCGGCCACGTATGCGAGGAGCGCACCGGTAGCGCGCACCAGTAGTCGGTCTTTTGTCTGGAAGCCGAACGCCTCGAGACTCTGGATTGCATACCGGCGTTTCAGTTCGTCGGCGGCGGCCTCGTAGTCGAAGACCCAATCGTCCCGGAACGTGCGCAGCCGTCCGGAGAGCACCGCACCGAACGCGGTGGAGTCGGGTCCCCCACCGCCGTCCCCGCCGCCGTCATCCCCACCGCTATCCAGTGACCTCGGAAGTAGGATTTCGGTCGGATCTCGGCGGCCTATCTCCGCTGCCAGCTCCGCTACGGGCACGTCCTGCACGAAGAGCTCACCCGTAGAGAGATCGAGAGTGGCGAGCCCCACACGTTCGTCGGTGGGCTCGGTGAGTGCGACCACGAAGTTGTTCCTCTCGGCGCTCAGGAGAGAGTCGTGGAGGACCGTCCCGGGTGTGACCGTCTCGGTGACCTCGCGCCGGACGATGCCCTTTGCCTCGGCGGGATCCTCGACCTGGTCGCAGATCGCAACCCTCTGGCCCAGAGAGATCAGACGGGCCAGATAGTCGTCGAGGGCTTTGGCCGGGACGCCGGCAAGAGGAACTCGGGCCGCGGCCCCGTTGTTTCGGGACGTGAGTGTCAGCCCGAGTAGACGCGATCCCTTCTCGGCATCCCCGAAGAAGAGTTCATAAAAATCTCCCACGCGGAAAAAGACGAGAGAATCCTGGTTCCGGGACTTGACCTCTCGCCACTGACGCATCAGTGGAGTATCGTCAGCCTGTGGCATCAAGTGGGTGTTCAGGGCTCGGGCACGTCCTGGGCGAGCAAGTCTCAGGATATGGTCACAAGGATATCCGCCCGCCCGAACCCGATCAACTGAATCGATGAAGGAGAGACGTACCGGTGGACCGAACCATACATTCGCCTCGGCCAGCGGCGGGCTGAGCCGGTCGATGGAAGCTCCTCTGCGGATCATCGCCCACAACGGAGCTCCCGAGTGGGGCGGAGCCGAGATCGCTCTGGCCGATCTCCTTGCCGGTCTGACCAAGCGGGGTCATGACGTCACCCTGCTTTGCAACCGGACCTTGGTCGCAGAGGGAGCGGCGAGCAGAGGCGTCGGGACGCGCATGCTGCGGTTGGGGGGTGACGTGGCTCTCCATAACGCTCTCGCCCTGGCCAGGGTTCTCAAACGCGAGAGACCGGACGCGTTCGTGGTAGGAACCTACCGGAAGCTCTGGTTGGCGGCGCTGGGCGCGAGGATCGCGAGGGTTCCGAACGTCGTGGCGCGGATCGGACTCTCGAGTGACACGCCTCGGAGCCCCAAGTACCGGATGGTACTGCGACGGTGGGTCGACAACGTCGTCTTCGTCGCCGACACGATGCGCCAATCTTACGTCGAGTCCCTACCCGAACTCGAGAGTCGCTTCACGACGATTTACAAGGGACTGCCTCCCCTCAGCCGACGCGTTCCGTCCGAGGAGGCGCGACGGGCCCTCTGCCTTCCATACGACGTAAGCCTACTCGGTAGCGTGGGACGCCTCGTTCCCCAGAAGCGCTTCGATCGACTGCTCGAAGCCATGGTCTTCCTACGAGACAACGTTCACCTGGTGGTGGCCGGGGAAGGCCCCCTGCGTGGAGCCCTCGGGCTGCACGCACAAGACCTCGGGCTGAGGAACCGAGTCCACTTTCTCGGCTACCAACGAGACATCGCAACTGTAATAGACGCCATCGACCTCCTTGTGATCACATCCGACCGCGAAGGGATGTCCGGGGTCATGCTCGAGGCCCTATCTCGACGCGTTCCGGTGGTCTCCACGGACGTCTCAGGGGCGAAGGAAGGCCTAGAGCCGACGCCAGACGGCAGCGCTCCCGGGTTGATCACTGGTTTCACGCCCCCACAGATCGCGTCAGCTTTGAACTCGATCCTGTACGACAAGGCGGTCAGGGAAGAGATGGGTTGGGCCGCCGAACGACGTTACCTCGACCGCTTTTCCTTCGAGGGAATGCTCGACGCTTGGGAGGCGGTGCTGCGGAAGGCTTAATGTGCTGTCCCGCTTCGGCCCCCTCGGTGCGTCACCGTATTTCCGGGACAGCACACTAGTGGGCTACCGCCCCCAGAAGTACCAAACGATCCACCCGATCACCAGCACCGCTCCCACGTTCACCAGGATCACGTCCACGGGAAGTGCCCAGCCTGGGGCGTCACGCCCCCACGCCTTTCGGAGTAAAAGCCCTGAGACGGTTCGCGTTCGTCACTACCGTCACGGAACTGAAGGCCATGGCAGCGCCCGCGATGACCGGGGACAAGAGAATACCGAAAAAGGGGTACAGGACGCCCGCAGCCACCGGAATCCCGAGCACGTTGTACATGAACGCTCCGACGAGGTTCTGGCGGATATTTACGAAGGTCGCCTCGGAGATCTCCATCAGATCGACCACGCCTGTCAGCGACCCGCTCATGAGCGTCACATCGCCAGTCTCCATCGCCACGTCCGTGCCGGTGCCGATCGCGATCCCCACGTCCGCTTGGGCCAGGGCAGGGGCGTCGTTTATACCGTCGCCTACCATGGCTACACGGGCACCCTGAGCTTGGAGTTCCTCGATGTGCCGCGCTTTCTGGTCAGGTAATACGCGCGCCAAGACCGTTTCCACTCCCACCTCACGCGCGGCCGCCCGTGCCGTCGCTTCGTGGTCGCCCGTGAGGATGACCACACGCTTTCCCAGAGCCTGGAGTCTCCGAATGGCCGCCCGTGAATCTTCCTTCACTGGATCGGAGATCCCGAGGATACCGAGCGGCTGGCCGTCCCGAGCGGCCACGATGGGCGTGCGGCCATCCTCGGCCAACTTCGCCGATCGCCACTCCAGTTCCCCAGTGGCCACGCCGGCCTTGGCGAG
>CAUZAE010000004.1:0-38742 GCA_963577685.1 Gemmatimonadales bacterium UBA6960 | reverse complement strand
CGATCGAGCCAGTACCCGTTCCAGGAGTCGGTCGAGGGCTCCGTGAAGCGTGTTCAGTTGGCCGATAGGGGTGTAAAATTCCAGGGAAGAGCGGATGGGTTGAGGACGATAATACGGCTGGACGGGATCGATTCTTTCACCCGTGGCCCACGCCCGAGCCCTCTGTCCGTCCGGGCCGAACTGTCTGATCAGGGCGGGGGCCGGAAGACGAACGAGGTCACCCAGCGTCTTGATACCGAGGCGCTCGAGTCGCTCGGCCACGACCGCCTCCACCGGGAGTGCGGAGACGGGACACGGACTCAGAAATGCCGACAGTCCTTTGTCTGGAACGATCACGGGTCGACCTGGACCTGCTTCGACCGCGGCCATCCAGGCTCCGAACTTTCCAGGAGCCCATCCGATTCTTGTGGCGGCCACCAATGGACGAGGAAGGATATCCAGGAGTGCGCGCAGGACTCTCTCCACTTGGCGTGGTTGTGAGCCGTACAGCCGGCCGAGCCCGTCCATGCCAACGAAGATCCGCCCGCGGCCGGCCGGCTCTACAATGGGGCTCAGGCTCGACAGGGTTTCCAGAAGCTCTTCCTGCGTAGCGTCGTAGTGAGCTGGATCGGGCTCTAAAAGAGTGAGGGAAGGGCACAGGGCGATGGCCTGGGAGATGAGTTGCCCTGGCCGTACACCGGCGATTGAAGCCCGTTCGGAGACCTGCCAGGTGGTTCTGCGTGTACCCTCACCGGGGGAAAGAAGGGCTACGGAGGTGCTGTCCAACTCCGGCGTTCGGACCAGCTCCAGTCGAAGCTCGAATGTGGGCAGCCAGGCACACAGTGCCTGACGACTTCCATGCCGCCGCGCGGTGGCGCCCGTGGACTCCCACCCCCGAACGGTGGGGTGGGTGGGATCACCATATACTTCTGAACGGGGCTTCAACATGGCTGGGTGAGCCGGAATGAATACCGAATAAAAACCGAAGATCGAACATATGCCACAGAACTTGGAGGGGCAAGCGGGTCAGCCCTAGGATTCCTCGCCGACTCTCCCGATCAGTCTGTTCAAGACGATCACGGGCACCAGCCCGACGGCGATGATGATGAGCGCGGGTATCGCGGATTGGGTCAACTGTTCGTCCGTGGCGAGCTGAAACGCCCGAGTCGCCAACGTATCGAAGTTGAAGGGGCGGAGAATCAGTGTGAGTGGCAGTTCCTTGAGAACGTCGACGAAAACCAGGAGCGCCGCGCTGATGAGCGTGCCCTTGAGTAACGGCAGATCCACCTTCCATAGGGTCTTCAGCGGGGGGACTCCAAGTGACCTCGACGTCTCGTCGAGATTTCCACAGAGCCGCTTGAAACCGGACTCCAACGGGTTCAAGGCCACTGCGAGAAAGCGTACCACATAGGCGAAGACGAGGGCCACGAGCGTTCCGCTCAGCAAAAGGCCCGTAGGGGTGTCAAATGCAGCCGTCATGAACGCGTTCACCCGTCGATCCAACCAAACGAACGGGACAAAGACTCCGACGGCGATGACCGCTCCAGGAATCGAATAGCCCAGAACGGCAACCTTGGTGGCGAGGCGGAGCAATGGAGTAGGACTGAGCCGTGCCGCGTATCCTATCAGAAGTGCCGCCGACACCGCGATGAAGGCCGCGGAGAGCGCCAGGGAGAAGCTGTTGAGCGTGAGCCTGACGAAGCGGGCGTCCAAGGCGTCCCACCCGGCGTAGGTGGCCCACACCATCAGTTGAGCGACCGGAATGAGGAACCCTAACGCCACCGGTATCAGGCAGGCTCCGGTAGCGAGCCAACCTCGGAAGCCTTCGAGAGCTCGTCTTTCGGCCTGTCGATACCCTCTTGCTTTGTCGTGGAACCGAGCTCGCCCACGTTGCAGTCGCTCGAGGACGATCAGAGTAAAAACGAAGAGTAGTAGGATGCCTGAGAGACGCATCGCCGCGACCGGATCGTTCAGAGGAAACCAGGCGCGAAAAATCCCGGTCGTGAACGTCGGCACGCCGAAATACCTGACCGCACCGTACTCGTTGAGGACCTCCATGAGGACCAGCGTCAAGCCGCCAACAACGGCGGGTCGGGACATCGGCAACGCCACTCTGACGAAGGTGTCCCAGGGTCCCCGCCCAAGCGCGCGAGCGGTCTCGAGCACCGCGCCGGACTGCCGCAAGAACGATGCTCTCGCGATTACGTACACGTAGGGATAGAGGACCAACGCCATCATGACGACCGCTCCTTTCAGAGACATGACGGCTGAGCGGAGTCGCCACGCCTCCATACCGGGCCATGCGGCACTGAGTGCGCGCGGGAGCATGTTGTCGTATTCGAGAAACCCGGCGTACGCATAGGCGATGATGTAGGTGGGGATCGCCAAGGGAAGGACCAGACTCCACTCGAACGTCTTACGCCCGGGGAAGTCGTGCATGGCCACGAGCCAGGCCGGTGCGAGACCGAGGAGAAGGGCCAACACGCCCACTCCCAGCATGAGGACGGCCGAGTTGGTCACGTATACCGTCAGTACCGTGCTCGCTAGGTGGGCCCACATTTCGCTCCGCCGACCCACGGATCCCAGAGTGACGATGACCACGGGAATGGCCGTGAGAGAGACCAGGCCCAGCGCCGCTACGCTCCACGGTGTCAGTCCCCCTCGGAACTCACTTCCGGATCGACGTCGAAAAGCCCGGAGTGCGTTCCAGGCGCTCCGGGCCTCAAGGTCTTTCATGTCCCGACGCGGGTCAGGCTACCGCCACCCGGCGCGATCGAAGATCATGACCGCACGCGCATTCAACTCTCCGAGAACGGAAAGGTTCAGCGTATCCTGCCGGAAATCCCCCCACTCGGTGAGCGTCTCAGCCCAGGCGATATCTGCCTTCACCGGGTACTCGTAGCTGGCTTCCGCGTAGCCCGTTTGCGCCCTAGTGTCTGTCAAGAACTCCAACAAACGACGCGCGTTTTCGGGGTTGGGTGAATGGGCCGTAACACCGGCTCCGCTGACGTTCACGTGGGCGCCCCGGTCGTCCTGGTTCGGAAAGAAGACGCCGACTTTCCCGGCAAGCGCGCGGTCGGCTTCGTCGTCTCCGTTGAACAAGATCCCGAGGTAGTACGTGTTGACGATCGCCACGTCGCCTACCCCGGCGGCGATGTCCCGGACTTGGTCCCGGTCGGCGCCTTGGGGCGGCCGGGCCATGTTCCGGACTACCCCTTCTGCCCAACGCTCGGCGGCCTCGTCACCGTGGACCGCGATCATGGAAGCGAGCAGGGATTGGTTGTAGATGTTTTCCGAGCTACGGACCAGGATTCTTCCCCGCCACTTGGGATCGGTGAGGTCCTCGTATGTCGAAAGGTCCTCAGGAGAGACCCGATCTTTGGCGTACACCACGATTCGCGCACGTTGCGTCAACCCATACCAGTAGCCGTCCGGATCCCTCAGATGCTCCGGGACGTTCGACAGGAGCAAGGGGGAGGATACGCTTTGAAGGAGGTTCCGCTCCTTAGCACGTTGAAGACGTCCCGCGTCGACGGTGACAATCACATCGGCCTCCGTGTCGGCTCCTTCGATCTCCAGGCGGGTGATGAGCTCGTCGGCCGAAGCTGTCTGCACGTTGACTTCGATCCCGGTCGCCTCGGTGAAGAGTCGAAACAACTCCTCGTCGGTGTCATAGTGCCTGTGGCTGTAGACATTGACGACTCCAGAGCCGCTCGATGAGGTCTCGTCGTTCCCTTCGCCGGAGCAAGCGGCGAGGAGGACGGCTCCGACGGTCATCAAGTGCGCGACCCAATTTCTCATCCTCATCAACGACCCTCCTGGGTGTACGAGACGCGAGTTGTGCAGTGATTCGCAAAAGCTAAAAAGAGCTAGTTGAGAATCAATCTCAACTGAGGCTGTCAAGATCAGGTGAAACTGCTGAGGATGCAAGTGTCTGCACGGGATTGGCTTCTCACTCACGCTAGAGATATCTTTCCCGGCTTCGCCTGAAGTCCTCACGTCCGACCTGACACTCAGGTACGGATCACCCAGTGCATCCCCTGGAGTCGTCTATTGAGCGCCTACACCCACGCTTCCATCCCGGCGGACGGAGAGAAAATCGAAATTCAGTCCGGCGAACCCGTCGTGCCGGATCACCCTATCATCCCTTTCATCGAGGGGGATGGAATCGGTCCGGACATCTGGCGAGCCACGCGAGCCGTAGTCGAGGCCGCGGTGGGGCGGGCCTATGAGGGGGCTCGCCATATCGCGTGGATGGAGATCTACGCGGGAGAGAAAGCGGAAGCCAAGGCGGGGGAGTGGATACCGGAAGAGACGTTTCAAGCACTCCGCGAGTTCAAGGTGGGGATCAAGGGGCCGCTCACCACTCCGGTTGGTGGCGGGATGCGCTCGTTGAACGTCACCCTCCGGCAGGTGCTGGATCTCTACTCCTGTATCCGCCCCGTGCGTTGGATAGAGGGTGTGCCGTCTCCCATGAAGGAGCCCGAAAAGCTTGACGTCGTCATTTTCCGAGAGAACACGGAAGACGTCTATGCGGGCATCGAATGGTTGTCTGGCTCGGCCGAGGCGAACCGCGTGCGTTCCTTCCTCGTAGATGAAATGGGAGCGTCGATTCGGGAGGAGAGCGGCATCGGCATAAAACCTATTAGCCCTTTCGGGACGAAACGCCACGTCGCTGAGGGGATTCGCTATGCGCTCGACCACAACCGCGCGTCTGCGACGTTCGTCCACAAAGGGAACATCATGAAGTTCACTGAGGGCGCGTTTCGCGATTGGGGATACGAGGTTGCCGCCGATGACTTCGGGGACGAGACGATTGCGGAATCGGCCGTGTGGGAGGGCGCCGATCCGACAGGCAAGCTTCTGATCAATGACCGCATCGCCGACGCCATGTTCCAGCAGGTCCTGCTACGCCCGGACGAGTACGATGTTCTCATCACGCCCAACCTCAATGGTGACTACCTTTCGGATGCATGCGCCGCTCAAGTGGGTGGGCTGGGAATGGCCCCCGGAGCGAATGTCGGAGATGAGGTGGCGTTGTTTGAGGCGACCCATGGCACTGCGCCTAAATACGCCGATCAAGACAAGGTCAACCCGGGATCACTCATCCTTTCGGCGGTCATGATGCTTGAGCATCTGGGCTGGAGTGAAGCCGCCGAGGCCGTCGAACGTGGAATGAAGGGTGCAGTCGGAGCCAAGACGGTCACGTATGACCTCGAGCGACAGATGGAAGACGCAACGGTCCTGAGGACCTCCGAGTTCGGTCGGGCCGTCATCGAACACATGTGAGCGAAGAGGGCTTCATGGACGTCCGACTGATTTCGTCGGCTGACGTCGCCGACCACGACACGCCTCTCTTGGTTCTCCCTGTGCACGCGTCGGAGGATGGAGTTTCCGCCGTGATTCCCAAGGGTGTCGCACCCAGGCTGACCGATACTTACACGGCTGACGACCTGAAGAGCAGGCCGGGGCACGCAGTTTGGGCCTACCTGGGGGAGGGCCCGGGACCTCGACGCGTGCTTTTTCTCGGAGCTGGACCCCTTAGGGAGTTCGACGCGGAAGCGATCCGACGTTTCGCCGGATATGCGGTCCGCTCCGCAGAAGCCGTCGGTGTCCCTACGGTGACGGCGTATCTCGGCTCGGCATGGTCCGCAGGGGCCGAGCGGGCGGCTCAAGCGGCTGCCGAGGGAGGAACCCTTGCGGCTTGGCGCTTTACAGAGATGAGGGACGTGTCGAGCGAGAAGGACCATACGGAGCTGTCGGATTTCGAAGTGATGATGGATGCTGAAGTGGTAGGAGACGCGGAGAGAGGGGTAGCCTCGGGTGGCGCTATTGGCCGGGCCGCCAACTTCGCGCGCACGCTACAGTCCCGACCGGGCAACGTTGCGACGCCTTCTCACCTGGCCGACGAGGCCGTGAGGATGGCCGGCGAGCGGGGGCTCGAAGTCACCGTCATGGGACCAGAGGAGCTGAGGCGCGAGAACATGCACGCTCTGCTCTCAGTTGCCCAGGGCTCGGATGAGGAGGCCAGACTCATCGTGTTGCGCCACCGTGGCGATCCGGCCGGAGGCGCACCGCTCGTGTTGGTCGGCAAGGGGCTCACTTTCGACTCCGGCGGGATCTCCATCAAGCCGGCGAAGGGCATGGAGGACATGATCTTCGACATGTCGGGGGGCGCAGCGGTGATTGGCGCCATGCAGGCCATCGCCGAGCTGGGTGTTCCCCTCAACGTGGTTGGGATCGTGCCGTCTTCCGAAAACCTCATCAACGGCCGGGCGATGAAGCCGGGCGACATCATCGCGTCGAGAGAGGGCAAGACGATCGAGGTCGTCAACACCGATGCCGAGGGACGCCTGATCCTCGCTGACGCACTCTCGTATGCCCAGGGTCTGGAGCCCGCTGCGATAGTTGACTGCGCAACGCTCACCGGAGCTGTCGTGATGGCGCTTGGCCACCACGCTGCCGCGGTTTTGGGCACGGACGACGACCTGGTGCGTGAGCTCCAAAACGCGGGAGATGAGTCGGGGGAGCGGTGTTGGCCGCTACCGCTCTGGGATGAATATCGCAGGCAGTTGGACAGTGACGTAGCCGATCTCGTGAATGTGGGAGGGCGTGCCGCCGGGACGATCACAGCGGCCTGCTTCTTGAGGGAATTCGTAGGCGACTACAGCTGGGCGCATCTTGATGTAGCGGGCATGGCGTACGGCGAAGGAAAACAGTCCTACCAACGCAAGGGCGCTGCCGGGTTCCCGACCAGGCTGCTCGTCGAATGGGTACGGAGTCGGGTCGGGTGAGTTCGTTTCGCTGCGGATTTCTTGCGCCCCGGGCCTGGATGGCCGGGGCGTTGCGCGTTTTTGTCCTACTGGCATCGCTCATCGTGGCCGGAGGTGTATTCGTTTCTGCGGTGCACGCGCAGGATCCTGACAGCCTGTCGGTGATCCCGGACACCTCGGGCCTCGCGCTGGATTCTCTGCAAGTCGCCGCCGATTCCGCTGCCGTGGAGGTGGACTCCTTGGCCATCGTAGTGGACACGCTCCCCCGTATGGCGTCCGGCGTCGCTCCGTCCTACGCGAACGGCGTTTGGGTTTGGGGACGACGCGCACTGGAGTCGACCATAGCGATCACGCTCTCCGAGTTGGTCGACCTGGTCCCTGGTGTTATGTCCTTGAGGGGTGGGGACTACGGGGCGCCGGTCGGGGCGAGTGCGTTCGGCGTCGGTGGGGGGCGGGTGCGGGTGGTCTGGGACGGCTTCGAGTGGGTGGCGCTCGACGGGGCCGTCCCGGATCTATCGAGAATCGGGCTGGTGGGCCTCGACGAGGTCCGAGTAGAGCGACACCCGGGAGAGCTGCTCATCAAAATCCGCAGCATGGAGCCCACGCTACCCGAGCCGACGACGACCGTGCATGTGGGAACAGGCGACTTGGGGACGAACGTCCTTCGAGGGATCTTCGCGCACCCGCACGCACTGGGTGGTGCGCTCACCTTCGCCCTGGATCGAGTGGACACGCGAGGACCGGGCCTCAACGCCGCGGGAGCGTTGAGCGGTTTGAGTTTGCGGTATGCGCTTCACTGGGGTGAGCGTGGGGGAATCGTCGCGGAAGTCCGCCAACTCACGCCCAAGACCGACCTCACCGAGTTCACCTCGAATATCAAACGAAACAACTGGAACTTGCGGGGACGGTGGCGGCTTGCCGAAGGCCTGATCGGAGAGGTCCTCTGGGGCGCGTCATCGTTGTCGCGTGACGCGATTGATCCGGTCGTCGGGCTCATCGACGCCAGACGGTCCCAGGTCGGCCTCCGGACCAGCTACGAGCGAGGCGGCCTGTGGGGGAGGGGATCGGCACACATGTTTTCGGGGGAAGGGCTACAGGACTGGACCTCCGAGCTGGCGGGTGGCCACAGCCTTCCGCAGGCCTTTTCGGTGGACGGATCACTCCGGATGGAGCGTTGGGAGGGCGTAGGGGTGTCGTCGTGGAGGGCCCGGGCAGTGTCACGGGCTCTTGCCGGCGTTTCCCTGTTCGCCTCGTACGAAGATGGAACGCGTGGCGCTCCTTATGTGCCCGAGTTCGAACAGTATCTTCGCTCATTCTTTCCTGTGGCTCCGATGTCCCCGAGTGCCGTCGTGCCTCTCGAGAGGCCCGCGGCTCGGTTCACGACCATCACGGGCCTAAGGGCAGGGGCAACGCTGGCCCTGGGGAGCGCGAAGGTGTCCGGTGCTCGCGTCATCACGGAATCCGACACGTTTCGCCCTCTCGGACTCCCACTCGATCGAGGGGGGCCGGTGCTCGATGGTGGTAAGCGCAGTGGCTACGAGTTCGTGGCGAGCGTACCGCTCCCGGTGCGCGGCTTCGGAGTGAACGGCTCCTTCCAAGCGTGGGACCAGGAGTCCATATACCTGCCAAAGCGCTCCTGGGAGGGAGCGACGACCTACCATGGGCTCTTCAAGGAAACGGGGAACCTGGAGGTCTGGGGGACCGTGGGTGTGACCGGTCGAGATTCGATGCCACTCCCCATTTTTAGCGTGGAGGGCGATCCCACTTCGGAGCTCGCCCGGGCTCCCATTCTCCGCTACTGGTTTGCCTTTGTTCAGGTCCGGGTCGTCACGGTCAGTCTCTTCGTTCGGTGGGAAAATTTGACGGGAAAACCAGACAACTTCGATTATCCCGATCGACTTCAGCCTCGTTTCCGCACGCTCTACGGTGTACGGTGGACCATGAACAACTGATGATCGGTTCTCAGACGACCGGTTGGGAGGACGGCACTTCGATGGACGGCGAAGAGCGATGATTCGAAGTATGACGGGTTTTGGCGAGGCCGAAAGAGACACCGACTTCGGCCAGGTGCGTGTCGAGATCAAGACCGTCAACCACCGTTTTTTCAACGCGAGCTTGAGGACCCCCAGTGGCTTCGATCGTTTTGAGGCGGAAATTCAACGGTGCTTGAAGGTGCATTTGAGTCGAGGTCACGTCACCTATACCCTATCGATCGGGCGTAAGGGCGTGAGCGGTGACGCCCCGATGCCCGAGTTGGATCTGGATCGGGCGAGGCGCTACGGAGAGATGCTCGAAGCGCTCAGACGAGAGTTGGGACTGAAGGATCCTGTCAGGGTGTCCGACATCACGCTATTTGGGGATGTTTTTGTGGTCCCGGACCGGTTGAATATGACGTTGGATATCGGCGCGGAGTTGATCGGTGAGCTCACACAGGCTGCGGTCGCCGCCCTCGTCGCCCTGCGCGACACCGAAGGAGCCAGGCTCCAAGTCGATCTCGAAGAACGTTTGGACGCGATCGGTGCCGCGCTGAGTCGGATCGAATCCAGGGCCCCGGAGCGGTTGGTCGCTGAACGGGATCGTCTGCGTGCCGCGGTTCAGGAGCTTGCCGGGACGGAGTCTTTCGACGAGGACCGACTAGCCCGTGAGATCGCGTACCTCGCGGAAAAGTGGGATATCAACGAGGAGATCGTCCGCTTTCGATCTCACGTGGCGCTGTTCCGCGAGACACTCGCGATTGATCCTCCGGAGCCAGCGGGAAAACGATTGGCGTTCGTGATACAGGAGATGCAGCGGGAGGCCAACACGATCGGATCCAAGGCCAACGACACCGAGATCGGCCAAGCCGCGGTTTCACTGAAGGAAGAGATCGAACGTCTCCGTGAACAGTTGGAAAACGTCGAGTGAGCGCCCTAGCCCACAGGGCATGTCCTGTAGTCCTTGCGGCGCCCAGCGGAACCGGCAAGACGACCATCGCGCGCGCGTTGGTAGAGAGTTTCGAGGAGTTCGTCTTTTCGGTCTCTGCCACCACGCGTCCAGCGCGGGCTGAAGAGGTCGACGGCGTGGACTATCAGTTCGTATCGGAGTCGGACTTCCAGGCGATGGTGGATGCGGATGAGTTCGTGGAGTACGCCACGGTACATGGCCACCGGTACGGGACGACGCGTGATGCCGTTCAATCTGCGTCAGACGCGGGCCAAAACCTGATCCTCGATGTGGACGTGCAAGGCGCGCTACAGATAAGGGATCGGGTTCCCGAGGCAGTACTCGTGTTCGTGTTTCCTCCGACGGCTGACATGCTCTCAGAACGTCTTCGAGGGAGGGCCACGGAAAGTGATGAACTCGTCAAGTTTCGGCTGAAGAATGCCCAAGGAGAGGTTGAGAAAGCCGAGGCCTTCGACTACATCGTGGTCAATGAACAGGTCGAGGGGGCCGTCCACGAAGTTCGGTCGATCCTGATCGCCGAGGGGCTTCGTACCGCCCAAGCCATCGACTTGTCGACCGTGATTCGCCAACTTCAACGGCGGATCGATGAAATTCTCGCTCGCGATTTCGATTCGGGCGGCGAGTGATATAGCTTGAGATGTTGAAAATATGAATAAGGGCGTAGCCCTGGGGGTTTGATAATGCGCGTATTTACACCCGACGAGTCAGCCAAACACACGCACAGCAAGTACCTCGGGGTGCTCGTGGCTGCCAAGTACGCCCGGGAACTCAACGCGTTACCACGTGAGACCCTCCCGTTGGGCGAAGAGAAGAAGCTCACCACGAGGGCACTCGAGGCTCTGACCTCCGGGCAGATCGAATTCCGCCTGGTCGGACGCCGACGCCGGGAGGACTAGCGTCCTCGGACGCTCCCTCCACGCTCACCAAGCAGGGAGCGAGGGCTTTGCCTGGAAGTTCGCTTCACCCACGGCGTCCCTGGCGAGGTCGTCGCATCGTCCTCGGGGTTACGGGCGGTATCGCGGCCTATAAATCTGTCCAAATCGCGAGAAACCTGACACGGTTGGGTGCCACGGTTGATGCGATCCTCACTCCGGGCGCGCGCCGATTCGTCCAACCGCTCTCGTTCGAAGGTGTGACGGGTCGCTCCGCCTCCACCGAACTGTTCTCGACCGACGGGGCGGCACTCCACATACGGATCGGCTCCGAAGCCGATTTGGTATGCGTGGCGCCGGCGACGGCCGATTTCTTGGCGCGGGCGGCCCACGGGCGAGCGGACGACTTGCTGACAACGACGCTTCTGGCGACACGGGCCCCCGTCATTCTCTGTCCGGCGATGAATGATCGCATGTTCTCACATGCGCAGACCCAGAATAACCTGTCGCACCTTTGCGACGTGCTCTCATACCGCATCGCGGGTCCCGGAGTCGGTCCACTGGCGTTCGGTGAAGGTGAAGGGCCTGGGCGGATGCTCGAACCCGATGACATCGTCGAGGAGATTGGGCGGGCGCTGGTCGGACCCTCAACCCTCCGGGGAAAGAAAATTATGGTGACCGCGGGCCCGACCAGGGAGCCAATTGATCCGGTGCGTTATGTGAGTAACCGATCATCCGGGCGGATGGGCTTCGCCCTCGCCGCCGCTGCCTGGCGGAGGGGGGCGGAGGTGACGGTCGTAACAGGCCCCGTGGCGCTGGTCGATCCGTACGGGGTGGAGGTGGTCAGGGTCGAGAGCGCTGGGGAGATGCTCACGCGTGTCTCGGAGGAGCTGCCGGAGGCCGACGTCTCTATCTTCGCGGCCGCCGTCTCTGATTACCGTGTGGCGGATCCCTCCTCGGCGAAGTTGAAGCGCTCCGAGACCGGACCAGAGATGACCCTGACTCTCACCGAAAATCCGGATGTTGCGGGTGAGACGCGAGCTCTGAGAAAGAAGGGATCCCTATCGGTGGGGTTCGCTCTTGAGACGCAGTCCCTCATGGAGAATGCCCGTAGCAAGCTCGAGTCGAAGGGCTTCGATCTGGTGGTCGCGAATGACGCGGGAGAAGCGGGCGCCGGGTTCGGCGTGGAGACCAACCACGTGATCTTGCTCGACAGGGAAGGCGAAATCGAGGACGTTCCGCTTGCGAGCAAGCATGAAGTCGCCGAGACGATCCTGGACAGAGTCTCTCAACTGATGGAGCCGCCCGAGTGAGTGCGGGCTTCGACGGACGTCGCGAAGTGGCACGGTTTCTCAGCCAGAGGAAGGATCTTGGCCTGACCGAGATATTCTTGGACGGACTGAGTCGAGAGAGGGTTCTGGAGTGTGCGGCCGGGCGAGGGGATGAATCGGGGCGCGAGGCCGAACCAGCCGCCGTGGTCGCGTCGGAAGTGGGCTTGGGTCGGCTCGATTACGAGGCCTTGAAGCAAGAAGCCGAGTCGTGCGAGCGTTGTCGACTCTCGAAGGGGCGAACCCACGTCGTCTTCTCTGACGGAAATCCGCAGGCGCGTCTCATGGTCGTTGGGGAAGCGCCCGGGGCGAACGAGGACCGTACGGGTCTCCCCTTCGTGGGCCAGGCAGGAAAGCTGCTCGACCTGCTTCTGGCCTCGGTGGATCTCTCAAGGAAGGACACTGTCTACATCTGTAATGTGCTCAAGTGTCGGCCGCCCGGAAATCGGAATCCGATGCCCGATGAGATCGATCTGTGCGCGCCCTATTTGAGACGTCAAATTGCCTTGGTTGCGCCGGAGGTTATTCTGGCTGTTGGTACGTTCGCGGCCAAGTTGCTGACGGGGCTGGATCGCCCCCTCGGAAAGCTCCGAGGTTCGGTGTATTCCTATGAAGGTGTCCCGTTGGTTGTGACCTATCATCCCGCCGCGTTGTTGCGAAATTCGGGTTGGACCCGTTCGACTTGGAACGATCTCCAACTCCTTCGACAGGTGATGGACGGAGACTGATGGAGAGTGCGGCAATCCCGGTGGTGGTGCCCGAGCATGATCGGCAGCCGCCGTATTCGCCCGAGGCCGAGGTGTCGGTACTCGGCGGCATGCTCATCGACAACGACGCGGTGGCTCGTGCCATCGAGATCGTCGACGATTCCATGTTCTATCGAGAGGCCAATCGGCGTCTCTTCAGGGCGATGGTGCGCCTCTTCGAGCGTGGGGACGTCGTCGATGTCGTCCTGGTCAACGAGGAGCTCAAGAACACCAGTGAGCTCGAGGCAGCCGGCGGGGCGCCTTACCTGGCCGAGCTTCTCGACGCGGTTCCGACCTCTGCGAACATCGACTATCACGCCCGGATCGTCAGGGACAAGGCGCTTCTCAGGCGATTGATTTCTGCGGCCTCCGACATCATCAGAGACGTCTACGAGCAGGGTGAACGTGCGGTGGAGGAGGTGCTGGATCAGGCGGAACAGAAGGTCTTCCGCGTGGCCCAGAGCCACGACCGTGAGGGCTTCGTCTGGATCAAGGAAATTTTGTGGCCGACGTTCGAGCACATCGAGCGACTCCAGGAATCCTCCGGGGGGATCACAGGAGTGCCTACCGGCTTCAAGGACCTCGACCGCATGACTACGGGACTACAGAAGGGCGACTTGATCATCGTCGCTGCCCGGCCGGCGATGGGTAAGACGTCATGGGTGTTGAATGTGGCTCAGACAGCAGCGATTGAGCACGACACGACGGTCGCCATTTTCTCCCTGGAGATGTCGAAGGAGCAGCTCGTACAGCGTCTTCTGTGCGCCGAGGGACGGGTGGACGCCCAGAAGCTACGTCAAGGCAGGATGAGCGCCGAGGAATACCAGCGACTCGCTGCGGCGGCCGGACATCTGAACACGGCTCCGCTTTGGATCGATGATTCCCCGGGAAGCACCGTTCTGGAAATGCGTGCGAAGGCCCGTCGACTCAAATCCGAGACCAACCTGGGACTGCTGGTCATCGACTATATGCAGTTGATGGCTGGCAGTGGGCGCTCGGAGAACCGAGTCCAAGAGGTGAGCGAGATCTCGAGGGGTCTCAAGACCCTGGCACGCGAACTCGAAGTGCCCGTCGTTGCGCTCAGCCAGCTCAGCCGTGGGCCAGAGCAGAGGACAGACCACAGACCGCAACTCTCGGACTTGAGGGATAGTGGTTCGATCGAGCAGGATGCCGATCTAGTCATGTTTTTGTACCGTCCTGAGTACTATTCTGGCCCCGTCGACAAGGACGGAAACTCGCAGGAGGGCAAGACCGAGTTGATTGTCAGCAAACAGCGAAATGGCCCGACCGGGGTTGTCAGTCTCTACTTCCACAAGGCGTACACACGCTTCGATTCCGTGGTGGCTGATCCCAAGGCGGAAGCCGGACCGGGGGCGGGCAGCTACCAGGCTTCGTGAGTGGGCCTCCGACAACGGAATACAATTGAAGCGAGAAATACCGACGGTCGGCGTAGTGGTGCCGGCTGCGGGGCTCGGGCGCCGCATGGGTGTTGCCAAACAGTTCCTGGAACTCGCCGGAGAGCCCATCCTTCGGAGGGCTGTGCGCCCGTTCCTCGAGTATCCGGGGGTCGAGGCCGTGGTTGTGGCCCTTCCAGAGGGTCGGGCCGCCGAGCCACCGGATTGGTTGACGGAGTTGGATGAGCGGATACAGACGGTCGCCGGAGGACCGAGTCGGAGAGACTCGGTTTGGGGGGCCCTTCAGCTCTTGCCCTCCGATCTGGACGTGATCGTCGTACACGATGGCGCTCGGCCACTCGTCTCGTCTGCCGTGGTGGCTCGATGCGTTGAGGTGGCGGCTGGCGGAATGGGCGCGGTGGCCGGCTTTTCGGCTGTGGACACGCTGAAGTTCGTGGATGCTGAAGGGATGGTGACGGAGACGGCCGATCGCTCGCGACTATGGCACGCCCAGACCCCGCAGGCCTTTCCGGGGCCTGCACTGATCGAGGCGTACCGTCGCGCGGTGCAGGAGGACTGGGCGGCCACGGACGATGCGGCGCTTCTGGAGAGAGCCGGTGGGCGCGTAATGATGGTGGAGTCGTCTCCCGGGAACCTGAAAATCACCCGACCCGAAGACCTGGACGCCGCGGAAGCCGTACTGGCTCGCCAAGGCCGATGAGTGGACCTCGGCTGGTCGATGTTCGAGCGTTTCCCGGGGATGATACTCCGATCGGTTCTGTACTGGATCACCTGCATGCCGGGGGACTCCTCGCTTACCCGACCGAGACCGTCTATGGGTTCGGGGGCCGCCCCGATCCAAGTGTCATTCGGGATCTTCAGCGCCTCAAGGGACGTGACTCCGACAAGCCGCTTCTCCTTCTCATTCCGGATCGAGAGTCGGTGACGGACCTCGTTTGGACGGCTGAGGCGCGGGATATGGCCGACGTGTTCTGGCCGGGGTCCGTGACGCTAGTCCTCGCGGCTCCGAGTGCTCGGTACCCGCAGGGCGTTCGTAGCCCGGGAGGCAACGTGGCCGTGCGTGTGAGCCCTCATCCCCTCGTGAGGGCACTGGTCGAAGATGTCGGGCCGATACTCTCGACCAGCGCCAACCGACCTGGAGAGCCACCCGCTATGGATGCTCAGACGGCCCTGGAGATCGCTCGAGCGGGTGGCGTTGGAGAGGAAATGTGGGTGCTCGACGGCGGCGCGCTGGAGTCGTCCCTCCCTTCGACCGTCGTCGACTGCTCGGGAGCGACGCCGACCGTCTTAAGGGAGGGTACCGTCCCACTCGGTCGGGTGCGGTGCGTACTTCCCGACATTGGCGTCCCCACGGATGAATAGCTCCCCTAGACTCCGGCTCCTCTTCGTATGCACGGGGAATACTTGTAGGAGCCCGATGGCTCAGGCCATCGCCCAGTATGCGGCGGAGAGCCGGGGATGGCACCGCCTCGAGGTCCGATCGGCTGGCCTGGCTGCCTATCCGGGGGCCCTGGCGAGCGACGGAGCCTGTCAGGTTACCGCGGACGAAGGGTTGAGCCTCGAGGGACATCGGAGTTGTTCCCTGGAGTCGGAAGTGATCCAGTGGGCGGACCTGATCCTCACGATGAGCGCCCACCACGTCGAGGCCGTCGCCCGACTCGGTGGAGGAGACAAGACGTCGATGTTGGCTACCTTTGCCGCGGAGTCCGAGGAAGGCCAAAGCGGAGGGGTTCCAGATCCGTTCGGGGGCGATACGGAGACTTACAGAGAGAGCTTTCGCATGATCGCGGATCTGATCGAGGCGACCCTGGAGCGGGTGGGCCGCGAGTGGGACTCCCCGATTGAGGGAGCGGACTCGTGAGCCCCATATCGGCTGAGACCAGGCTTCTCGCTCTCTTGGGAGATCCGGTCGCCCACTCGTTATCCCCCGTGATACAAAATGCGGCGTTTCGAGAAGCCGGCGTCGACGGGGTCTACGTGGCGCTCCGATGTGAGGAGGCGGACCTACTCGGATTCATGAAAGGGTTAGGCGCGGCCGGGGCCGGCGGAAACGTAACGATCCCCCATAAGGGAAAGGCTGCTTCTGTGCTGGACTCGCCCTCGGAGGCCGTGCGCCGGACCGGTGCGTGCAACACGTTCTGGGGTGAGAACGGCAATCTCCATGGTGACAACACGGACGTCGAGGGGTTCAGACGCGCCCTTCGGCACTTTCTCGGAAAGCCGCCCACCGGATTTCGTGTACTTCTTCTGGGGGCGGGAGGCGCCGCGCGAGCGGTACTAATGGCCCTATTGGACGACGGAGTGGATGACGTTCTGATCCTGAACCGATCCGTGAAGCGGGCTCGCGCCGTTGCCCAACGTCTGGGGGGGACCAGGACGCGCGTGTCAGAACACCCCGTCGAGGTCGAGGGCGAGGAGTTCGATCTGGTCGTGAATACCACGCCACTCGGACTGTCCAAAGACGACGATCTTCCCATCGATCTCGAGCGCCTGTCTCGTGTGGGAGGAGTGATGGATCTCGTATACGGGACGGGCCCCTCTCGGTTCGTGAGAGCGGCTGAGGCGCTCGACGTACGGGCCGTAGACGGGGGAGAGATGTTGGTGCAACAAGGGGCGGTCGCCTTCGAACGCTGGTGGGGCCAGTCGGCTCCTATCGCGGCCATGATGCGGGCGCTCGAGGGGGTTAGATCGAAGGAGATCGTCGCGTGAACGTCGGGGCCTTGGCCCTCGAGTTGCTCGACTTCTTCCTACCCTCGGTCTGCATAGGATGCCAAGACCACATATCCCTCGAACGCAGTGCCGACCTCGTCTGCCAAGCGTGTCGAACTAGACTCCGAGAGGTTCCGCCTCCGAGATGTGGACGCTGTGGTTTCCCGTTGGGATCGAAGGCGGACCACGGGGATCGT
Organism: Gemmatimonadales bacterium UBA6960; assembly: GCA_963577685.1. Lineage (GTDB taxonomy): Bacteria > Gemmatimonadota > Gemmatimonadetes > Longimicrobiales > Gaopeijiaceae > UBA822. The sequence goes on along the minus strand of CAUZAE010000004.1, from coordinate 21,780 downwards.
TGTGCTGAATGTTCTCGATGGGACGAGGCCTTGTCGGGTGCCTGCTCTGCGGTTGTGCTGCGTCCACCGGCAAACCGGATCGTTCATGGTCTGAAGTACGGGGTGTGGAGTGAGCTGGCGCGCTTCATGGGGGACCGGATGGTTCGTTGGGCGATTCCGCCCGATCTCCATGCAGGACGCTATGTTGTCGTTCCTATTCCGACCACGAAGCGGCGGATGAGGGCGCGGGGATACAACCAAGCCCGACTGCTGGCGTCAGCTTTGTCCGGGGCGGTGCACAACCCGCTCGTGGACGCTCGGGAGCGGTCTGGAAATAGCTCGACTCAGGTCGGGTTGCACCCGACCCAGCGTCGGGCTAACGTCACAGGCGTGTTCTCGGTTCGGGCCGACGCGAGCGCTAGGGTTTCCGGCGTTCGAGTGCTACTGGTGGACGATGTGCTGACAACAGGATCCACCGCCCAAGCAGCGGCTCTACCACTCGTCCGGGCGGGAGCATCGCAAAAATATTCCTCAGCACGTTTGCCCGGGCTTTTCCCTATGTTTAAGACCATTGATGGGTGCTTCGCCTGACCAGGCGCCCGTACCAGACAAACGACTATAGGAGGCGAGTAGATGCCCATCCGTGTTGCCATCAATGGTTTCGGCCGTATCGGCCGCAACGTGCTTCGGTCCGCCAAGCGCTCAGGCGCCAAGAACGTGGACTTCGTCGCCGTGAACGACTTGACCGACAACACGATGTTGGCCCATCTGCTCAAGTACGATTCCGTACACGGGGCATATCCGGGAGAGGTCTTGGTCACCGACGACGGATTGAAGGTGGATGGTGACGAAATCAGGGTTTATTCGGAGCGAGATCCGGCGGCGCTGCCCTGGGGTGACCTCGGCGTAGATATCGTGGTAGAGGCCACCGGCTTCTTCCGAAGCCGTGACCAGGCCGGAAAACATCTAGACGCGGGTGCGAAGAAGGTCATCATCAGTGCTCCGGCCAAGAACGAGGACGTCACGCTCGTGCTGGGCGTGAATGAGGATCAGTACGATCCCGAGCGACATGACATCATTTCAAACGCGAGTTGCACGACGAACTGTCTGGCACCTCTCGTGAAGGTCTTGATGGATTCCTTCGGGTTCGAGCACGGGCTGATGACCACCGTGCACTCTTACACGAACGATCAGGCGATTCTCGACGTCACGCACTCGGACGCACGGCGTGCACGCGCAGCCGCGATGTCGATGATTCCGACGACCACCGGGGCGGCCAGAGCGACCTCACTGGTGATCCCCGAAGTGGAGGGGAAACTCGACGGGATGGCCATCCGAGTGCCGACCCCGAACGTTTCCATCGTCGACCTCGTTGCCAGGGTCGGAGTCGATACGACTCGCGAAGCCGTGAACGAGGCACTGCGGACAGCCGCAGGGGGCGCTCTGCAAGGCGTCCTAGCCGTCTGCGACGAGCCTCTCGTATCCGTGGATTTCGTCGGCAATCCGAACAGCTCCATCGTCGATGCCCTCAGCACGAGCGTGATCGGTGGTCGAATGGTGAAGGTGCTCTCTTGGTACGACAATGAGTGGGGTTACTCATCACGGATCGTGGATATCGTAGGATACGTTGGGGAACGACTCCGCGCTTCGGTGGAAGCCTAGGCCGGGACTGCTGTCTTTCCCGGCGGTGCGATAGCGCGTAAAAGTCCCGCGATTGGATAGGGCGCCGCCTTGACCTCGGTCGGCGTCTGTGAATCCTCACCCGCAGGCATCCCCAACCGAAGATTGTGGCGCCGGGAGCCCTTCCATAGGTTCCGGCCTTCGAAGGTCGATGAATCGCCAGGCGTTTCCCACCGAATGGCCAAGAAAAGCCTCCAAGACCGCTCCCCTGAGTCCATCGCCGGCAGCCTCGTCGTGGTACGCGTGGATTTCAACGCCCCGATGGACGAGGAGGGGAACGTCTCGGACGATACCAGACTGGTCCAGACGCTCCCCACGCTCCGATATCTAGCTCATGCCCGGGCGAGGGTCGTTCTTCTCTCTCATCTCGGGCGACCTGAGGGAGCGGCACACGAGGGGCTGTCCCTCCGAGGTGTGTCCCGTCGCCTCGCAGAGCTCCTCGGCATTCCAGTCGGCTTTTGTCCAGAGACGACTGGCCCGGTGGCCGACGTTGCTGTGAGAGGGTTGGCGGAGGGGGAAGTTTTGTTGCTCGAGAACACCCGTTTCCACCGCGAGGAGTTGGAGAACGATCTGTCATGGGCCGAGTCTCTTCGGCATGGTGCCGAGCTCTTCGTGAACGATGCCTTCGGGACGGCACACCGTGCCCATGCCTCGACCGTGGGGATTGCGGATCGGGTTCGAGCCGCTGGCGGGGAGGCGCTGGCTGGCCTACTCATGGAGCGGGAGCTTCGCTTCCTGGGGACGGCTTTGACTGATCCCGCACGCCCGTTTGTGGCCGTGATTGGCGGCGCGAAGATCTCTGGCAAGATCGACGTGATCGAAACCCTTCTTCCGGAGGTCGATCGCTTGCTCATCGGCGGCGCGATGGCGAACACGTTCTTTCTGGCGCGAGGACTTTGCGTCGGAGAATCACTCGTGGAGGAGGATAGGGTGCACATTGCGCAGAGCCTGTTGGAGCGTGCGGGGGACAAGATTCTCCTGCCTAGCGATGTGGTAACCGCCGAGAGTTTGGCGTTCGGGGCCTCCACTCGAGAGGTGTTGTGCGACGAAGTACGGGAGAACGAACGGATCGGTGACATTGGGCCCCGATCAGTCCGGCACTTTGCGGAAGTGATCTCGAGCGCGGGGACTGTGATATGGAATGGGCCCATGGGGATGTTCGAGGTGCCGCCGTTCGAGGCTGGAACGTTCGCTGTCGCCAGGGCGGCCGCCTCGGCTGCCGACGAAGGTGCGATGGTGGTACTGGGCGGAGGGGACTCTGCCGCTGCCGCACGGGCGTCGGGTGTAGCACACCGGATCACGCATATCTCCACTGGGGGCGGCGCGACCCTAGAATTTCTCTCTGGCAAGGAATTGCCCGGGGTGGCGGCTTTGTCGGATCGAGTTGCGGATCCTGGGAGCAGGCCGAAGGAGGATGACAATTGACGCGAATGGTGATCGCAGGAAATTGGAAGATGCATCACGGTCCTTCCGCCGCCCGCAAGTTTTTCGAGGAATTTTCTCCACGCCTTTCGGAGCCCGAACCCCACATCGTGATTTTTCCGCCGGCGATATCGCTGTCGACGGCTGTCGAGTCTCGACGAGGGCGCCCGGAGGTCGATCTGGGCATTCAGAATATCCATTGGCAGCCCAAAGGTGCCTTCACGGGAGAGCACTCTGCGAGGATGGCGATGGGGGCGGGCGCGCGATTTGCCCTCGTGGGCCATTCGGAGCGCCGTCACGTCTTCGGCGAGACCGACGCCGAGGTCGAGTTGAAGGTCTCGGCGGCGAACGCGGAAGGATTGACCGCGGTTGTATGCGTTGGCGAGACGCTGGAGGAGCGACGCGCGGGTCGGGTGAAGGAAGTCATCGTCCGTCAGCTGAACGCCGCCCTTTCCGGATTTTCACAGGAGGGTGGCAAGTCTCTTTTGGTGGCGTACGAGCCGGTGTGGGCCATCGGTACCGGAGAAACGGCCACGGCCGATGATGTCGTGGCCGCTCATGGAATTCTTCGAAGTTGGTTGCAGGAATCCGTCGGAGATACTTTTGCTGCCGACGTGGCCATTTTGTATGGCGGGAGCGTGAACCCTGCCAATGCGGCTGATCTGCTCGCACTTCCGAACGTAGGAGGTGTGCTCGTAGGGGGTGCGAGCCTCGAGCCGGAGAGCTTCGCGAAGATCGCTGAAGCTGGTTCACCATAAGGATTTCCGCGTCGATCTAAGGTTGACACGAGGAAGTCACATTGCGACGTTAAGCCGGTATCTCATAACCCATTACGTGATTAGTCCATGTACGCTTTTTTGCTGATTATTCTAGTTCTGGATGGAATTTTTCTCGGTGTCATCGTCCTTATCCAGTCCGGGAAAGGCGGTGGACTCGCGGCCATGGGTGGTGGTGGCGCCGCGACGGACGGGATCCTGGGTGGACGTCAGGCGACCACCATGCTGACACGTGCCACGTGGACGACCGGATCTATTTTCATGGCGCTAGCGCTGATCCTATCCATCCTGTCGTCTCGGTCCCAATTGCCGGAGTCGATCCTTCGGCAGGATGTAGTGCCCGTTGCGCCGGCCGCTCAGCCGATTCTCCCCACGCTCAACGAGAGCGGTGACGTTGCTGACGCATCTGGAGAAGCCCCCCCCGATACCCCGCCGGATGAAGAGGGCAACGACTGACGTAGTTGTGCCCTCCGTGAGCCCTCCTGAGCATGTGTCGAAGACGGAGCAGGGTGAGCCCGTCACCTTTCTCGAAGCCCTGAGTGAAGGTCTTTTCGAGGAAATGACCTCCGACGAGAGAGTGTTTCTCGTGGGAGAAGACATCGGAGCCTATGGGGGCGCTTTCAAGGTCACCCGTGGATTCCTCGACTTCTTCGGTGCGTCGCGTGTCATCGACGCTCCGATCGCGGAAGGAGGCTTCACCGGCGCTGCTGCCGGCGCCGCGCATATGGGACTCCGGCCGGTCGTTGAGATGCAGTTCATGGACTTCATCTCGCCGGCGTACGACGTCATCACGAATTACATCGCCACTTCCCTGTACCGCGGGAGCGGACCGATGCCACTGGTGATCAGGGGCCCGGTCGGTGGAGGAAACCGGGCCGGGCCGTTCCACTCGCAAAACGTGGAGATGGCGTTCTTTCATACACCTGGTTTGAAGATCGTTTATCCGAGTAACCCCTACGACGCCAAGGGGCTCATGAAGGCCGCGATCCGCGATGACAACCCGGTCATCTTCGAAGAGCACAAGGGCCTGTATCGAGCACCGTTCTTGAGGGAAGTACTTCCTCGGGAAGACTACGTCGTACCGCTCGGCAAGGCTTGTATTGCGAGGGACGGTCGCGACGTCACCGTCGTCACCTACGGCTTGATGGTGCACAAGAGTTCCGAGGCGGCGTCAGAGCTCGAGCGCGATGACGGGTTGAGCCTCGAGATCATAGACCTGCGGACCCTCTTGCCGCTCGACGACGAGACCATCATCGAAAGCGTGAAGAAAACCGGGCGGCTTCTCGTGGTTCACGAGGATACTCGGACCGGTGGAATTGCAGGGGAAATCGCGATGAGGGTAAGCGAGAGTGCATTTGAATGGCTCGACGCTCCCATGCTCCGTGTCACGGCTATCGATTCACCGGTCCCGTACGCCGGCACCCTGGAAGATTACTTTCTCCCGCAGCCAAAGGACATCGTGACTGCCGCAAGGTATCTCGCGAGCTACTGATGCGATGGGAGAAAATGACAGCAGTACGAATTGTCTAGATCGTAGGACCGCCCCGAGCGCCCCCGGGTATCCTGGGATCGCTCATGTTGACACGACAAGACTGAATCCGGAGACGTAGCGTGGCCCGAATTGAGGTCCCGATGCCCCAGATGGGTGAGTCCATCGTCGAGGGTACGGTATTGAAGTGGCTGAAGCAGGTCGGTGATGCCGTCAAAAGGGATGAGCCGATCCTAGAGATCTCTACCGACAAGGTGGATGCCGAGATTCCGTCTCCCCAGTCAGGAATGCTCGTGGAAGTGCGTATCAAGGAGGGGGAAACGGTTGAGGTCGGCACGATCGTCGCCTACATCGACACGGAGCCGGGGGCCGTAGCCTCGCCCGTCACGGCTGATGAGGCGTCGGAGCCAGATAAGCCGACCCCTTCTGTCGACGTAGAGGCCAGTGCGTTGCCGATGTCCGTTGAGGAGCGCCTTCGTACTCGCTCTACCCCAGTGGTGAGAAGGATCGCTGAAGAGCATGGAGTCTCGATCGGCGACGTGCCAGGCACGGGGGCGGCGGGTCGAGTGACTAAACAGGATATTCTCTCCTACATCGAGGACGTGGGGTCTCCTTCGCGGCCTGCCCCCTCCGACGTGGCTCCGGACGTGCCAAGCCGCCGGTTGCCACAGGCACCGACGCCATCCGTGGGTGCGGTTCCAGACCTGTGGGTAGCCTTCTATGGCGAAGTGCAGCACCCGGAATTCCCCGTGCGTGAGGGCGATGTCGTGGAGCCGATGGATAAGATCCGTCAGCTCACGGCGGAGCACATGGTGGTGGCCAAGAGGATCGCGCCCCATGTGCACTCCGTGATCGAGATCGACTTCTCCCGGATCGATCGGATTCGAGCACAAAACAAGGTGAGGTGGGAGGAGCAGGGCGCCAGAGTCAGCTACACCGCCTTCGTCGCCTGGGCCTGTTCGCGGCTATTGCACAGTTATCCCAACGTGAATGGTACGGTGTCCGGTAACAACGTGATCCATCGCAGTAGTGTCAACATCGGCATGGCCGTGGACCTCGACCCGGGTCTGATCGTACCTGTCATCCACGGCACGGACGACCTCAGCCTCCTCGGCATCGGCAAGAAGATCATCGATCTGGCTACTCGCGCTCGGTCCCGAAAGCTGGCTCCGAACGAGATTCAGGGTGCCTCTTTTTCCCTCACGAATCCCGGCGTCCTCGGCACCCTCGTCGGGATGCCGATTATACCGAAGGGGACAGCGGCGATACTCGGTACCGGTGCGATAGAGAAGCGTCCGGTCGTGGTCCAGGATCCCCTCACCGGCACGGATGCGATCGCGATTCGCAAGCGTGCCCTCTTCTCGCTCGGATACGATCATAGGATCGTAGACGGAGCGGATGCTGCACGATTCCTTGCCGACTTGAAGGAGCTCCTGGAGGACTTCCCGGAGGACGCGTAGAACGAGTGCACCTTCGACCCTATCCAAGCGAGTCGATGGAGCTACAGGTGCGGAACCTGGGGCTCATCTCTTATGCGGAGGCTCTGGCACTGCAGTCGGATTTGGTCCAGCGTCGACGCGACTGCGCCCTGCCCGACCAGCTCCTCTTGCTCGAACATCCTCACGTGATCACGATGGGGACGGGATCACGACCTGAGCACGTGCTCGCGAACGCGGCGGAGCGAGAGCGTCTCGGAATCGATCTCCTTGAAGTTGGGCGTGGGGGCGACGTGACCTACCACGGCCCCGGCCAGCTCGTGGGCTACCCGATTCTAGACCTGAAGCCGGACCGAAAGGATGTGCACCGATACCTTCGAGACCTCGAGGGAGTGATTATCGGCACGCTGAGAAGCCTAGGGGTAACCGGCGATAGGGTGAAGGCCAAGACGGGGGTGTGGGTGGACGGTCGCAAGATCGCCGCTGTCGGGGTCCGTGTATCGAGTGGCTGGATCACGTCCCACGGGTTTGCCCTGAACGTCTCCACGGACCTCTCTTACTTCCGGACGATCGTCCCTTGCGGCCTCGACGACGTACGTATCACTTCGGTTTCCTCGGAACTCGGCCAGCCCCTGGCTGTGGAGGAGGTGGTTCCGGCAGTCACAAACGCGTTCGCTGAAGTGTTCGGAAGATCTGTTGTTGGCAAGCCAACAAATGCATCCAAAATCGCCCTTTCGTGACGGGTTTGTTGCGCCATTTGTTTCGAAAAGCCTGACCCATTTTTCTCGTGCGGCTACTTGTTTGTGCTTTTTGGCTCAATCTATTTCTGGACTATTGATATATGAGATTATAGATGATATGAATATGTTAAACATATGTATGACATGTGCTTACAGTGTAAAGACATTTTTCCTATCAACGGCTTAGCCCCCGGTTGACGAGGGCTCTGCCACCCGTCATAATTGAGGGGCGTTTCCGATGTGGTTCGCTGATTCGATGGCGTTGGTCATCCCTTCATGCGAATCGTGAAACGTGATCTGCCGGACGGGACGCCGTAGCGGTGGAAGCGCACTGAGGATTGGAACTCAGTGAGCCGGTGGAGGAGTCGTTGGTCTCCACTGTAGCCTCCGGAGCTCGGAGGGCTCATCGTCGCCACCACGCGACGAGGAGAAAAGGGAAGCTGAGGCAGCTATCCGACGGAGGGTGAGCCGCAAGGCAAACTTGAAAAGCGGGTTAGGTTCCAAGCGAGACGAAGCTTCTACCAGCGAAAACGGGCCCTCGGGGCGGCTTGCCGTTCCGGGGGCTTTTTTTGTGTGTCAGTTGGTTCGTTGTTATCCTTGCGCCGGCCAAGCCGACAACCTCTTGTTCAGGATCCCTATCGTTGGCTCCAATTCTACGACGTGACCTGGCGTACCTTCTTCTCGAGGATGGTCGCCGCTTCGACGGCTTTCGTTTCGGCGGTCGGGGGCCCTCCTTCGGGGAAGTCGTATTCAATACGTCCATGACAGGCTATCAAGAGATCCTTACGGACCCGTCTTACACCGGGCAACATGTCGTGATGACGTACCCCCTCATCGGAAACTACGGGGTAAACGACGACGATCGTGAGTCCGACCGGCCGCAACCGGCGGGCTTCATCATACGAGAGCCGCCGCCGCAGTATTCGTCCTGGAGGGCTACGGATTCTTTGGAGGGATACCTGGTTCGCCACGACGTTGTCGGCATCTGTGGCCTGGATACCCGCGCGCTCACCCGTCACATTCGGTCGAAGGGCGCTATGAGAGGGGCAATCGCGCCTGCAGAGGTCGACGCATCCGCATTGCTGGAAAGCGTGCTTGACCATCCCCCCATGGAAGGACTGGACTTGGCGTGCGGAGTTTCCACTGATCGCGCCTATGAAGTGAGCCCGGTGGGAGAGGAGCGCTTCCATCTGCTAGCGTATGACTTTGGGGTGAAGGCGAACTCCCCCAGGCTCTTGGCCGAGCGAGGGTGCCGTGTGACCGTGATTCCGGCCGACACGCCGGCCGACGAGGTTGTCGAGGCACAACCCGACGGGCTCTTTGTGTCCAATGGCCCGGGTGATCCAGCGGCGGTGGAGAAGGCCCAACGGGCCATCGTCAGCCTCTCCGAAGCCGGTACGCCGGTATTCGGCATCTGCTTGGGCCATCAATTGATTGCCCGGGCGTTCGGGGCGGAGACCTACAAGCTTCCTTTCGGGCATCATGGGGGCAACCACCCGGTTCGCAATCTGGATAGGGACTGGGTAGAAATTACGTCCCAGAACCACGGCTTCGCCGTTAGGGCTGGCGACGGAGATGAGATAGCGGGAGCCCCCGCGTTGCGCCTTACTCACGTGAATCTATACGACGGAACCGTCGAGGGCGTGGCGCACCGGGAGCGCCCGGTGTTTGCCGTGCAGTACCACCCCGAAGCGGCTCCGGGGCCGCACGACAGCCAGTACCTATTCGATCAATTTATCGAACTTCTCGAAGCCCGCCGCCCCGTAGGTTCAACAGCCACTTGACGTTCCAGGCTCGACAACGTTACCGTGCCTTCCGCGCTGTGGCTGCGACACCTATCGTCTCGTGGAGGACCGCATGACCAAAGCCGACCTCGTTGAGCAGGTCGCAGAAGCAATCGGTCCTGGAATCACCAAGAAGGACTGTGCGTTGGTTGTGGACGGTCTTCTCAATGCCGTGAAACGTGCCCTTGCGAATGGCGAAGACATCGAGATTCGTGGGTTTGGGACCTTCAAGGTGAGAAAACGGAAGAGCCGCATGGCTCGAAACCCCAGAACTGGCGAGGGCGTCCAGGTGCCATCTCGGAGTGTACCGGTCTTCAAGCCCTCAAAGCATCTCCGCAAACGCGTGAGTCAATTGGACTCGCCTGCGTCCGCCCCCGTGGACGGGGCCGGTCTGGGATAGCTCTCCCATGCCGAGCACACTGATTCGGCGTGTACCTGGCAGCCCTCCGATCCGCTCCAGTACCGGGCTGATTTAACACATCAGTGCTTACGGGCGTCTGATTCTCGATGGCCGAAAACTCACTCCGGAATTCACTTTCAGATGATGACCTGGTTCGGCTCGTTCAGTCCGGCGACCGGCGGGCGATGGACGAGTTGGTGGATCGGCACCATGGCGTGGTATTCCGCACCTGTGTGGCCATCCTCAACGATGAGGACCTAGCAGCGGATGCCAGCCAGAACTGCTTCATCAAGGCCTTTAGGGCCATCGACCGCTTCAGAGGCGAGGCGGCGATCCGCACGTGGTTGCTCGCCATCGCGGGAAACGAGGCCCGAGGACTTCTTCGCAAGATCAAGGGGCGGAGAGAGCAGAGCATCGAAGACGTGGTGCCTGTCGCGTCTTCCGACCATGACCCGTCCGAGCAGGTTACTCTTGATGCAGAGGTGGCCCGCGTCCGTTTGGTGCTCTTGCAGCTTCCGCGGAAGCAAAGGTTGTCCGTGACGCTGAGAATCGACGAGGGTTTGAGCTTTCGTGAGATCGGTGAGATCATCGAGTCATCGGAGGGGGCGGCTCGTGTCAATTATCATCACGGGATTCGTCGTCTGAGGGAGCTGTTGGAGTCATGATTCCCCCGAATTGTGCCACGCTGAAGGACTTGCTGCCGGAATTCGTTCGAGGTGAACTCGGGGATGAACGACGCCGTTGGGTCGTGGAGCACGTCACGATCTGCGCCGATTGCCAAGAGGAGGTCGAACTTCTTCAGCGGATTGGTTCCGATACCGTGAGGGTTCCGGCCGGCTTGGCCTACGACATCAAAGATGCTCTGGCGCGAGATCACGCGTCTGCTCGCCGGTCGGTTCGCTGGCGTGTGCCGGCGGCGGCGGCCGTGGCGCTCGCTCTCGGCACTGCGGTCGTGTGGGAGCGAGTACGGTCGCTGCCAGAGGTAGGTCCGCTCGGGCGGGAGCCTTTCGCGGTCGTGTGGCCGAGTGATGACGCCGACGTGGCGGGTGCGCCGATCCTGGAGGGGCTTTCGGACGATGATCTGATGCTACTGTTTGAGGAGCTTGGAGGATGAAGAAACAGATCGGTTTTCTGGCCATAATGCTGTTGGCAGGGTTCGATGGGGTCGTCGCACAGCGCCCGGGGGCGCGCCCCCCCCCCGGGGGCAGAGGTCAACGTGCCCAGATGGAACTGAGGATTCAGTCGCAGTTCGACCTCCTGGTCCGAGATCAGTTGGAACTGAGTGACGAGGAAGGACAACAGCTCGGCGACATTGTCGAGGGCTTCCGCCAGCGTAGACAGGAGTTGGCTCTGAGGGAACGGCAGGTCCGTGGCACGGTGTTCCGCCTGGGTACGGAAAGTGCGGAGGAAGGGGAGCTCAGCGATGAAGCGGCCACCGACGCACTGCAGGAGATCGTCCGCCTACGGGAGGAGGAGACGAGTCTTTTCCGGGAGGAGCAGGAAGCCCTCGTAGGGGTGCTAACGCCCCAACAACTCCTCCGCTTCGTCGTGATGCGCGGCCAACTTGCCGAAAGGATCCAGAGGATCCGTTCAGGCGAGCGTCCGCCAGGTGGACCGAATGGGCGCCTGAGGGGCGGACGACCGCGTGAGGGAGTCGGCGCGGAACGTTGACCAGTGAGGTGGGGTGCCTCAAGTTGACCCGAGTCGTCCTCATCTGGTCCGAGTAACTGGTATCCATGGAAATCAGAACCCTCTTCTTCGCTTCCTATAAGGACCTTCTCGGCACTGACGAGCTTCACGTGAATCTCCCTATTGGAGCCAGCGTTTCGGACCTCGTCGAGGAGCTCCGTTCCCGGGGCGGCGCCTTCACGGTTCTACCGAAGCTCCCGGCCGTAGCCGTCAACATGACCTACGCGGATCCGTCGTCGACTCTTAGTGACGGCGATGAGGTGGCCCTGATTCCGCCCGTTGCGGGGGGCTGACCATGCCTATCGCAAGGATTGTCCAAGATCCCATAGACCCGGCGGCGGTATTGGCTAGCGGGGGCTCTGACGAAGACGGCGCCAGCCTCCTCTTTACGGGAGTGGTGCGGAACCACAACCAGGGTCGTACCGTGGGCGGGGTCCGTTACGACGCCTACGAGGAGATGGCCGCTCGGGTTCTGTCGCAGATCGTGGAGGAAGCTGTGCAGCTGGTTGGAACCGACCGTATCGTTGCCGTTCACCGGGTGGGCGAGCTGACCGTTGGAGAGGTGTCGGTGGCGATCGCCGTTTCGAGTCCCCATCGTGCGGAAGCCTTCGAGGCCAGTCGCTTCATCATCGAAGAAATCAAGAAGCGCCTCCCGGTATGGAAAAAGGAGCGCTACGAAGGTGACGTCGAGGAATGGGTCGAGGGAGTCACACCCGTAGCGGTGCCGGCTCGTCAGGTAGACGAATCATGAAGGATCAGTTCGGTCGCACCGTCGAATACCTCCGGATCTCGGTGACGGACAAGTGCAACCTTCGTTGCGTGTACTGCATGCCGCTCCACGGTATGGAGTGGCTGAAGCGAGACAGTCTTCTCAGCTACGAAGAGATCGCTTCGGTGGTGCAGACCATGGCCGGCATGGGATTACGCAGGGTGCGGATCACGGGTGGGGAGCCGCTCGTCCGAAAGGATCTTCATCGGCTGGTGGGCATGTTGTCGAAGATCTCGGGGATTGAGGAGATCTCGCTGTCTACCAATGCGGTTCTTCTGGCCGATCAGGCCGAGGCGCTTCGGGATGCCGGAATTAGCCGGGTGAACATCTCGCTCGACTCGCTGAGGGAAGACCGCGTGGACGCGATCGCGAGACGTCCGGGGTCTTTTGGTCGCATCGAAGAGGGGCTGGCAGCCGCGGAGGCCGTTGGTTTCGACCCGATCAAGATCAACGTGGTGCTCATCGAGGGTCAGAATGACGACGAGATCGAAGACTTCGCGAGGCTGAGTCGGGATCGCCCCTGGCATATTCGCTTCATTGAGTTGATGCCCACGGGCTCCAACCTCGAACTGAGCACGAACAACTTCGTTTCTTGCCAGGATGCGTTGGCCCGCATACGGCGGATGGGTGGCATCGAGCCGGTGGAGGGACCGGTCGGGAACGGCCCTGCGACGTACTACCGTTTTCCCGACGCGCGGGGAACGGTTGGCGTGATTACTCCGATGAGTCACAACTACTGCGACCGGTGTAACCGGATGCGCCTGACGGCGGATGGCCAGCTTCGTCCCTGTCTTTTCGGGTCTCTCCAGACCAACCTCCGCGATCCTCTACGCGAAGGAGCGGACCTGGTTCCACTCATCGAAGAGACGCTCAGGATCAAGCCCGAGCGCCATTTCCTGATCCAGGGAAGTGCGGAAGGTTCGGGAGGATTGGTGGCGCTCTCACAGACGGGTGGTTGAGCGTATCACCCTTTTGTAACTTCCGGCGTTACCGCGGCTCGAGGGAGTGGGCCGTCGGGGCGATCCATCCATCTCCATAGACAATTCCACTCAGGGTTCTTATGAGCGCGAACAAGATTACCGTGGTCGGGGCCGGCCACGTCGGGGCTTCCTGTGCACAGAGACTCGCCGAAAAGGAGCTCGCGCGCGAGGTGGTTCTGATCGACATCGTCGAGGGAATTCCGCAGGGAAAAGGTCTGGATCAGTGGGAGAGTGCTCCGGTAGAGGGCTTTGATTCGCTGGTCATCGGCTCAAACGATTACGCGGACGCGAAGGACTCCGACATCTTCATCGTGACCGCCGGGATTGCCCGCAAGCCGGGTATGAGTAGGGACGACCTTCTCAAGACCAATGCGGGCATCGTCGAGTCTGTCTCGAAGGAGATCGCCCGAGTGGCCCCCGATTCCATCATCATCATGGTTTCGAACCCACTCGATGTGATGTCGTACGTGGCTCTGAAGGCCACCGGGTTCCCTCGCGAGAGAGTGATCGGTATGGCCGGTGTGCTGGATACGGCGCGGTACCGTTCGTTCATCGCCTTGGAGCTCGATGTGAGCGTGGAGGATATTCAGGCACTCGTTCTCGGAGGACATGGAGATACAATGGTGCCCCTTGTTTCCTACACCACGATTGCCGGCATCCCCATCACGCAATTCCTGGACAGTGATCGCATCGAAGCCCTCCTAGAGCGGACTCGCAAGGGAGGTGCTGAGATCGTCGCCCATCTGAAAACCGGCAGTGCCTACTACGCGCCGTCAGCGGCTGCTGTGCAGATGACGGAGGCGATCGTGAAGAACAAGCGTCGCATCCTCCCCTGTGCCGCATACTTGGAAGGTGAGTTCGGCTATGAGGGGATCTTCCTCGGGGTCCCGTGCAAGTTGGGGGAGGGGGGGCTTCAGGAGATCATCCAGGTGGAACTCACCGAGGATGAGGGTAAGGCCTTGGAAAACAGCGCCCGAGCCGTGCGGGAAACGATCGAGGCGCTCGGCCACTGATCCACCCGGCTAGTTGGTCGAGGAGCTGAGCCGCGAGAAGACTTCGGGGTCAAGGTCGTCGTTCTTGACGTCATCCATGCGGATGACCTTGAACACGCGGCCCTGGTCATCGAAGTGGACGCGGGCACCGACGTAGTAGTACCCGTCAGTGCTCTCGATCTCCTCCCACCGGGTGTGGTTCGCGCGCGTCGTGCCTTCTACCTGGTAGTCCACCTGAACTGGCCAGGTCCGTCCGTCGACGAAATAGTAGTGCCACGCATCGTTGCCGATGCCTTCGCCAAAGTTCACGCGCACGACGTGGCGACCCCGATCGTCCTTTCCATCGTAATGGAGGTTAACCCCGGGATCCTTCAGCTTGAACGGAAGCCCGATCCAGTAGTTGACGTCTCCCGACACATACCGCACTTCCAGCTGGTCCTTGTCCGCGGAAGTCAGGCGCTGCCCGTTCATATATGCCCAGTCCGTTTCCCCGTCCCACCCCTGCACGATGAAGTTGTCACCTTCCCACCGCTCGATACGGGCTGCGAGCACACCCGGTTGCTGCGCGATCGTGACGTATCGGGGTCTCGTCCTTCTCAATCGACCCGAGGTGGCGTCATACATCTCGGTGGTCAATGTGAATTGGGCGGTGCGCAGGTTGCGGTACTGCTTCATGCCCCCCAGTGCGTCGATCCACGATTCCACCAATTCCAGGGCTTTCGGGTCTATCTGCTGAGCCGCGACCTCTCGCACTCCGAGGCCCAGAGCGAGAACGGTGACCAGGGCTCCGATCCCCAACGCGGCTCCGGTTCGGGTCCGACGGGTGACTCGACTGCAGTGCGCGTTCATCTTCATCTTTCCCCCAGAGGCCAAGTTATCCGATCCGTAGACGGTGTTGTAACACCCCGCCGCCCTTGTTGCTCCCCCCCCCGAGCGGCCTCTACAATCTCATAGTCTAGGCGATGAAGTGCGAACCTGATAGGAGGTGTGACGCGGAGACATCCGGCTCACCCACAAGACCGGACCGTCGTCGCCGCAACGTGGGAACCCCAAGCGGGATCTCCGTGTTAGGATCTTATCGGTGGGTGGGGAAGGATGGATGAGTTTCCGAGCGCCCGGCGGCGGCTGGCGTGCACCCGGACGAGCACGACGCTTTTCCGGGTCTGAGCGAGGTAAAGATGAAGGAACACGAATGACTAGGTCGCGGGTCTCGAAGACCTTCGCAGCGATTGTGGTAACCGTGACGCTTGCAGCCTGTGGTGAGGACAACCTGCTGGGGCCCAATCCGGAGGATGTTCAATTCGCTCCTTCGCTGGATATAGATCTCTCGACCATGACGCAAGAGCCCAGCGGGCTCTACTTTGCCGATTCCACCGTGGGGACCGGCCTCGCTGCGGCGTCGGGGGACGCGGTCACCGCGAACTTCACACTATAGCTGTCGGACGGGAACTTGATCGACGCTGGTACCGACACGTGGGTGCTCGGCACACTCGATCTGTTCGCTGGCGGCGATGAAGGCCTGACGGGCATGCAGGTCGGCGGCGTAAGGGTACTCGTGGTTCCCTCCTCGCTCGGGTGGGGCGAGCAGGGAAGTCGAGATGGTCTCGTCCCCCCCGACGCGGTGCTTGTCGTCCGGTTCGAGGTAATGGCGATCATCAAGCCAGGCGCCACCTAGGTCTTGCGTTTATCCCGTCCCTGCCTGTTCAGGTAGGCCGCCCACTCCTGCTCCCCTCGAATCCTCCCTCCTGGGCGTCCGCTAATTTCGGGGACCCTCCTCCATGGCTGTTGACGCATGAACAGTATTCATTACGTGATATGCACCATTCTTCACAAGGCGCCGTTGACATAGCTTATTTGCATGTTTACACTGTTCACTATGGCGACACAAAGGGAACAGATTCTCAGCGAGGCATGCGACCTCCTTGTGACGGGCGGGTTGGACGGTCTATCGATGCGTAAGTTGGCCGCGCGCCTCGGCGTTACGGCTCCCGCCCTCTATCGGCACTACGAGAGCAAGGAAATGGTTCTGGTAGACGTAGTAGGGGAGGCGTTCAAGGTATTCGCCGAGTACCTGTCCCGTGCACTCGAGGGCCGTACGGCAACTGAGCGGTTCAGCATGACGGGTCGCTCTTATCTCGCGTTTGCCCTCGATCATCCTCAATACTATGCCCTCTTGCATGCAGCTCATGGGAGCGTGGGGCGTCAGGGGTTGCCGCATGAGGAGACGGATCACGCGTGCGGAGTCGGACAGTTCATGGTTGATCGCGTGCGAGAAGGGATGGAGTCTGGGATCTTGAAACCGGGTTCTCCCGAAACGGTCGCCCGCACGATCTGGGCCCACGCCCATGGACTCGTATCGATTTACCATCGCGGCCTCCTCAGGATGGAGGAGCCCGAGTTTCGGCAGCTCTTTCTCGAATCGAGCTGGCGCCTCATGGAAGGATTAGCCGAGCCGGCCTTCGCGGCGACCATGGGTGAGCGGGTCAGGCGGGCAGTGGCCGAGGAAGGAGCAACGGCGGGAAACACGGCGAGAGAAACGGCGAATGAGAGGATTGAAGATGAAGTGGTCGAGGCGTAAGGGGACTGGATTTCAGTGGACGGCCGTATGCGTCGTCATATGGCTCGTGGTGGGAAGCGAAGCGAGGGCGCAGGTGCAGGAGTCGGCGCAGATCCTTACGCTTCAGCAGACGATACGACTGGCTTTGGAGCGAAGCGAAGACCTCAGAGACGCGCGCCTCGGGCTCGAATTGGCTGAAGAGCAGGTGTCGGAGGCTAGGGGTGAGCTCTTTCCGAAGGTCGACGCCACGGCGGCATATACCCGAAACCTGAGTGTGGCCACGAATTTCTTGCCTGCGATCATCTTCGACCCGTCGGCCGGTCCAGACGATGTGGTTCCCGTTCGTTTCGGATCGGACAACGTGTGGCAGACGAACATCGTCGTGGAGCAAGCGCTCTTCAAGCCGTCCGTGTTCGTAGGGATGTCAGCAGCCGGCCGATTCGAGAACTTCGAACGGGAGACGCTTCGTGGTCGAACCCAGGACGCCGTCACGCGCGTTCGGCTCATTTATTATGGCCTCCTCCTAGCGCAGGAGCAGTCGCGATTGGTGGAGAACTCGGTGCGACGCGTTCGGCAATCTCTCGAGGAAACGACGGCCCTAAACCGTGCGGGGTTGGCCTCCGACTACGATGTCCTGCGACTCGAGGTGGAGTTGGCGAACCTGGAGCCGAATCTTCTGCGAGCCCGGAATGCCGTCGCCGAGTCCCGACGAGAAATTGGCATCGAGCTCGCGATGGAGAGTCCGGACGGAATACGCGTAGCTGGCTCGTTGGCGCAGATCGATCTCGAGGACAGGGAGGCGAACTCTCCCGCGAACCGCGAGATACTCGAATTTTCAGCCACCGGCCTGGGTGAAGGCGCCGCGCCGGAAGGCACGCAGGCGATGGACCTCGAGGCGCGGTCGGACCTTCGCCTACTCGATTTTTCCGAGCAACTTCGCCGGTCCGAGTTGAAGCTCGAGCAGGTGCAATACCTTCCCGAGATCGTCGTTTTCGGCACTTATGGAATACTCGCACAACAAAATGGCGGATTGAATTTTTTTGGAGAATCGATGCAGCGCGCGACTACAAAGCAGGCCGGGCTACGCGTGACCTGGCCGATCTTCAGTGGCTTCTCGAAGGATGCCCGTATCGACCAACGAGCAGCGGCCCTCGGGCAGATTCAGGCCCAGAGTCGTTTGGCCCGATCTCGGGCAGCTAGTGAGGTCGAGACCGTGTGGGACCAGGTGGGTGAAGCACGAGATCGAGCCGCAGCCCAGCGCAAGGCGGTAGGACAAGCACAACGCGGCTTCGAAATCGCCAGCGCCCAATATAGGGAAGGACTGGGGAGCCAGCTGGAGCTCACCGATTCCGAGGTTGCCCTGCGACAGAGCGAGTTCAACTACGCACAGGCCGTATACGATTTCCTTGTGGCCCAAGCGAACCTGGATCACGCCATGGGCTATGTACCCATGGTGGATTCGGATCGTCCTAGAGGCCGCGTTCAGTGATAGGGGGGGCAAGAGAAGTGATGACAATACAAACGCGGCTCAAGGGGGGCCTAGCCGTGGCCCTCCTCGCTGGGATAGCGGGTTCGTGCGGTGGTGAAGCGGAAGCCGTCGATGGTGGGAACGACGGGGTCCTCATTGAGGGCACCGCTCGGGTCATCAACGTGGAGACGAGCACCGTCGAAAGCATGGAGTTCGTGGAGCTGATACGCCTGACTGGCATCGCCGTGGCTGACCAGGACGTTACGATTTCCGCGGAGGAGTCAGGCGTTATCCGACGAATCGTAGTGGACCAGGGGAGCACCGTGAGAGCGGGCCAGGCACTCTTCGAGATCGACGCCGATATTCTCGAGAGCCAGGTTGCGGAAGCTACGGCCCAGGCGGCCCTGGCCAACGAGACCTGGGGACGTCGTAAACGTCTATACGAGGAGGATAAGGTAGGGTCTGAGTTAGCCTACCTGGAAGCCAAATACTCAGCCGAGCAGATGGCGGCTCGCTTGGCGATGCTCGAAACGCGACTGGGACACACGGTGATTCGAGCACCGATCTCTGGTGTACTCGAAACGCGCCTGGTGGAAGTGGGGACCATGGTCAGCGTCGGGACAGCGGTGGGTCGCGTAGTCTCGCTCGATCCGATCAAAGTTGCCGCCGGCGTGCCGGAACGATACGCGGCGGACGTAGCGGTGGGAGCTTCGGCGACCGTTTCCTTCGAGGTCCTGGAGCTCTCGATGGATGGTACGATCAGCTACGTGGGCGCTACGGTCAATCGCCTGAACCGCACCTTTCCGATCGAGCTCGAGATGACGAATTCCGGGGGTGTGATCAAGCCGGAGATGATAGCGAACGTGGCGGTTGTGCGGAGAGTGGTGGCCGACGCGGTCGTCGTTCCTCAGGAGACGCTGGTGCGGGTCGAGGATGGATATGTGGCGTTCGTAGTGGAGGGTTCGGGAGTGGAGGCCGTGGTGGTCTCGCGAAGTGTCGCGGTCGGTCCCAGCCAGAGAAATGGTGTGGTTATCGAGAGTGGGTTGGAACCTGGGGATCGACTCATTGTGGTAGGCCAACAGCAGGTGTCAGCTGGAGACCACGTCAACGTGGTCGGGACGAGGTGAGGACGTGACAGATGTGATCAAGCCTCCGGGCGAGCAGGGGAGCGGGGACGTGGACGAGCGGCAGGAAGCCGCGTTCCTTTCCCGGTTCAAGGAATTCCGTATGACGAGCGCGGCCGTGGACCACCAGACCAGCGTACTGGTGCTCTTCGCGTTTATCATCTTGGGCGGGCTATTCGCGTACAAGGCGATTCCGAGGGAGTCGTTCCCTGAGATCGAAATTCCCATGATCGCCGTGAACACGATCTATCCAGGGGTGTCTCCGGCGGATATGGAGAGCCTGGTCACACAGCCTCTCGAGGACGAGCTGTCGACAATCTCCCACGTCAAGGAGCTCACTTCGACGTCGGTGGAGGGTTACTCCAGCATCATCGCCGAGTTCGAAACTACGGTGAACCTGGAGGAGGCGCTCCAGAAGGTCCGAGAGAAGGTGGACCTGGCCAAGCCGGACCTCCCGGAGGAAGCCGAAGATCCTTCGATTGTGGAGTTCGACTTCTCCGCGTTTCCGGTCATGCAGGTGAACCTTTCCGGCGAGTACGGCATCGTCCGGCTCAAGGAGATCGCGGAGGAGCTTCAGGACCGGCTCGAGCAAATTCCGTCGGTACTCCGAGCAGAGGTTCGTGGCGGCTTGGAAAGAGAAGTGCAGGTCGATGTTCATCTTGACCGGCTCCAGTTCTACGGGCTGGCGATCATGGATGTCATCGACGCCATCCGCGATGAGCATGTGAACATACCTGGCGGCTCCATCGACGTAGGGACCTTCAAGTACCTGGTCCGGGTGGATAGCGAGTTCGACGATCCGGCGGGCATTGAGGATATCGTGGTGGCGACGAAGGCCGACCGGCCCATCTACGTGCGTGACATCGCAGATGTGGACTTCGGGTTCAAGGAGCGCGACAGCTTTGCGCGTTTGGACCTAGCACCGGTGGTCACGCTGGACGTCGTGAAACGCTCGGGACAGAACATCATCGAGACGGCTGCCCGGGTGAAGGAAGTCATCCGGGACATGGAGCCGGAGCTACCCCCCACGACCATCGTCAAGATCACGTCCGATCAGTCGGTGCAGATCGCCGATATGGTGAGCAGCCTCGAGAACAACATCATCTCGGGTCTCATCCTCATCATCGGGGTGCTGCTCTTCTTCCTCGGAGCCGGAAACGCGGTTTTCGTGGCCATCTCGATCCCGACGTCGATGCTGCTGTCGTTCGTCATTCTACAGATGACGGGCACGACGCTGAACATGGTGGTCCTCTTCTCACTGATCCTGGCGCTGGGCATGCTGGTGGACAACGCCATCGTCGTCGTGGAGAACATCTACCGGTACGTCGAGGAAGGTTGGGACCGGCGTATGGCGGCCAAGAAGGCCACCGGGGAGGTGGCCATGCCCGTCATCGCCGCGACCCTGACGACGCTGGCGGCCTTCGCACCACTCCTATTCTGGCCGGGACAGGTGGGCGAGTTCATGAAGTTCATGCCTTCGACCCTGATCATCGCCCTGTCGAGCTCGTTGTTCGTGGCGCTGGTGATCGTCCCGACTCTGTGTGCCATGTTCCTGCGACTCGATGACGATCCCGCGCCCTCCCTCAGGCCTGCGGCTCGCTGGACGCTCATGGCTACGGCCGCACTGCTGTTGTTGATGTTCGCTGCGAACAATGTGTTGACGGCCGTCCTGCTCGTGGCTACCGCGACGATCCTGTGGGCACTCAACCGCTTTGTCATCGTCGGAATAGCAAGCCGGTTCCAACACGACTGGCTGCCCCGCGTACTCACTGTCTACGAGACTCAGCTGCGTCGGGCGCTCGAGCATAGGGCCGTAGTGCTCTTCGGCTCAGTGGCGGGTCTGGTGGTGACCCTCCTTCTCTTCGCACGATTCAATGCCGGCGTGGAGTACTTCCCGGAAGACATGCCGCCGAAGGAGATCCTGGTGGATATCGATCTGCCGGTGGGGAGTCGCGCCGAAGCCACCGACGTGATCGCTCGGAGGCTAGAGTCCGAGATCCGGATCATACCGGGCATCTCGGACGCCAAGTCCGTCGTGGCTACCGTAGGGGGCTCGGGCGGAGCGGCCGCCATGGGCGGGGGGGCTTCGAGCCCCAACGCCGGTCGCGTGACGGTGAGCATGGTGGAGTTTGCCGACCAAGAGTACGACGCGTTCGACCTTCTCAGCTCCATGCAGGCATCGTTGGGGATGGACATCGCGGGAGCCGACATCACGGTCGACCAGATGGCGGAGGGTCCGGCCCAGGGTGCCCCGGTGAACATCGAGATCATCGGGGAAGAAGCCGGAACGCTCAAGGAGTTGTCTGACAGAGTCCTGGAGATCCTCGAGGACGATCCGGTATATGCCAAACTTGTCGGTCTAGAGAGCGACCTGGATGAGGCCCGGCCCGAGCTCTCGGTCACGGTGGATCGTGAAAAGGCCGCCCTTTATGGCGTCTCGAGCCGCGACGTCGGGATCGCCATCCGAGGAGCGATCCAGGGAATTGAGGCGGCGA
>CAUZAE010000003.1:0-42053 GCA_963577685.1 Gemmatimonadales bacterium UBA6960 | reverse complement strand
CCGGCCGAATAGGTAGGAAAGCACGAGGGCGGAAGGAACGATGGCCAACTGTACCTGCATGAGTCGAAAGCGGATCAAGTCGGGCCGACGAAGAGGGGCCGGCACCAAGATCTGTACCTGGGCCGGTGTGAGCGCCAACGCGTCGGTGTGCCCTCCCCAGAGCCACCACCACGACGCGAACAGCGCTAGAACGAGCGGAGCCGAGGCCGTGAAAAGCGGGTCGCCGGCTCGCAGCGTGGCCAAGTCGGGATCGAATAACGACGTCGAAAAGAGAAGACCGAGGTACGCGATGCCGAACAGCGAGGCAATCGCATAGCGCGGAGTCCTGAGACGCTCGACAATGAGGTGGCCCCGGTTCCACGCGCTCGTGCGCAGGTAATACAGGAAATGCGGAAGTGGCGAGCGCCGGATCGGAACGCTCACGGGTCCCCTTCTGTGAGCGCTAGGAAGACGTCCTCGAGACCCTCCCCCTCGAGATCCGGACGGTAGTCCTTGATCTCACTCATGGTGCCCGCAAAAAGGAGCCGTCCCTTCTGGATCACCAGAACACGGTCGCACAGCTCTTCGACGAGATGGAGGAGGTGTGAGCTCAGAATGACGGCGCCCCCGGCTGCGGCGCGGGAGCGGATCGTGCTCTTTATCCGTCGAATCGAACCCGGGTCGAGGCCCGTGAGGGGTTCGTCGAACAGCAAGACAGAGGGATCGTGCAGGAGCCCGCAGGCGATCGCTAACTTTTGTCTCATGCCTCTAGAGAGTTGGTCTGGGAGCTTCTTGGCGTGGTCGACCAACTCCCAGTCCCGCAGCAGTTCAGCGATCGGCGCCTCCGGATTCTCCACCCCGTATATACGGCCGATGAAGCGCAGGTGCTCCTGGACGTTCAGATAGTCGAAGAGTTGTGGCTCATCCGGGATGAATGCCAGCCTGGACTTGGCTTCCACGGGCTCCTCCGCCAGATCGTGACCCGCCACGTGAATCGTGCCGCCCGACGGTGGGATGATCCCCGCGACGCTTCGCAGGGTGGTGGTCTTGCCCGCCCCGTTGAGCCCGACGAGCCCCAGGATCTCACCTGCCCCTACGGAAAATGAGAGATCAGTGACAGCGGCGACATCACCGTAGAGCTTCGTGAGGGACTCGACTTCGATCCTGTCAGGACGTTCGATTTCCACTAGATTTCCCCGAAAGAGCGGCGCACGCCGAACGAAAATGGTCGGAGGCATGCCCCGCCGACAAGACAGGAGATGCGGTCCACAGAATGACCCCTTGGGTAACGCGGCTGTTGGTGGCGAACGTGGTGGTGTTTTTGGTGGTGCAGCCGGGCACGCTGCTCTATGGGCTTCTGACGTTGTTTCCCCCCGCCGTTGTCGGGATCGACCGCGTCTACATTCCGGCCATGCCCTTCAGGCCGTGGACCGTCTTCACTTACATGTTCCTGCACGCGGGCTTCGGCCACGTTTTCTTCAACATGATCGGGATGTTCTTCTTCGGCCCTCGACTCGAGGCGAGGCTCGGGCCCAAGAACTTCTTGGGGCTCTATTTCCTGAGCGGTCTCGGCGGCGCGGCCTTCTCCTTTCTCTTTTCGTTCAGTGCTCCAGTGGTCGGGGCCTCGGCGGCCGTGTACGGTATCCTCATCGGCTTCGCCATGTATTGGCCTCGCGAGAACATCTATATCTGGGGCATATTGCCCGTTCAGGCTCGCTGGCTCGTTATGGCCCTCATCTTCATCAGCCTGTACAGCGGAATATCCGGATCCGGCGGGGGTACGGCCCATTTCGCCCATTTGGGGGGACTCGCGGTGGGCGCCGGATACCTGAAGTGGCTTGACTGGCATAAGGGCAAGGGTCGGCGAGAGTTCCAACAGAAAGTCCATGACTCGTCTTCTCTCCATCGCCCGGACGGGGAGGCGCGCGCGCGATGGGCCGGCATCGATCTAGCCTCGATACACGAGTTGAACCGGCGTGAGGTAGAGGGGCTCCTGGCACGCGTCGACGGTGGGGGCGTAAGCGACCTCTCGATAGAGGAGCGGCAGTTCCTCGACCGTATGTCGGGAGGTTAGCCATCGGAGGGTTTAGAAGCATCGCCGTCGCGTTCCTCTTCGGGATGTCACTCTAGGGACGAACCCCCCCCTCGGGGCCGTCACTCCGGGCCGCCCACCCCACGGGGGACGTCGCTACTAGCTGATCGTCCCCGAAAGCGCTTTCGCTAGCCTGTACAGAAACTCCTGTCCCTCGAAGAAAGACTTGATGAGGAGCCGTTCGTCCTGGCCATGGGAGCGCACGTCGTCCACATCGCCGAACAGACCGGATACGCCATACGTGGGGATTCCGGCGCGCCGCAGGTAGAGCCCGTCGGTGGCCCCCGTGCTCATGGTGGGGACGACGGGCACACCGGGCCACATCTCTTCGGTGATCCTCTCGATCGGACCGAGCACCGCCGCGGAGAGAGGCGAGGGGGGACTGGGGTTGGGCTGGCCTGTGGCCAAGACCTCGATACCACGACCGGCTTCGCGTCTCAGCGCCAAGAGGACTTCGGCCGGGTTGTGATTTGGAAGGATTCGACAGTTCACCGTGGCGGTCGCTGTCTGGGGTAGAGCATTGTCGGCGTGGCCCCCGCTCAACCGGGTGGCGACGCAGGTCGTTCTCATGCGGGAATTGAGGTAAGGGTAGACCTGCAGCCGCTCGGCTGCTCCGCTGTTCTCGGGATCGGCGAGCACCATGCGGATGTCGGCCGCGATCGGGCCGCCTTCCACGTCTGCCGTGCCGCGGAGGTACGCCTCCGTGACCTCGTTCAGCATCACCGGAAAGTGATACTCGCCGACACGTACCAGCGCGTTGGCCAAGTCGTAGATGGCGTTGTCCGACCGCGGAAGCGAGCTATGGCCGCCAGGGTTGCTGGCAGTCAAGGTGAAGCTCTGGTAGACCTTTTCGCTCGCCTGAACTGAGTTGAGCTGGTGGATGCCGTCCTTGATCGCGCCGCCGCCACCTTCGTTCAGCGCGTACTCGGCGTCGATCAGGTCGCGGCGATTCTCGATCAGCCACTGCACCCCATTGAATCCTCCACCTTCCTCGTCCGCAGTGAGAGCCACGATGATGTCACGGTCCGGAACGAAGCCCTCCTGCCTCAAGCGGATGAGGTTCGCCGTATAGATGGCGGCCTCATCTTTGTCGTCGACGACGCCTCGACCGTAGTAGTAGCCATCGCGCTCGTTGAACGTGAACGGGTCCATATTCCAGTCGGACGGGAGAGCCTCTACCACGTCGAGGTGCGCGAGCAACAGGATTGCGGGCCGGCCCGTGTTTCTTCCCCGTAGACGTGCGACCAAGTTCATTTTCCGCTCATTCGGACCGACCACGTTGACGTCCTCCGCGGGGAAGCCTGCGTCGAGAAGCCGGCGAGCCATGGCTTCGGCAGCTGCTGTCGTCCCTGCGGAATCCACGGTGTTGATCTCGATCAGCTCCCGAAGAAGCTCCCGGGCGAGCTCCTCGTGGGGCTCGAGGGTGAGCTGTTGACCGGCGACGGTCGTGGCCAAGGTCGCGCAAGCCAGAACGATGCCGAAGAAAGCCCCCCACCGCGGCCCATTTCCCTGCATCCTTCGGCCCATCTTCATCCTGCCGTGCCTCGTCCCCGTGCCTCGCATAGTCACTCCGCCGTGCATCATCGACCCCCAGTCGTTGTGTCGATCCACGCTCGTGTTCGATCCGCGAGCTCGTCCAGAACTTCGTCGTCCGTTCGTCCCGACCTCTTCAGTACGTGGAAGCCGTGATCGGCTCCCTCGACGAGCTCAAGCGTAGCGGTGTCGGACAACTCGCCGCAAATCGGCCGGAGTAGCTCGGTGAGGAGTTCGAGCTCTGCCAACTTGTCGCGGGTGCCTTGGAGGAAGAGCATGGGAGGTGCGACCCGCGCCAAATGCTCGGCTCGCTCCACACCGGGCTTGCCCGCCGGATGTAGAGGGAAACCGAAAAAGACGAGGCCCCTGACGCCGGGCAGGGGCTCCCTGGCCGTGGCGAGTGAGGTCATCCGACCACCCATGGATTTGCCACCTGCATAGATCGGAAGACCATTGGCCACCGCTGACGCCTTTGCCACCGCGGACCGTACCGTCTTCAGCAGAATCGGCTGGTGGTCTGGCCGCTTGCGGCCCTGCTCCACATAGGGGAACTGGTACCGGAACGTGGCGATCTCTCGGTCCGCCAGGCGATGCGCTGCCGCCTCCATGAAGGCGTGGCGCATGCCGGCGCCCGCGCCGTGCGCGAAGACGAGCAGGCAGTCGGCGTCGACGGGCCGCAGGAGCAGGCCGGAGACCGCACCGGAGCTTCGGGTTGCCTCGAAGGTGTGTTCAGTCAGGGTGTGTGTGGTAGGTGCTGGCATCGGGAGGGAATTGTGATTCGGGTGGGTCATCGGTGCAAGGCGACATGGAGTCTCGGTGACCCCCAGCCGTGCGCAAGTAGGCATAAGGGCCCTAGATTGCCGGACAGATTCCATCACGGTCCAGGAGGACTATCATGATCAGGGGAGCTATCGCTGGGGCCGTCGTCATCGCGGTTGTCGGTTGCGAGCCGCCGGTGCCGGAGGCCGAGGCTGCCTCAGCCTCGATCCAACAGACGGCGGCGCCCGAATATCTCAACTCCAGCGCTCGCACGCCGCTCTCAGAGGGCGTCCGCTATGGGGGCATCCTCTACCTCTCGGGCAAGTTGGGAGTCAGACCGGAGCGGGGGATCCAGCCCGAGACCCGTGCCGCTCTCCAGTCGATCAAGGACGCCCTCGAGCGGCACGGATCGTCGATGGATCGTGTCCTGAAGTGCACCGTGATGCTGGCGGACATGGCCGAGTGGGGCGCCATGAATGAGGTCTACGCTGAATTTTTTCCAGAGAACAAACCGGCGCGCAGCGCGTTTGGCGCGAGTGGACTGGCCGCGGACGGAAGGGTCGAGATCGAATGCATGGCGGCGGCGTGATCAAGGCACTGTGGCGGTCGTCGTCTCGGTATGCGATGTCCGGGGGCGGCGTTGATCATGCCTGACGACCCCCGCGAACTCGTCACCCTCGGTGGGGGCTGCTACTGGTGCTTGGAAGCGGTCTACGAGTTGCTGGAGGGAGTCGAGTCCGTGACTTCCGGTGCCTCGGGAGGACACGTTGTCGATCCGACGTATGAGGCGCTCTGTTCCGGCCAGACGGGCCATGCCGAGGTGGTTCAATTTCAGATCGACCCGACGGTGACGACCTTCCGTGATGTGCTTGAGGTCTTTTTCTCGATGCACGACCCGACCACGCTCAACCGCCAGGGGGGCGACATCGGGACGCAGTATCGGTCGGCGATCTTCTATCACACGCCGGAGCACAAAGAAACGGCTGAGGCGGTGATCACCGGGCTGGTTGCGGAAGGTGTTTGGACGGACCCGATCGTCACCGAGGTCGTGCCGTTCGAGGCCTTCTATCCCGCCGAAGACTACCATCAGGGTTATTATCGGGCGAACGGTGGGCAGCCCTACTGCAGCGTCATCATCAGTCCGAAGGTTGCGAAGCTCCGCGCCAAGTTCGCCCATAAGTTGAAGGCGTAGGGTTCATCGCTACTTGGGTGGCAGGCTGCCCGCGAACCCCACTGCGATTTCCAGCCAGCTCGACAGTTCGGCGTCGTCCGCGAAACCATCGACTCCCACGTAGACCATCCCCTTGAGAGATTGGCCCGTGAAATCCATCTCACAGGCGTGGGGCCTCTCTAGCGCGGCCTGATAGGCGTCGGCTCCGACGCGCAGCATCAACTCCTCCCCGACGATCCCGGCGCACATGTTGCCGCCGAGCATGAAGCAAAGACCTCCGAACATCTTCCGCTCGGAGAGATCGGGGGCGTTCCGCGAGCGTTTCCCGAACTCGCTGGGCCAGTCCTTCATCGTATGCCACGATTTCCTCCTTCGCGACCGCCGTTGGGCCAGGTTTCTAGATCCTCGCCTGCACCGTATACAGCTCGTGATAGCGACCGTCGATGGCGATCAATTCTTCATGGCGCCCTCTCTCGACGATCTCTCCGTCCTCGATGACGAGGATCAGATCTGCTCGCTGGATGGTCGACAGGCGGTGGGCGATAACGACCGTGGTTCGGTTCTTGAGGAGGCCCATGAGACTCTCCTGGATCAGTGCCTCGCTCTCCGTGTCGAGACTAGATGTTGCTTCGTCCAGAAGCAGAATACGCGGGTTGGACAGGAGCGCGCGGGCGATCGTCACCCGCTGCCTCTGCCCCCCCGAGAGCTTGACGCCCCGCTCACCGATCACCGTGTCCAGACCGTCCGGGAAGCGATCGGTGAACTCAGTCACGTAGCCTTGCTCCGCCGCATCCTGTAGCGCCGTGTCGCTAGCGTTCGGGCGAGCGAAAAGCAGATTCTCACGAATCGTACCATCGAAGAGGAAGTCGTCCTGGAGCACCAGGCCGAGCTGCTCCCTGTAGCTCGAGAGCTGTACCGTGGCCAGGTCGATCCCGTCGACGAGGACGCGCCCCGCGTCGGGCGTCAGGAACGTCGCGGCCAGCCCGGCCAGGGTCGACTTTCCGGACCCGGAGCTGCCCACCAGTGCGATCACCGTTCCCGGATCGGCCTCGAAGTTGATGCCCCGCAGCACGGGCTTATCGGCGTCGTACGCAAAGCGAACGTCCTCGAATTGCAGATGGCCGTGGATAGCCGGCATCGTGGCCGTCCGCTTCGGATCGTCGTCTTCGGAGGGAACGGAGAGGAGGTCGGCGGTACGGTCGAGCCCAGCGAAGGCCTCCGTCATCTGGGTTCCGATGTTGGCTAGCTGCACGATCGGTGCTACCAGAAAGGCCATGAAGAGCGTAAAGGAAAAGAGTTCGCCGAGTGTCAGGGACCCCTGGAGGATCAGCCAACCGCCATAGCCCATGATGAGCACGCTCGCGAGGCCGATGAAAAACGTGCCCAGGCTCGTCACCGAACTCGAGGTCTTGAGCGTTGTCTTGACGTTCTCATAGATCCGAAGCACTCCGGCCTCGAAGATGTCCCCCTCTTTCTCGAGGGCGTGGAAGCCCTTGATGACCCGAATGCCTCCAAGCGCTTCCGTGAGTCGACCCGTGACCTCGGCGCGGATCTCACCTCGCTCTCGGAAGGCCGGCCGCAAGGTCTGAAACGCCTTCGTCGACACGAACGCGAAGAGCGCCAGCGGCACGAGCGCGAGCGCGGTCATCACGAGGTCGATGCGCACGAGGAACGCGAACGCGACCACCGCCGTAACCACGCCACCGACGAGTTGGACGAGCCCGGTTCCGACGAGATTCCGCACACCCTCGACGTCGTTCATGATACGCGAGACCAGCTCGCCGGTCTTCGTCTCGTCGAAGAAGCGCACAGGGAGAGTGAGCACGTGTCTTTGCACTTGGGCTCGGAGATGCGCGATTAGGTGTTGGGCCTCCACGCTGAGTAGCATCGTCAGCAGAAATGCGCTGCCGGCTTGGAGTGCCACAGCCCCCGCCAGCAACGCCAGCAGCCTCACCAGCAGGTCGAACTCGCCCTGGCCGAGCACCTCATCGACCAGATACTTCGTCGAGGCCGGGAGCACGAGGCCGCTCAATCGGTTGATGAGGATCAGGAGGAGCCCTACGGATATGAGCTTCCTGCGTGGCCAGATGATTTCCCAAAAGGCATGACGAAGGCTGTTGCCCGTCACTTTTGTGCGTTGTGCCATGATCAGCGGCGTAAGAGGAGTCGGCGGTTCAGACGGAGTCGGCGTTCCATGGGAAGTTAATGGCCCGAGAGGTCAGCGGTGCAGAAGTAGTGTGAGGCCCCAGATCACCATGGCGGCTCCAGCGATCCGGCCGATGCGGGCGCCTCCCGGGGCGAGCGTCTCTAGGACGACGATCGTCGTGAGAGCTGCCATCCAGGCCAGGTTCATCAGACCCAGGGCGAACGCCGAAAGCATGAGCGCCCAACAGCACCCCACGCAAAACGCACCGTGGGAGATTCCCATCCGGAAGGCCCCACCCGGTCCATTCTTCCAGTGCGACAAGAAGTAGCTCAACGGTGTCCTGCAGTGTCGGAGGCATGCGACCTTGGCCGGGGTCACCTGGTAGACGCCCGCTCCGATGAGAAGCAGTGCTCCAAGGGGTGCCGTCACCGCCAGTGTGTCTTCCAGCAGGGTCCAGCTTCTCAATCCCATCTGGAGGGACGCAGCCAGGACGCTGAAGCCAGCCCACACCATCAGATACCCGAGCCCGAAGAGCACGACCCATCCGCGCCTCATGGCGCCGGACTCCCGATCGCGTGACATGGCCGCGAAGCCGGACAACCACGGAAGGGTCGAGGGCGCCATCATGACCGTCATCATGATCATCCACGCGGTGGTGGCTACGAATAGACCCGTTGCCCCACTCACTCGGCGCTCACCGACCAGTCGAAATTACTGTAGAGTGCGTGCGTGCCTTCCATAGTGACCGCGATGTCGCCGTCATCATAGGCCGTGTCACCGCGGGCGATGATCTGCTCGGGGGCATGGATCTGATTGAACATGTTCTGAAACGTCACCGGCTGATCGCGGTCCTTGCCGCGTATTTCCTCGATCGTCCCCTCGAGGAGTCCTTCGACGACGATTTTCTTCACCGCACCTTCGTCGGCGATCTCGATCGGAAGCGCACGGGTTGGAAGCCGCCGTCCCACGAAACGATCCAACACTTCCCAGGGTCCACCCGCTCGCCCCGTGAGGATGGCTTCGGTTGCGGACCACTGCGCATCCGAGCAGCGCTCGTCGATGATCACGACCTCTGTCCAGTCACCTGAGATCATGTGGGAGGGGCAGTCGTAGGCGATGACCGCGCGCACTCCGTCGAGAGCGACGCCTCCATACGACCCCTCGTCGAACCGTATCGCCCAGTATCCGATACAGCGCTCGTGCGTGCAGCTATTGGAAAAGTGGACGTGGCCGGGGCAAATGACCTGACAGTTGCAGTTCTCGAATAGGAGGCCCTTGGCCCACCAGTCGGTTTCGGGCGCGGCGGCTTCGGCCATGTGGACTCTACCGGCCCTCCGCCTGGAGTGCTGTCATCGGATCGATTCGCGCGGCCCGATGGGCCGGTATGTAGGTGGCTACCATGGCGACGGACGACAGTACGACGGCCACCAGCGCGAAGGTTCCCGGGTCGATCGCCTCTACGCCGTACAGCTGGCTCGCCATGATGCGACTCAGGGTGGCCGCGCCCAGAAGCCCGAGAACCACGCCTCCCAATGCCAACTTGGCACCGTGCACCATCACCAATTTGAGGACGTCACCACGGTCGGCTCCCACGGCCAAGCGTAGGTCTCTCAATACGAATTCCATCTGTTCGCAGTCTCCGCCAGCGAATGGGCCGGCCGTCCCGAGTCGAGGGGGCGACGCGACAGGCGATGCACGGATTGGAAGAATCGGGAGTTGGAGACACTCTGGCAAGCAACCGGAGTGACTTCAGGGGGCGGCGAGGGCCCCGACCCGCAAGACCTCATCCACCAGAAAGTCCACGTCGCTCTGCTGGGTTCGAAAGCTCACGATGCAGGCCCGGAGCGAATACTTCCCTTCCAGGGTGGTCGGTGACATGTAGCAACGTCCCTCCCGTACCAGCGTTTCGATGATCGTCCGGTTGGCCGCGTCGACGGCTCTCCCGTCTGTGGCCCCTTCCGGCACGTATCGGAAGCAGGAGATGCTCAACTCGGATCCGAGAGACTCGAGGCGGGGGTGATCCGCGATCCTTTGGTCGAGATGTCTCCTCAGGGCGATGTCGTGTGAGATGGCGCCCCTGAGCCCTTCGACGCCCCGCGCCTTGAGGATGGTCCACACCTTGAGTCCCCGGAAGCGCCGCGACATCTCCAGGCCTCGGTCGAAGAGAGCGTAGCGCTCGATGGGGTCCGTCTGGGTGATCTCGGTGTACTCGCTGTACAGCGTGAAGGCCCTGCGGGCGTCCTCGTCGTTGTGGATCAGGATGCAGCCTACGTCCGCCGGTGCGAAGAGCCACTTGTGGGGATCCAGCGACAGAGAGTCGGCCCGCTCGAAGGACCGGGCCATCCAGGCGTACTCCTCCGTGAGAACTGCGGGCGCACCGTAGCTTCCGTCGATGTGGAGCCATGCGTCGTGCTCCTCGGCGATATCCGCGACCTCGTCCAGCGGATCGATGGCCCCCGTGTTCGCCGTACCGGCGGACAGACCGATCAAGGCCGGCACGAGCCCGGCGGCTCGATCCTCTTCCAAGGCGTGCCTCAGGGCGTCGGGCCGAAGGCGCCGCAGCGCGTCGATCTCCAGAAGGCGGACTTGCGAGGGCGGCACGCCCAGGAGTTGTGCGCCCTTACGCATCGACACATGCCCCTCCTTGGAGAGGTAGATGCTCAGTCGATGTCGGGAGCCTGGTGGAAGCCCCGCTCGATGTTCGGCCCGGGTCACGGCACAGGCCATCGCGTGGAAGTTCGCGGATGAGCCACCGCTCACCAGGAGCCCACTTCCCTCACCCCCGAAACCCACGAGGTTGTCGAGCCACCGAACCACGAGTCGTTCGATCTCGGTGGCGGCGGGCGCCGACCGCCACGCGGTGACGGGCTGGTTGAGAGCCGAAGCCATCGCGTCCGCCAGAACCCCGAGAGGGTCGGCGGTCGTGCATACATAGCCAAAGAATCGAGGGTGCCCGTTCCGGCGGCAGTACGGAAGCACGTTGTCCCGCCACTGCGTGAGGATGTCGTCCGGCGTCGTGCCTACCTGAGGCAGAGGCTCATCCAGCAGAGCGCGGAGCTCGGGTCCGGAGACCGAACGGAGCACTGGCTCTGAGCGTTCGGCCTCGAAGGCCTCGATCATCAATTCGGTGAGGCGCTCTCCCAGCCGCCCGAACTCCTGGGGAGTCAGGTCGAAGGAAATTTGGTCGGGGGTCGGCTCGGACATCTCGTGGGTATGCCTCGGCTGAGGCCATATGTCAACCGAACACCCGGTCCGCCAAGGCCGTCAGCTGGCTCTGGAGCGCGGCTGTCTCGTCGGCGTCGACTCCGTACGCCGAGATCCACACGCCGCAGCTCCAACCTTCTCCGCCACTCGGCTCCATCTCTACGAAGAGCGCCCCATCGTTCAGATCGCCCAGAGTTCCCGCCAGGTTTCGGGGATATCGAATGTACGTCACATCTCCTGCCAAGCTCCTGTCTCCGACGGTGAAAGCCAGGCGGTCACCCGCAGCCAGTGTCTCGAGTCCCTCGACGGTCAGGCCCGCCGGCCCGAAAACCCTAGGGGTGCGTAGTAGGCTGCACAGGCCAAGCCGGGAGGCACGCTTGGCGAGCTCCACCAGCGAACTGAGACCCGGGGCCCGGCGGCGTTCGTGGCTGTTGGCTAGGCCCGAGTCTGCCCCGAAACCCGCCCAGTTGCAGCGAAAACGACGATTAGGACAAAGCAGGCAACGGCCCCGCCAAAAGCAGTGGTCCTACGCACTGATCTCGTGTGCCGCTCCGGCTCCCCGCGGTACACGTATTCTGTTGACCATGTGTACGATCTCTTCCGGGGGCGGGGGCGTGAAGCGGGACACCGTCAGCGCTACGGCGAGGTTGACGAGCATGCCCAGCGTGCCGATCCCCTCCGGTGAGATTCCGAACCACCAATACTCAGCCGTGTTCGCAGCCGGGTTGATGAACTTGAAGTAGACGATATAGCCTGCCGTCAGCGTGATTCCGGAGATCATTCCGAGGATCGCGCCCTCCCGGTTCATGCGCTTCGAGAAGATGCCGAGGATGATGGCCGGGAAGAACGAAGCGGCCGCGAGGCCGAAGGCGAACGCAACGACCTCGGCGACGAATCCAGGCGGATTGATCCCCAGGTATCCGGCGATTACGACGGCCACGCCGGCACTGACTCTTGCGGCGATCAACTCTCCTCTCTCACTGATGTCCTTCTTGATCCCGCGTTTGAGGAGGTCGTGGCTTATGGCCGCCGACACAACGAGGAGTAGTCCCGCGGCCGTCGACAGCGCGGCGGCCAGGCCTCCCGCAGCGACCAGCCCGATCACCCAGTTCGGGAGCCCTGCAATCTCGGGGTTCGCCAGAACCATGATGTCCTGATCGATGGTGAGCTCGTTTGCGATGGAGGCTCCGGTGGCGTCCCGTGCGTCCGGTCCCACGAACTGGATGAGGCCGTCTCCATTGCGATCCTCGAACGAGATGAGTCCAGTGGATTCCCACTTCGTAAACCACTCGGGCATCTCCGCGTACGGTTGCTCGGAAACGGTATTCAGGAGGTTGGTTCTGGCGAATACGGCGACGGCAGGGGCTGCGGTGTACAGGAGGGCGATGAACATCAGCGCCCAGCCGACGCTGATCCGCGCGTCCCTCACCTTAGGCACCGTGTAGAAGCGGATGATCACGTGTGGGAGCCCCGCGGTGCCCACCATGAGTGCGGCAGTGATAAAGAAGACATCGATCGTGGACTTGGTGCCGGACGTATACGCGGCGAATCCCAACTCTTCGTGGAGTCCGTTCAGCCGGTCAAGGAGGAACGTTCCGCTCTCCAGGTCCACTCCACCCAAGCCGAACTGAGGGATGGCGTTCCCGGTGATCATAAGAGAAAGAAAAATGGCCGGGACCAAATAGGCGAAGATCAACACGCAGTACTGGGCGACCTGTG
Organism: Gemmatimonadales bacterium UBA6960; assembly: GCA_963577685.1. GTDB lineage: Bacteria > Gemmatimonadota > Gemmatimonadetes > Longimicrobiales > Gaopeijiaceae > UBA822. The sequence continues at coordinate 29,450 of CAUZAE010000003.1, read as the reverse complement.
TGTAGGTGATGCCCTTCATGCCACCGAGCACGGCGTAGAAGAAGACGATGCCCATGCCGATGACCACGCCGATCTCCACCGGTACTTCGAGGAAGCGCCCAAAGACGATGCCCACCCCTCTCATCTGTCCGGCCACGTAGGTGAAGGACACGAAGATGGCGCACACGACGGCGACGATCCGGGCCGTCTGTGAGTAGTACCGGTCACCGACGAAGTCGGGAACGGTGTACGCGCCGAATTTCCGCAAGTAGGGGGCGAGCAGGAGAGCAAGGAGCACATAGCCGCCGGTCCAGCCCATGAGGTAGACCGAACCGTCGTAGCCCCGAAAGGCGATGAGACCCGCCATCGAAATGAACGATGCGGCCGACATCCAATCGGCGGCTGTCGCCATCCCGTTAGCGAGCGGAGAAACACCGGACCCCGCCACGTAAAACTCCTTCGTGGAGTTCGCGCGGGTCGCGATGGCCACCCCGATGTAGAGGGCGAACGACAGGCCTACCAGCACGAAGGTCCACGCCTGGACGGTCATCACTCGCCACCCTCATCGACATCGAACTCTTGGTCCAGCCGATTCATGAGGAAGACGTATACGAAGATCAGGACCATGAACGCGTAGATGGAGCCTTGCTGGGCGAACCAAAAGCCGAGAGGAAAGCCGGTGCCCGGAATACGTATGCGATTGAGCTGCTCGACGAAGAGGATTCCGGCACCGTAGGAGACCGCGAACCACACGGCCAGGAGGATTCCCAAGTACTGGAGGTTTTTCCGCCAGTAGTCTCCCGCACGGGGGTTCTTGCCGTCCGGCCCACCGACGGTCGCGGGTGTCTCGGGGGTATCGGTCACTGTCGCTCCACCGTCGTCTTGGGACTCTTCACAGCCGTCGTGCAGCGTGCAGGAGGCCTGTGTTGCGGTGCAAGGCTGTGCCACGGGCGGGCTTCGCGCAACATCCGACCGCGTCGAAGTGCGCTCCGGGTCGCCGGAAATCACACGGATTCCATTGCCAGCGTCTCGGCGCACCGTCCATACTTCGGGTGCATCCCCGTTACCGGAGAGGAGTGGACCATGGCCGACAAGCGCACCGAAGTGAATCGCTGTCGTTCGTTCAGGGCGGCGGCTCGCGGCACGGGGGCGTCACTCGGAGTGGTGATGTCGCTCGTCTCGACTCTTCCCGGATGTTCCGTGCCGGAGGTGTCGACCTCCACATTCCAAGTCGAGACCGTGGTCTCGGGCCTCGACACTCCTTGGGACCTCGCGTGGGGTCCGGACGACGCTATCTGGGTGACGGAGCGGCCGGGAGGGGTATCGCGCGTCGATCCCGTCACGGGAGCCCTGACTCGCGTAGGCCTCATCGAGGTCCACGAGCAGAGCGAGAGCGGCCTCATGGGGATGGCCTTCCATCCAGATTTCGACGAGCAGCCGTACGTGTACTTCGCCCACTCCTACGATGCAGGGGGTGGCATCGAGAACCGCTTGATCCGGATGACATACGAGGGCACCGAGTTGGTCGCGCCGCAAGTTCTGATCGACCGGGTTCCAGGGCGCGGAAATCACAATGGTTCCCGTCTGGCTGTCGGCCCGGACCGCTTGCTCTATATGACCACGGGGGACGCGGGACGGACCGAGTTGGCCCAGGACTTGGCTTCGACGGCGGGGAAGATCCTGCGCGTTACGCTCGACGGACAGCCGGCGCCCGGCAACCCGTTCGGCTCCTTGGTCTACTCGTACGGCCACCGGAATCCACAGGGCATCGTCTTTCATCCGAGGAGCGGTGATCTGTACATCGCGGAGCACGGCCCGAACGACAACGACGAGGTCAGCCGAGTCGTCAGGGGCGGAAACTTCGGATGGCCCGACGTACACGGCTTCTGTGACGGGGATACCTCGGGTGAGGAGGCGTACTGTCAGAGCAACGACGTCGAGGAGCCGCTAGAGGCCTGGACGCCGACGGAGGGCGTCTCGGGATTGGCATACTACGACCACGACCGGATGCAGGGATGGCGTGGAAGCCTTCTGGTCACGTCGCTCACGGGGACGGCGATGTTCCGGCTGACACTCTCGGACGATGGGCGAAGCGTCGTCGAGCGGGAGACGCTGTATCGGGGCGAGTTTGGGCGTCTCCGGGACGTTCTCGTGGCGCCCGACGGGGTGGTGTATCTCGCCACGAGCAACCGAGACGGGCGCGGTCGCCCCGACGACGACGACGACCGTATTCTTCGGATCGTACCGTAGGCGTATTCACCCCGAGGTCCTGCGAGGGGTTCGGGCATGTCTGATGTTGGCCTTCTGATCCTCCTTTTTCTCTTCGGAGGCTTCGCCATTTTGTCGGCAGTGCTCAAGGCCCGCGCACGGATTACCGCGCCGGCGGCTGTGGTCCTCGCCGTGTTGGAGGGGCTCGCCGGCTTGGTATTGATGGCGGTCTCGAGACCCACTTCGGGATCCCTTCAAACGGCGTCCGCCGTTGGGATCGCGACCGCCGCTCTGATCGCCATGTCTTCGACTGTTCACCTCGTCCACGTTCGGAACCGGAGGCGAGCGAGGGATGCCTCTCAGGAGAGGCGTCTCTATCAGTCGATCAAGTACGGCGTCGACGCCCGTCGATCGGCGCCCCCGGAGGCGGACCTCGGCGGAACGGTCGGTACCGAGGAAGGCCGCGGAGCGGAGCCGTCCTGACGACCGTTTGCGACCGGCTTTCGACTCCCTCATGTTTGGTGCCCCATTTCTCAAAGAGGGAGCTTCGATGTCGTTCCGATCGACCCTTGTGGCCGTCTCGGCGGCCGCCATGCTACAAGCGTCCGCCACGGCCCTCCATTCGCAACAGGCTGATCTCGCCTCCTATGTCGACTCGCTCGCCTCGACTCTGATCGACTCGGCCCAGGTGGCGGGGGTGAGCGTGGGTGTGATGCGTGGAGCCGAAACGCTGCTGTTCGAGGCCTACGGGTACGCGGATCTGGAATTCGACGTCCCGATGCCCGAGGGCGCGGTCCATGAGATCGGCTCGATCACGAAACAGTTCACGGCGGCGGCGGTGCTCAAGCTCTGGGAGCAGGGCAAGATCGACCTCGACGCCGACGTGACCGAGTACCTCCCGCAGTTCGACACGCAGGGACACGAGATTCCCCTCCGCCGACTGTTCGATCACACGTCGGGTATGCGGGGCTACACCGAGATGGACAGCTTCGACGCGATCGGGACGGAGGCTCACCCCAGAGATTCACTGGTCACGCTCATCGGGGCGACGCCGTTCGACTTCGCTCCTGGAGGAGCACTGATCTACAACAACTCGGGCTACTTCCTCCTCGGCCTCATCATCGAGGAGGTCTCGGGACAGTCCTATGAGGAGTACCTCGAGGAGAACATCTTCGGGCCCCTGGGCATGGACGATAGTTCGTACTGCAGCTCGACGGCGATCGTCCCGAATCGGGCCCACGGGTACGATCGGGGCCCTGAAGGACTGCAGCTCAAGGAGTACCTCAACCACCTATGGCCTTACGCCGCCGGCTCGTTGTGCTCCACCGTGGGGGACCAGCTGACCTGGCTGCGCGCCTTTCATGGTGAGCGGGTGCTGTCGCCGGAAGCGTACCGCATGATGATCACACCGCGGGCTCTCCCCCATGGAGCGACTCTACGATACGCCATGGGTTTGGTGCACATGACGACGCCTGCGGGTCGCGTGATCATGCACGGAGGGGGCATCCCGGGATACCAGTCTGCCAGCCGATACTACCCGGACGACGACCTCTCCGTCGTCGTACTCATCAATACGAATGGGCCGCCGGGGCCCGCTTGGGTGGCCGACCAGATCGCGGAGTGCCTACTCGGTCACAGTGAACCACCGGTGAGCATGTACCGCGGAGATCTCGGAGCGCTGGAGGGCACCTATGAAGGCCAGGCGCGCGGTCGCAGGATGACCCAGGCGGTCCGCGTGGATGCCGACGGCGTGCTGACGTCCGGCGACGGTGATGAGCGGAGCGTCATCAGCCACCGGGAAGGGACGACGTTCGCGAGTGGTACGACGCACTACACCTTCGTGGTCGAGGGCGGCCGGGGCGTGGAGCTGCATGTGGATCAGGCGACTGGGCACTACGTGCTCAAGCGTGTCGAGGAGTAGGTCACCAAGACCGATGGAGGTCGGACATCATGAGGGTGGAAGACATAGAGGTCAGAGAGGTGATGCCGGGTTTCCGGGGCCGCTTCATCCACAGTGAGCGTACGACCCACGTGTACTGGGAGATCGACCCCGATTGCCCGCTGCCTGAGCACTCACACCCGCATGAACAGATCGTGAACGTGCTGGAGGGGACGTTCGAGCTGGTGGTCGACGGGACCCCCCACATCCTGAATGCGGGTGACATCTTCGTCGTACCGCCCGACGTGCCGCACACCGGGGTGGCCCGTACCCCCTGTAGGATCTTGGACGTGTTCGCGCCGGTTCGGGAGGATTATCGCTAGAGGCGATGACTGCTAGAGGAGAACTAGGATGAGAGTGACCATGCTCGCGACGGCCGCACTGGCCTTCAGCCTATCGGCTTGCCAGGGCACGACGCCCGATGCCGCGAACGCCCAGGGAGCGTCGGGGGCCGCACCCGAAGTCGAGTTCCTATCCACCCCGGAGCGGCGCGCGGCCGGCCTTCCGTTTTCGGAGGCGGTGCGGGTCGGGAACATGCTTTATCTGTCCGGCCAACTCGGTGCTGCGCCGGGCACGATGGCTGTGGTGGAGGGTGGCATTCAGGCCGAAACACGCCAGACCCTCGAGAACATCAAGACGGTCCTCGAGCGCTACGGATCCTCCATGGACCGCGTCGTGAAGTGCACGGCCATGATCGACGACATGAGCGAATGGCCGGCCATGAACGAGATCTACGCCGAGTACTTTCCGGGGCCTAAGCCCGCTCGCAGCGCTTTCGGCGCGGATGGCCTCGCGCTGGGTGCGAAGGTCGAGATCGAGTGCTGGGCGACGGTCGACTGAGGGGCTAGGACCGTTAGGTCCCGGTGCGTGCTAGCTATCCCCGTACACTTCCCGGGCGGCGTTTTCGGAGACGTATCCGTTCAGGACGTCGTCGCGCACCTCTGAAGCGTCCCGCTCGGCGGGATCGCCCAGTCCTCCGCCCCCGGGCGTCTCGAGCACCAATCTCCCGCCGGGGGGCACGACGTCCCGGCCCATTCCTCTGAGCTCCTTGCCGTCTTGCAGGTAGACTCGGCCCGTGGCGCCCGGCCCACCCCCGTCCCGTCCGCGAGCGGGATTGCTGACCCTGTCGAACATCTTGGAGATGGCGAAAGGAGAGCCGTCCGCATGGGCGATCTCCATCACCTGCCCCAGGCCCCCCCGGTGTCGGCCCGGCCCCCCGGAGTCGGTGATGTACTCCTTCCGCCAAAAGACCAGCGGAGCCACCGTCTCGGTGATCTCGATGGGGGTGCTCCTCACCCCGGAGGGGAACGCCGTGGCGGACAGGCCGTCCTTGCCGGGCCTCGCCCCGGTGCCACCCGTGTGGAAGGGGTTCACCACGAAGGGGTCGGCGTCCCCATAGGAGTGTTCGCCGGTGAGCCCGGCTCCGCCCATGAGGACGGGGTTCCACAGACACGACGCGCCTTCGGCCGGGACCGGTGTCTCCAGGGCCTGGCCGAGGCACCCGAGGACGACATCGGGGAGCATTTGGCCCACAGCGTGGCGAGCCGATACCGCGGCCGGATCCGGCGCGTTGAGGATCGAGCCACGGGGCGCGGTCACATGGATGGTGCCTAGGGATCCCGCGTTGTTTGGGATCTCGGATCCCACCACGCATCGGACCCCGAAGGACGCGTAGGCCCTCGTGTAAGTGACCGGCACGTTGATCCCTCGGTTCGAGATGGGTGACGTGCCGTCGAAGTCGACTTCGATCCCGTCGGCGGACACTTCAAGCGTGCACACCAGGTCGATCTCTTGGTCGTAGCCGTCGATGCGCATTTGGTGCTTGTAGCGACCGGGTCGGATCTCTCGAATGCGCTCGAGCATCGCCAGACGCGACCGCTCGATGATGAAGTCGGCGAGTCGCTCGAGATCGGCGAGCCCGAACTCGTCCATCATCGCCACCAGGCGCTCGCACCCAGTCCGGTTGCACGCCACCAGGGAGTAGAGGTCGCCTTCGGCCACGTCGGGATCACGGACGTTGGCCCGGATGAGCTCGATGAGGGTCGCGTCGACCTGCCCGCCACGCATCAGGTAGCTGATTGGAATGCGTATCCCTTCCTCGAAGACCTGGTTGGCGTCGGGACCGAAGCCACGTCCCCCTACGTCGGCGATGTGACTCGTCGCGGCGAATAGGGCCACGGCCTCGCCGTTACGGAAGGTGGGTGTCACCACGGTGAAGTCGTTCAAGTGCCCCGTGCCCTTCCATGGATCGTTGGTGATGAGCACGTCGCCGTCCCTCAGCGACGCCACCGGGAATCGCTCCAGGAAGTGCCCGACCGACTCCGCCATAGCGTTCACGTGACCGGGCGTCCCCGTGATTGCCTGGGCCAGCATTCGCCCGGAGAGGTCGAAGACCCCGGCTGACAGGTCGCCCGCCTCCCGTACAGGCGTGGAGAAGGCCGTCCGCACGAGGGTTTGGGCCTGCTCCTCCACCACCGAGAGGAGCCGGCTCCACATGATCTGGTCGTGGAGGAGATCGAGGCCAGTGCTCTCTCTCCCGTCCTGAGGCCCGAGGCCGTCCGACGAATCCACGGGACGCTCACTCGTGCCCTCCTCGGTGATCCTGGTGAGCACGAGATAGCCGCCCGCGGCCACCCGAGCCTCGAAGCCGGTGGGTACCACGGTGGTGGTCTGATCCTCCACGATGAGTGCCGGGCCCTCCAGCGACACGCCGGGTGCCAGGTCCGAGCGGGAGAAGACGTCAGCCTCCACACTTCCGCCCGAGCCGTCTTCGACGAGCTCACTCGTTCCTGTGGGCGTCGGCATGGAGGGTGATGCGGGCGGCGCCTCCAGTGGAGCGACCGCCGACGTGGTAGTGGAGACCACCAGCGTCCAGCTCAGGACCTCCACATCGAGGCCTGGGATCGTGCGACCATACAGTTCTGCGTAGGCGTCGTCGAAGGATTGGCGGAGTAGCGCCCCACCGGCTTGCCCGTCGTCCCGGATATCGTCTGGGATCTGCACTCCGATCTCGTGCCCCTGGCCGACGTACCGCATGAAGGCCTGAGCCGTGCTGACCGTGGCCGCATCCGGTGCTCCTTGTGCCACGACCGCCTGGGCCTCCGCGAGCATCTCGGACAGGACCGACTCCATGAGGTGCGGCTCGTACGCCGAGAGCCGCATGTACCGGCTGCGCACCACCTCGTAGGAGATGGGCGCCAGCAGGAAGCCCACAGCGGACCCGACGCCCGCGTGGTTGGGCACCAGTACGCGATCCAGATCAAGCTTTTCGATGAGGCGGGCCGCATGGATGGGGGCGGAGCCGCCGAAGGCCACCATGGCCCGCCCGTCGACCCCCTTGCCCCACTCGATGGCGTGGGTGCGGGCGGCGTTCGCCATGTTCTCGTCCACCATCTCGCTGATGCCGTACGCGGCGAGGCCCTCCTCGAGACCGAGGCGAGCTCCTACATGGGTCGCCACGGCGCTCTTCGCCAGCGACGGATCGATGCTGATCGAGCCGCCGGCGAAGCGGCCGGGATCGAGCCTGCCCAGGGCCACGTCCGCATCGGTGACCGTGGGCAGGGTACCTCCTCGCCCGTACGAGGCCGGACCGGGCTCAGAGCCGGCGCTCAGTGGACCGACCCTGATCTGGCCCATGGTGTCCACCGACGCGATGGAGCCACCCCCCGCACCGATCTCCACCATCTCTATGACGGGGACCCGCACCGGGAGGCCGCTCCCCCTTCTGAAGCGGTAGCTACGGGCGACCTCGAAGTGACGTGAGCTCAGCGGCTGCCCGCCGTCCACGATGCAGAGCTTTGCGGTGGTGCCGCCCATGTCGAAGGAGATCACCCGGTCCAGGCCACACTGGCGCGCCACATGGCTGGCAAGGATCGCTCCGCCCGCCGGTCCGGACTCCACCAGGCGAATCGGAAACGCCGTCGCCGTCTCGAGGGTCGTGAGGCCACCGCCGGAGGTCATGAGGAGGAACGGGCACGCGACTCGTGCCTCCCTGAGCGCATCGGCAAGAGACACCAGGTAGCGGGACATGAGGGGCTGCACATAGGCGTTGGCGCATGCCGTGGACAGGCGCTCATACTCCCGCACCTCCGGGCAGACCTCCGAGGCGAGCGTGATGGGCAGCGACGGCAGGGCCTCTCGGAGCAGGTCCCGGACTCGCTGCTCGTGCCGAGGATTCGCGTAGGCATGGAGGAGCCCCACCGCCGCCGACTCGACCTCATTGTCGACGAGCACCGGCACCAGCGCACGGACGGAGTCCTCGTCCAGAGGCACCAGCACGTCACCGTTTCTGTCGATGCGTTCCTCCACAGGAATGCGCAGGTATCGCGGCACAAGCGGGACCGGACGATCAACGCCGATATCGTACTGCTCGAATCGGTTCTCGTGGGCCATTTCCAATGCGTCGCGGTGACCCGAGGTCACCACGAGGGCGGTCTTCGCCCCTCGGCGCTCGATGAGCGCGTTGGTGGCCAGCGTCGTTCCGTGGATGACTAGGCGGATCTGGGCGGGGTCGACACCCGATAGAGCCCGGACTTTCTCGAATCCCGCCATCACCCCCAGCTCGGGAGCTCGGGGCGTCGTGAGGACCTTGGCCGTGACGTGGCGTCCATCTAGCTCCAGAACCACGTCCGTGAACGTGCCTCCGATGTCGATGGCCAGGCGTGCTTCGGGCATCAGTCTACGTGAGCCGTACCGGGCCGCTCCGGCCGGCTCAACCGTCCTCGCGCAGCGGCACGGTGTAGTTGAGCGCGAGCCGCCCCCCATCCGGATAAATCGTCTGCCCCGTCACATAAGACGCGTAGTCGCTGGCGAGGAAGACCGCCACGGAAGCGACCTCTGACGCATCTCCGGGCCTTCCCATTGGCGTCCGGGACAGGATCCTCCTGCGAGCGCTGTCGTCCTGCATGACGACGTTCAGCATGTCGGTGGAGATGGAGCCCGGGCCGATCGCGTTGACACGGATGTCATGGGCGGCGAGCTCCATCGCCATGACCTTCGTGAGTTGCGCCACACCTCCTTTCGACGTCGCGTAGGCGAGCTGATCGGGGATGGTCACCACGGCGTTGGTGGACGACATGTTGATGATCGTGCCTTGAATGCCTCGGTCCACCATGTGGTTTGCAACAAGCCGGCTCAGCAGGAATGCGCCCCGCAGGTTGACCGCTAGAACTCGATCGAAGTCGTCCGTAGAGACGTCGAGGATCGAGCCCTGCGCGATGATACCGGCGTTGTTGAGCAGGATGTCGCACTGGCCGAAGCGCTCGACGCAGTCAGCGAGCAGCGCCTCACAGTCGGCCTCCTGGCTCACGTCGATTTCGATGGCTGTCGTGTCCGCTCCGGTATCCTCGGAAATGGACTCCGCGCTCGCGGCGCACTGCTCCGCGAGGATGTCTGCCATCACCACCCGGGCGCCGTGCTCGGCGAAGGCACGGGCGCACGCCGCACCGATGCCACGGGCCGCACCTGTGACGATCGCGGTCTTACCGGCTAATGAGATCAATCGACGGACTCCAGATCGGTGTGTTGTGTGTCGAGGGTGCGGGGGGATCGGCGCCACCGGTACCCGAGAGCGTGCGAAGTTGTCGACGAAGAGGGTGTCACGGCAAGCGGAGGCTCGCGCTGGGGCTCGCGGGGAGGGATCCCTGGTTGCCTGTTATGTGCCGCCCCCTCACGTTGTGCCGATGAGCTTGCCAGTAGGTTTTTGGAGGGCCTTCGGCCCGGGCCTGATGTGGGCGGCGACGGCGATCGGCGTATCGCACCTCGTCCAATCGACACGCGCGGGGGCCCTCGCGGGTTTCGGCCTTGCGGGCGTCATCCTGTTCGCCCTGATCCTCAAGTATCCGTTCTTCGAGTACGGGCCTCGCTACTCCGCCGCCACGGGGCGAAGCCTCGTGGAGGGATATCGACGGATCGGGCGCTGGGCATTGTGGCTCTACTTCGTCATGACGCTCGTGACCGCGGTGATACACCAAGTCGCACTCCTTCTCCTGCTGGCGTTTCTGATCCAGTTCACGCTGGGTCCGAGTGCTCCTCCCGTATGGGTGATCGGAGGGTCGGTGTACGTCGCGTGTTCGCTACTGCTGGCCGCCGGTCGGTTTCGTGGCCTGGATCTCGTGATCAAGGCGGTAGTGGTTGTCCTCGCTGTCTCCACGCTGGTGGCGGCGGCGATCGCGGTGCCGCGAGCGGATTTGTCCACGTTGTCGCTCTCTCCATTGGCGATGCGAGCCTTGCCCCTCGGGTTCATCCTCGCTCTGGTCGGTTTCATGCCGGCGCCGGTCGACATGTCGGTCATGAGCTCACTGTGGACGCTTGCCAAGGACCGAACCGTCGGGGAGCGCTCGAGCGTGGAAGTGGTGGTCCTCGACTTCAGGATCGGGTACGTGGCTACGGCGTTCTTTGCCCTCGCTTTTCTCATGCTCGGTGCGGTGGTCATGCATGGATCCGGTGAGACGTTCAGCGAGGCTGGGCCGGCGTTCAGCACACAGCTCGTGGAGCTTTACACGAGCATGCTCGGTGACTGGACACGTCCGGTGGTCATGGTGGCAGTCCTGACCACCGTGTTCTCGTCGGTCCTCGTAATAATCGACGGCTATCCGCGAGTCCTGGATCGATGCCTGCCGAATATCCGGGGGGAAGAGGAACCGGGCCGCGACCGCTCCCCCGGACGAGGATATTGGGTGATGCTCGTCGCGTTCGGAGTGTTGAACGTGCTCGGCTTGAGTCTGTTCACCCAGAACCTGACGCCGATGATCGATTTCGCGACCATTTTCTCGTTTGCCACCGCCCCCGTTTTGGGATACCTGAACCTGAGGGCGATGACCTCCGACGATGTCCCCCAGGATGCGAGGCCTGGCCGCGCCATGTTGGCCTTGTCCTACTTGGGCCTCGCGCTGTTGGGCGGGATGACGGTCCTGTATCTGGTCTCGAGGATAACCTGACCTCACGGCCCTGGCCCGCCAACGGAATCGTACTCAGTAACCTCTTTGCGGGTCACAGATATTGAGTAGCGGCTCCCCCGCCACATAGCGCCGAAGATTGTCGCAGAAAATGTCCACCATTCTGTCCCCTATATAGGGTGACGAATGGCTGTCGTGGGGCACGATGAAGACCTTGTCCATGTTCCACAACGGATGCTTATCGTCCAGTGGTTCGTGGTCGAAAGCGTCGAGGTAAGCGCCGGCGATTCGCTGCTCCTCGAGCGCCGCTATCAACGCAGATTCCTCGATGATTCGACCTCGCCCGACATTGACCAGATAGGCGGACGATTTCATGGCGGCGAAGGCTTCGTCGTCCAGCAGGCATTCGGTTTCTGCAGTGAGCGGGGCAGCGATCACGATGTAATCGGCTGAAGGCAGATGGCCCGCGAGTTCGTTGGTAGCGAATACGGTGTCGACATTCGCCACCGGTTCCACCCTCCGCTTGGTCCCCATTACCGTCATCTCGAATGCACCGCACAAACGGGCCACGGCCTTGCCGATGTTTCCGAGTCCGATGATCAGCACCGTTCTGCCACACAACTCATCGTTATCCAATCGCCGCCAGGCGTGCGCCTGTTGGTCGATTCTTCGTTGCCCGAAGTTCTTGGCATGGTCGAGCATGGCCGCCAGTACGCTCTCGGCAATGGGTACTGTGTGCAGACCAGGGGCGTTGGTCAGCGTGACGTGACCCTCAACGATACTCTCAGTGACGTTGTCGCTGAAGCCTGTGCTGCAGAGTTGTACCCATTTGAGGCTGGGGGTGAAAAAGGCCTCGTAGTCCTTTCTATCGAGCTCCCCCGGGTAATTCGTGCGGTTACCCCCTTCGGCCAGAACTATCTCGATCCCTTCAACGTTCGTGACTCGATGCGCCGGGATTTCTACTAGTTCAATACGAGGCGAAATGTCGAGAATCTGTTCTCGATGGCTTTCTTGAAGCCAGGTCCCGTCTGCCTCAGGGAACTGATATCCCCGAGGTATGCCGCTGACCGCGATCCTCAACGGACCCCGCTGATCGGTGCTTGTCATACGCAAGTATGCGCGGGCTCAGTCCAAGAGCGCCATGACCAGGCCGCTCCGGATCTTCGGCACGAACCATGTCGATTTGGGGGGCATGTGGCGGCTCTGGCGGCACACCTCGATGAACTGCGCCATGGTGACCGGCGGCAGCGTGACCGCGTAGGCCGCCCGCCCCTCGTCGACCTCGCTTTGTAGCCAGGCGGCGTCCTTGTTGCCTCCCACGAAGGTGAGGCGCTCGTCGCGGGGGTCGGCGATTCCGAAAACGTGTTCGAAGAGATTCTTCTGGACGATGTCGGCGTCTATCGCTCCTGAGGCGTCCTCGGGATCGAACGTTCCGGGGAGGGGCTGGAGGCTCATCCAACCCCGCTCGGGCGCATAGAATCCGATTCGGTGTGTCTCGCTGGGCTGGTAGGCGCCGGGTGTTGGAGTGTCCTCGAACGCGAACCGCGCCTTGAGCGCTGTCATGAGTCCGTCCACCGAGGGGTTGTCTGCGGCCTCCCTCACCAGCCGATTATACGGATCGATCCCCATGCTTCGGGCCGGAAAGAAGACCGCCAGAAAGTGCTCGTACCCGAGCATGGCGGCGGCTGCGCTGCGGTGGTTACCGTCGGCGACGTACGCGTGCGGCTCTTCCGCCAAGAGGTCCTGGAACCGTCGCACGGCGGTCTCCTCCGCGACGATCCAGACACGGTGCCGGTATCCGGCATGATCATCGACCTCCAAGTCTGCGGGGACGCCTCTCGCATGAGCCTCAAGTGCCTCCTGGATTCGCCCCGCGGCGTCGTCGATCGCGTTGTTCACGGTACCGATGATCGCTCCCGTGGCTCGGATCAAGTCGGCTCGGCCGCGGGCTTTGGGTTCACGGATGCCCTCGTTGCGGATGATCGAGCCTCCGGGTGTGGCCTCGGTGCGGATCTCGTCCGTCCGGGCCATCCCGCCCAGGCCGATCTGGCGGATGCCCTGAGGCTTCGGGTCTTCGATCTCGTAGACCCAGAGCGCATTCTGTATCTCCCGCGTCAGGTCGCTGGAAATCAATTCGGCCATGTTGGCGGCGGCCCGGGCCCGGGACTCCTCCGAGTCCGCCACGCCGATCAGCGTGGGCGCGTCCACGTCACAGTGGGCCATGGTGACCCGCAGGGCGCTCTCGGGGTTCGCCCGGATGACTTCCCAGACCTCCTGGTCTCCCTGGAATTCGTCGTAGTTGGGAGCGCTCAATTGAGCGGCCGCGGTCGAGTCGACTGGAAGCAGCGCGCGCGGGATCGGCGTGAGGGTGATCAACGCCGGACGAGCGCGATGGCCCGGTCCTTGGCCATCAAGGTTCCGTGATCGGCTTCACCGCTGGCTTGACCCACTTGTCGTACCACGCCAGGTAGCGCTCGTAACGGTCCTTTTGATACGAGGGGGGACGCAGCCCGTGGCTCTGCCCGGGATAGACCACGAGCTGCGTGGGCACGCCCAGCCTACGGAGCGCCTGGTAAAGCTGCTCGCTGTTCTGAATGGGGACGTTCCAGTCTTCCTCCCCGCCCATGATGAGCGTGGGCGTCGTTACCCGATCGACCTTATTGAACGGGCTGATGTCCTCCCACGCTTGACGGTTGTCCCCCTCCCACGGCAGGCCCAATTCCTTCTCCCACTGGAGCTGGTAGTGGTCGTGTCCGTAGTTGGCGATGTAGAGCACTTCGCTCGCACCCGTGATGGCTCCCCTGAAACGACCCGTTTGTGTGATCACGTGATCGGTGAGGATGCCTCCGTAGGACCACCCTCCCACGCCTAGTCGGTTCTCATCCGACCAGCCCTGTTCAATGGTATAGTCGACGCCGGCTACGACGTCTTCATAGTCGCGAACGCCCCACTCCGCCCACAGATCGGCGGAGAACGCCTGTCCGTATCCCGACGAGCCCCTCGGGTTGGTCTGCACGACCACGTAGCCACTGGCCGCGAACAGCTGGGCCTCGAAATTGAAGGCGTGCCGAAACTGGCTGACCGGTCCGCCGTGAATACGTAGGAGCGTCGGGTAGCGGAGCCCTTCCTGATAACCCACCGGTAGCGTGACGAATCCCTCGATTTCGGTTCGGTCCTTGGAGGGAAAGTGGACGTTCTTCACTTCGGCCAGCTCGATCCCCTCTAAGAACGCGTCATTCGTCGTCGTCACACGGCGGAGCCGATCACCGGTGCCTACATGGATCTCATTGGGACGATCGAGGGTCGCGACCTGCGTCGCGATCATACCGTCCGGTCCTTGCGCGAACGACCCGACGCTCAGAGGGCCGTCGATGATCCGGTTCATCTCGCGACTTTCCAGGTCCATGCTCACCAGATGGTTTTCTGCTGAATCCTCTACGCGGAATACGATCTGGTCTCCATCCGAGCTGAAACGGGGTCCCCTTACGTTTCGGTCGAGCTCACGCGTGAGCAGCCTGGGTTGCCCTCCCTCGGACGAGACGATGGCGAGGTGATCGGTGGCGTACCAGATGAGGTCGGGCTCGATCCCCGTGACGTACGTGATCCAGTTACCGTCGGGGCTCCACGCGGGGGAGGAGTCCGAGCCGGGGTTGGTGGTCACCTGCAGGAGAGTCTGTCCCTGATCGGTATTATCGGCCCCAACGACCCAAATGTCCGAGTTCTCGTTGCCGTCGGGCTCATCCGTGCGGTTGCTGACGAAAGCCACGTAGTTCCCGTCCGGGCTCCAGGTTGCCGCAGACTCATCGTGGTCTCCCGACGTGATCTGGGTGAGGACCTGGGTCGTGACGTCGAACGTGTAGAGGTGCGTGTGTTGGTTTCCCGTCAGGTAGCCGACACCGTCCCGCTTGAAGCGGAGCCGGTCGATGACCCACGGGGCCTGGGGGGCGTTCGGCTTGTCGCCCGCCCACGTGTCTTCCGGCTCAGGATCCCGAATCGAAAGGAGCAGCCGAGTTCCGTCTGCCGACCAGGAGTAGCCGCCCACCCCTTGCTCCACCTCCGTGAGTTGGCGCGCCTCGCCTCCGCGGCGGTCTAATAGCCATACCTGATTCTTGCCCCCGCCCGGACTGGCGGTGTCGCCCCGACTGGCGGTGAAGGAGAGGTACTTCCCATCGGGGCTAAACTTGGGGTTGCCCGCCGAGCTACCGGCGGCCGTCATCGGCATGGGATCACCACCCCCAGCGGAGACCATCCAAATCCGGGTCTCCGAGCGCTCGTCTTCGAGGCTCGTCTCGCTGACCGTATACGCGATCCAGGCGCCATCCGGACTGATCACCGGGGCGCCGACTCCCTTGATCGCAAACATGTCGTCCACTTGGAGTGGACGGCGTTCCTGGGCATCCATGGGGTTCGAGACGCAAAGAAGCATCGCGCACGAGCCGAGAACGGAAAGTGTGAAGTGTTTCTTGGTGGTGGTAGGTCCACGGCGGATGCGTGCTCCAACGTCCATCATCTCTCTCCCTGCATTGATATCGCATCTCTTCGGCCGAATCATCGCCGGCCTCGGTCTTCCCAGGATCATATCGCCGGAGTGTTCGCCCCGCGATGTTCGGGACGCGAGACCCCGAAACGGGACAGGAGGCTCCCGCCTCAATGGAGTTGGTAAGGCTGGCTCTCCCCCGTCGCGTCTACACCCAAAGCCACGTGGACTATCTGATCGAGGTCGTCGAGAACGTGTGGAAGCGTCGCGAGAGCATCGGTGGCTTCCGCATGACCTATCAGGCGCCGACCCTCAGGCACTTCACCGCGCGTTTCGAGCCTCTCTAGCCGAGCGGAGCCGCTTTAGCCGAGCCTCTCTAGCCTGACCCGACCTACCGTCCGGAGTCCGCCGCCCTCTCGATCGAGCCGATGATCAAGCTCAGAAGCTCGTCGATGTCTCGACCGGGAATCCAACGAGCGACGACCACCAGATCGTTCTCCCGGTCCACGTAGACCATGTTGGTACCGTTGCCGATGTGTGCGTAGGCGGTGCTGGGCGCGCTCGGATAGCGTTTCTGGCCCTCATCGTTGGGCACGTTGAGGAAGTAGTTCATGAAGCCGTACCCAGAGTTAGCCTCGGACGGCGTCGCGGACATGTCGAACCACTCTTCGTTGAGGAGTTGGCGGTCGCCCCAGCGTCCCTTGTTCAGAGTGAAGAGCCCGAGACGAGCCTGGTCTCTGGCGTGGATGAACATGCCCCCGCCCCAATGCCCGCCGCCGCTTACGGCCTGCACCTGATTCCCGTCGAGGGTGACCCAGGAGTTGTCGTACCCGTACCAACGCCACGTCGGAGACGCCCCGATCGGATCCATGATGCGCTCTCTCAGGACCTCGGGGAGGGGTTTGCGCCACACGCCGGTCGCCAAGAGCGCCAGCAGGTTCACGCGCGTGTCATTGTACTCGAAGACCGTCCCCGGGGCGTGCCTGTCACGCGTGGTCCAGGTCGTCGCATCGCGATCGGGCCGGTCGGCCCAATCGGGCTTGCCCCAAAGGGTCCCTTCCCAGTCCGAGCTCTGAGTGAGTAGGTGTCTCCACGTGATCTGACGGTTGTGCTCTGTGTTGAAGAGAGTCGTGACGTCGGGCTTGCCGAAGCCCACTCGATCCACGCCCGGCTCGCCGTCCCCCGGAGGAAGGTTGACCGGCGCCATGTAATGACGGGCGAGATCGTCCACGGAGCCGATGAGCCCGTCTTCCACTGCCAACCCCACGGTGCTCGACAGGAAGGACTTAGTCACGCTGTGCGTCATGTCCACGCGGCGCGTGTCACCCCACTCCGCGACGATGTACCCGTGCCGTACGATCATTCCGGCGGCGCCACTGCGGACCTTGAAGGGGCCGATTCCGAAGCCGAACGGCTCACGGCCGAAGCTCCGGTTCTGCCCTTCCTCCTGGTCCCGCGGCTGAGGAGCTTCATGCGCCAAAGCGAATTCTACGGCTGTTCCCAACCTGGGGCCGTCCATTCCGACTTCCTCCGGAAGTCTCGTCTCCCATGCGTCGCCCCGGTCCGGGACGTATTGGGCAGCGATGACCGAGGGACACAGCACGAGCGCTGCGGCGAGGACGGAAATCGTACCGCTTCGGTGGAGGAATGCACGGGTCATGATCGGCTCCGGTCGGTTGCTGAACGTCAGGGCCCCCGGGGGAACGATGCGCTTAGGATTTGGGGGTCCTACTCTCTGTTATCCTGTCCCAGCCTACCCACCAGGGGTAAGATGCGCAAAGGGGAGGCCGCCCGGAAGCGAATCGGCGCGGGATCGCGAACGACGCCCCCAGGAACCCGAGAAAGGACAGGAAAAGGAGAATGCGTAGGGCGAGAAGGTTGATGCCGAATAGCCCGAATGAGAGCGCGTTCCAGTAGGCGAGGCCGCCCGTGTACACGGGCGAGAAGTCCCGGTGCGGGAGCTGACCCCCCAGGACTCGGAGGGCCGTTTCTCCGAGCGTCCCCTCGTCGTGAGGAATCCAGCTGCGGTCCAGGAGAAGCGCCGCATACACGCCGGCCGCTCCGAGCAAAATGAGCACCAGAATGTCCGGGCGACGCGCATTCTCGAACGGCGAGGCCGGGAGCAAAGGATCGGTCGGAACGCTCAGTAGACGTTCTTCTCCGTCGCGGCCGGAACGCCGGCCGCTCTCACCAGCCGCACGCGGGCTTTTCCGAATATCTCCTGGAGCGCACCCATGGCATCCAAGTTGGGGTCCACGTTGAGCGTCCGAGAGCGGAAGAGAGGGGCCCCGATGCCGTTACCACCTCCCAGGCGAACCTCCACCGGAGCCGCTCCAGAGTGGGACGCGAGTACCTCTCGCGCTTTTACAAAAACGTCGTCGTCCAAATCCGCACCCATCGGCAACTCGATCTGGACGGCCAATTGGCCGCTGTTGGACATTCCTTCAAGAGACGAGACGTCGTCCAAGAAGATCGGTGGATCCTCTTCGTCACGCTCCCGTCCGCTCACCTTGCCGGAGACGAGCACGATGGCGTCCTGCTGAAGCATCTCCTTGTACTTCTGCCAATTGTCCTTGAACGCCAACAGGCTCGCGGTCCCGTGAAAATCCTCTATGGTGACCTTGCCCCATTCACTGTGGTCGCGACGAGAGACCTGTCGCTGCACCTTCGTCACGACGCAGGCCAGATCGATCGATTGGCCCAGGTGGTCCTTGAGGTTCGCCGTGTTCACGCGATCGAAGGCCTCCACGACGTCTCGATGTCGATCCAGAGGATGGCCGGAGATGAAGAATCCGAGGGCTTCTTTCTCTCGCTTCAAGCGATCCTGATCAGACCACTTCGGAATGTTGGGAAGCGAGGGATCTTCGCGTTCGAGTGCCGCATCCCCACCTCCGAAGAGGGAGGCCTGGCCGGCTTCCTCCTCGGCCTTCCGCGCGCTGATCTCCGAATACGCAGTATGGAGGCCCGCTAGGAGCTGAGCCCGGTGTCCGAAAGAGTCCATGGCCCCCGCGGTGATGAGCGCTTCCGCGGCGCGTTTGTTCAAGGCTCGGAGATCGACCCGCTCGAGGAAGTCGAACATGGTTTTGAAGTGACCCTGCCCCTCCCGCGCGGAGATGATCGACGTCACCGCGCTCGATCCGACACCCCGGATGGCGCCGAGCCCAAAGCGGATGTGTGTCCCGTCGACCGCCGTGAACTTCCAGCCGGACTCGTTCAGATCAGGCGGCAGCACCTGGATCCCGTCGCTCAATCGCGGCAGATAGCGGGGCAGTTCTCGGCATTGGCCGATGTACTCGACCACGTCGTCAGTGCTGGAAAGGACGGCCGAGAGCATCGCCGCCATGAATTCGGCGGGATAGTGGGCCTTCAGCCAAGCGGTGTGGTAGGACAGGATCGAGTACGCCGCGGAGTGCGACAGATTGAAGCCGTAGCGCCCGAACGTCTCGATCTGCTGAGCGAGACTCTCGGCGATGAGTTGCTCCACCCCACGCTCCACTGCCCTCGCTACGAACTGTCGCAGCTCCTTGCGAATCAGCGCGGCGATCTTCTTTCCCATCGCCTTGCGGAGCACATCGGCTTCCCCGAGATCGTACCCTCCCAGGACGTTGGCGATGCGCATGACCTGCTCTTGATAGACGATGATGCCGTAGGTGGACTCCAGCACCGGCTCGAGGTCCGGGTGGTCGTACTTCACCGGCTCCTTCCCGGTCTTTCGCCGGATGTAGGCGTCGGTCATTCCGGAATCGAGAGGGCCGGGACGGATGAGCGCGTTCGTGGCCACGAGGTCGTCGAAGCGGTCGCAACGCATGGCTCGTAGCTTGTCCACGGCCAGCTTGGACTCGAACTGGAACACGCCCGACGTGCCCCCGGAGGCCAGCATCTTGTATACGGCCGGATCATCGAGCGGCACGTCGTCCATGGACTGGTAGACGTCTGCTGTGTCCGGATGCCGCAACTCTCCGATGTGAGCCTTCACGGCGTTTACGGTGTCGTGAATCACCGTGAGCGTCTTGAGGCCCAGGAAGTCCATCTTCAGCATCCCGGCTTCCTCGAGGCAATTCATGTCATACTGCGTGACGTGCATCGCCTGGCCGGCCTCGCCGTTCTTGCCCGTCTGAATGCAGACCGGTACGTAGTCGTCCAGAGGACCGGGTGCGATCACGACACCGGCCGCGTGCACGGATGCGTGTCGCGAAAGTCCCTCGAGCGTCATCGAATAGTCGAAGAGTTGCTGGTAGCGCCCGCCCTCGTCGTAAAGCGCCTTGACCTCCTTGAGTTTTTTGATGGCCTCCTCAACCGTGAACGCTTGCCCGGGGGTATTGGGGATCATCTTCGCGATTCGGTCGGTCTCAGACGGATCGAGGCCCAACGTCCGGCCGACGTCACGGATCACGGCGCGGGATTTCATGGTGCCGAAGGTGATGATCTGGCCCACGGCGTTCTGGCCATACTTCTCCCTCACATACTCGATGACCTCCCCGCGTCGCTCGTAGCAGAAGTCGATGTCGATATCCGGCATCGAGATCCGCTCGGGATTGAGAAACCGCTCGAAGAGAAGACCGAATTCCAACGGGTCCAGGTTGGTGATCCAGAGTGAATACGCCACGATCGACCCTGCCGCCGAACCCCGCCCTGGGCCCACTGGAATTCCCTGGCGTCGCGCCCAGTCGATGAAGTCCCAGGTGATGAGGAAGTAACCCTCGTACCCGGTCTCCGTGATGACCCCGAGCTCGAAGTCCAGGCGCTCCTGGACGGCCTCGGGGAGAGGATCACCGTAGCGCCGCTTCGCTCCTTCGGTGGCCAAGTAGACGAGGTAGTCGTTCTCGTCGTCGTGGTCTTCGGGAAGAGGGAACGCGGGGAGGTGATAGCTCTTTTCGAATCCGACGTTGACCTCGTCGGCGATCTTCAGAGTATTTTCGAGGACGTCGGGCCGGTCGGGAAACCGTTCGGCGATCTCTGGCGCGCTCTTGAAGTAGAGTCCCTCGTCGTAGCGCATCCTGTTGGGGTCGCTCCGATCCTTGCCGAGCCCGATACAGAGGAGCACGTCGTGTGCTTCGTGGTCATCCGCTCCGAGGAAGTGAGCGTCGTTGGTGGCGATGACCGGAAGGCCCATGTCTTCCGCCAACTCGAACACCTTGGTGTTGAGTTTGGCTTGCCCGTCCGAGTCGTGGGCCTGCACCTCCAAGTAGTATCGATCTTGGAAAAGATTGGCGTACCACCCGGCGGCCTCGCGAGCGCCGTCCCAGTTGTCCGCCATGAGGTGACGGGAGACTTCGCCGGCGAGGCAGGCGGAACTGACGACGAGTCCGTCCGAGTACTTCGCGAGCACCTCCCGGTCGACCCTCGGCTTATGGTAGAATCCCTCCGTATACCCGATGGACGAAAGCTTGACCAGATTCTTGTAGCCCTCCATGTCACGAGCGAGGAGGACGAGGTGGTAGTAGGAGCGCTCACCCTGGCCCGCCTTCGAGCGATCTCGCCGATCCCCTGGCGCTACGTACGCCTCCATCCCGATGATCGGCTTGAGCCCCTGCGCACGCGCCAGCTTGTGGAACTTCCAGGCGCCAAAGAGGCATCCGTGGTCGGTGAGGGCCAGGGCCGGCATCTCGTATTCCTTGGCCCGCCCGATCAGGTCGTCGAGGCGGTTGGCTCCGTCGAGGAGGGAGTACTCGGAATGGGTGTGGAGGTGGACGAAGCTCACAAGGGCCTTGTCGAAGAATGCCTGGCTGAGGGGGTAGTCCGACCGTCCGGTGTGTCCGTATCGGCCGTCGGTTTTCCCATTCTACAGCACTCGAGGGGAGCCGACAAAGACGGGCACTCGAGGATGGCTTAGCGACGCCGTTTGAGGGGCTGCGGCTCTGCCGCCACTGGGTTGCCTTCGGTCTTACTCGATCACCCAAGTGTACTTGTTTCCCGAATTCCACTTCGGCGAAGACAGCATGTCCAACGTGGTGAGGCCGAGCGCCGTATCAGTGGTGATCAGCGTCACGCCGACCAAGAAGGGTGATCCACACCAGTTCTCGAAGTCGAGGGTGTAGCCGTCCTTGACGAAGCTGAAGTTGCCAGGCAGGAAGGTATCGAGTCCGGCCGGGACCACGCCCTAGGCCGCTTCGGCCGGCCACCCATTCACGGTCGTCTCGTAGGAATATATCGCGACTCGGACGACCTCCAGGTCGGCGATTGCATCTGTGGCGCGGGCCTTGACGATGACCTGGCTCATGCGCGGCTGCGCGATGGCCGCCAGGATGCTGATGATGAGCACGACCACCAGTAGCTCGATCAGAGTCATGCCCTTGCGAGCTGCGGACCCTCGGTGAGCCATCACGCTGTTGCGAGCGGTCATCCTGTGCCTCCGGCGAAGCCCGAAACGACTTGCTTGGCGTCGGCTAGGAGGTCGGCGGCCGGTGTCGTGGATCTGTAGCTCACGGCGACGCCACCCGACTCGCCAGTGAGCACGAAATTCGTGCTGGAGATCGCAACGTACTGCAGTCCGTTGGCGTCTTCCCCGATCTCATCGAGGTCACTCGGGAGCCGTCCGTTCTCCTCCAGGTATCGTTGGATCCGAGTCGACTGGACGTACATCTCGATGCGTAGGCCGGCTTCCACCTCGACTGCCGAGATCGGGGGTGGTGGAATCGGCTCCAGCATGTCGGGTGGGAAGACCCACAGCCAGAAGGAAAAGGCTGCGAGACCCGGCGGGAGGATCGGATGGATCTTTCGACGCGCCTTCCAGACGGGCCCGGTCTTGCGCCTCTCCGATCGGCGAGCCTGGTCGTCCAAGACGTCGGCTAGCGCGTCACCGTACTCGCCGTGGTGCCCCGAGGTCGTTGGGGGCGGCGGCGGATTATCGTCTGGAGTATGTCCGATGGAACGCATACACGTGACGTGACCCCCTGAAACGAGACCAAGGCCGCATCCTAACCTCAACTTTGGTCTCGTTTCAGGGGGTCACGTCACATAGAGCTGCCCGATCTGTCATGGTCGGTGTTGGCAGCCTACGTTGTCTTCGTCAGCCCAATCGCTCGGTCCGGAGGAACACCATGAGCAAGCAGAGTCGACGGAATTTCCTCGGTCATGTGGTCGGAGGTGTAGCAGCTTCGGCTTCGGTCCCCGCGTTTCTCAGAGCGGAAGATGTTTCCCGCTCGGTTACAGGGTTCGATCTCGCCTTCGAGGCCGATGTTCGCATGGATCGTCTCCGTGGAGCCGCCAGTCTTCTCGGTCCTTTGGACGTGGCCGACGAAGACTTTTGGGGATTGGTGAAGGACGCGTTTCCGTTCCGCGAGGGCTTGATCTTCCTGCACGCGGCCAATCTGTGCCCCTCTCCTGTGTCGGTGCAGCAACGGGTCTTCGAGCTCACGAGAAGCGTCGATCGAGACGCGTCGTCGAACAACCGCAGGAAGTTCGGACAGCTGCGAGAGGATGCACGCACGGCGCTGGCTCGGCTCCTGGGGGCGGACGCCGATGAGATCGCCATCGTTCGTAACACCAGCGCCGCCAACGCCACCGTCGTGAATGGGCTGGATCTCGGGCCCGGAGACGAAGTCGTGCTGTGGGATCAAAACCATCCGACCAACAGCACCTCGTGGGATGTTCGCGCGGAGCGGTATGGCTATACGGTCAAGCGCGTGAGCACGCCTGCCTACCCCACGACTGCGCAGGAGCTTCTGGATCCGTTTCTCGCGGCCATGACCGCGCGGACGCGGCTGGTCTCCTTCAGCCACGTCTCCAACATCTCGGGCGTCAGGCTTCCGGCCCGTGACATCGTGGCGGCCGCGCACTCCCGGGGCGCCTTGGCCATGGTCGACGGTGCCCAAAGCTTCGGATGCCTCGAGGTCGATCTCCATGACATCGGATGCGACTTCTACACGGGGAGTGCCCACAAGTGGTTCGTGGGGCCCAAGGAGGCTGGCGTCCTGTATGTTCGTGGCGAGGTGCAGCCAGACGTGTGGGCCACGCACGTCGGTGTCGGGTGGACAAATGCCGTCGAGGGCGGCGCCCGCAAATTCGAAAACCTTGGCCAGCGCGACGACGCGGCGGTATCCGCGGTCGGCACTGCCGTCGAGTTCCACGAGACGTTGGGCAAGGCGAGGATCGATGCCCGCGTGAAAGAGTTGGCGGCCGCCCTCAAGGACGGGCTGGCCGACCGGCTGCCCGGCACTCGCTTTCACACGCCCCGAGATCCGGCGCTCAGCGGCGGTGTCGTGGTATGCCTGCCGCCGGGCATGAATGCTCGGGAGGCGCTGAGCGCCCTCTACACCGACCACAACATCGCGGCGGGGGCGATGGGTGGGGACTTCACCGGCCTCCGACTCTGTCCGCACATGTACAACACCCTCGCGGACCTGGAGCAGGTGGTGGACGCTATCGCGTCGCTCGCCTGATCGGCGTCGGGCCGAGCGGCCTCCTCAGGGAGGTCGCCACGGCCCGGTCGCCCGCTACGCCATCGGACCGCTAGTCCTCCAGCCGTTCGAGGGCTGTCCTAGTAGCGGTACATTTCCGGTTTGTACGGACCTGCCTTGTCGATGCCGAGGTAGTCGGACTGCTCGTCGGTCAGCTCCGTGAGCCGAACGTCCAGCTTGTCGAGGTGGAGTCGGGCGACCTTTTCGTCCAGTAGCTTCGGGAGCACGTAGACCTTCTTTTCGTAGTTGTCCCGGTTGGTGGCGAGCTCGATCTGGGCGATGACCTGGTTGGTGAAGCTGGCCGACATCACGAAGCTGGGGTGCCCCGTGGCACACCCGAGGTTGAGGAGGCGCCCCTCCGCGAGGACCATCACGCTGTGGCCGTCCGGGAAGACCCACTCGTCGTACTGCGGCTTGATGTTCTCTCTTCGGATCCCCGGGATCCTCTCCAGGCCCGCCATGTCGATTTCGTTGTCGAAATGGCCGATGTTACCGACGATGGCCTTGTCCTTCATACCGGCCATGTGCTCGGCCGTGATGATGTCCTTGTTCCCCGTCGTAGTGATGAAGATATCGCCCTCAGCGAGCACTTCTTCGAGGCGCCGGACCGTGAAGCCCTCCATCGACGCCTGAAGCGCGCAGATGGGGTCGATCTCCGTAACCATCACACGGGCGCCCTGCGCCTTCAGGGCCTGAGCACATCCTTTTCCGACTTCTCCGTAGCCACACACGACCGCCATCTTCCCGGAGATCATCACATCCGTCGCGCGATTGAGCCCGTCGATGACCGAATGGCGACACCCGTAAACGTTGTCGAATTTCGACTTTGTCACGGAGTCATTCACGTTGATGGCGGGGAAGAGTAGTGTGCCGTTCTTCTCCATTTCATAGAGGCGGTGCACACCTGTCGTGGTCTCTTCCGAGACCCCGAGCATGTTCTCCGTAATGTGATGCCACTTCTGAGGGTCAGCGGCGAGGGAGCTGCGTAGGAGCTCGAGAATCACCCCCCACTCTTCGGGCTCGCTGTCCGCATCGAAGTCGGGCACTCGGCCCGCGTCCTCGTACTCGATGCCCCGATGAAGGAGGAGTGTTGCGTCACCCCCGTCGTCCACGATCAGGTCGGGGCCGCTGCCGTCCGGCCAGACCAGCGCCTGATCCGTGCACCACCAGTACTCCTCGAGCGTCTCGCCCTTCCAAGCGAAGACCGGAATGCCCTTGGGCTCCTCCGGCGTTCCCCCCCTCCCCACCGCGATTGCGGCGGCGGCGTGATCCTGCGTAGAGAAGATGTTGCAGGATACCCAGCGCACGTCAGCGCCGAGATCTATCAGCGTCTCGATCAGCACGGCGGTCTGCACCGTCATGTGGAGTGAGCCCATGACGTTGAGGCCGGCGAGAGGCTGAGCGGGTCCGTACTCCTCGCGGGCCGCCATCAGCCCGGGCATCTCTTGCTCGGCCAGCCTGATCTCCTTGCGTCCCCACGCGGCCAACGAGAGGTCGGCGACCTTGAAGGCCGGTTTGGAGTCTGCGGCGTCCACGCCACTCCTGTTGTCTATGACTGCCGTATCCATGGGTTCAACCCTCTTTTGGTATGAGGCGAGAAGCTGGTATGGGGCGAGAAGCCCCCGAAATGGTCATGCTGGCCGCGTTGCCGAAGCGACGAACAACAGTGGCCCCGATGCTTTCGGGTCCGGGGGTAAGGGCCGGGACGCGAAACACGTCAATCCGGCTTCCTGATGCCAACGGGCCAGCTCCGAGTCCTGGAAACCTGGCCATACGTGGCCCATTTCCTCCATGTAGCCGTCCCGGGAATGGAGCTTCATGTCGACGATGACCAGTCTCCCGCCCGGTGCCAACGCGCGGCAGACCTCCCTTAGTATTTTCGGCGGATCGACGACGTAGTGAAGTACCAAAAGCATGACCGCGAGGTCGAGCTCTCCATCGTCGACGGGTAACTGCTCCAACTCACCGCACCGCAAGTCGACGTTCGAGACGCCGTCCAACCGCTTGCGGGCCGCTCCCAACATGTCTTCGGAGGCGTCTACGGCGATCACCTTGGCAACGAAGGGTGCCACCTGCGCCGAGAAGTGCCCGGTGCCCGCGCCCAGGTCACCCACGGTGGCGCTCGGGTCCAACAGGCCGAAGAGCGGGAGCATCTCCAAATCGGCCCCGAAAAGGTCGTCCCGGAGAACTTCCCATCTCTGCGCCGCCCCCGCGAAGAACTCTCGAGAGCGATCACGCCGATCACGGAGGACCGCCTGCGCTCTTACCTGGTCTTCCTCCGCGATGCCGGAGGCGACGATACCGGGACGAACGAGCGCCCAGAGTTCTCTCGCCGCATCGTCCAGCTTCGGGGCCATTCGGTAGTAGTGCGTTCTTCCGCTGGCCCGAGAGACGACCCATTCGTCGTCCGCCAGCACCTTCAGATGGCGACTGACCGTCGACTGAGGCAGCTGAACCACTGACATCAACTCGGAGACGGTGAGCTCTCCCTGCTCCAACAACAGGAGTAGGCGACCCCGAAGGAGGTCGCCCAGGGCACTCATTCGGTCGAAGACCCGCGGCTCGTCAGTTATAATATCCATATATCCAGATATAAGGATATAACAGCTGCGGACGCTATGCAACGCGCGGGACAGGCTGTCAGCCCGGGAACTCGGTTCTAGACCGGGGCGCTACAGGTGAAGGTGTTCAGGATGTTTTCGAGCTGGAGCACGTATTGGTATTTGTCTCTGCTGGGCGCGTACAGCCAAGCGTCTACCAGATAGTGCCGTCCTTGTTCTGGACACGGGATCGCGCGGACGATGAAGGGACCGCCGGCCGGAAACAGATCCTCGGGTGGGTTGGCCCACACCGCTCGGATCTCGTCTAGGACCAGGTCACCGATCTGAAGCCTCCGGCTCTCGGCGAGGTCCAGGTCATGCACCTGAGGGTAGCTGAAGTGCACGTCCGACACTTCTTGGCGCCAGGCGAGGATATCTTCATCGCTCATGTCGTCCTGTACGGAAGTACGCCAGGTCACCGTGATCTGTCGGATGAGCTCAGTCGGGTCCGGGTTGTCGTTGCGAAATATGAAGACCGAGTCCTCGGTTTTCTGGCGGTACAGATCCGGGAGCATGAGCGTGAACTGGGCGCGTGCCCACAGGCTGTCGGCGAGCACCGTGTTTCTCCCCGTCATGTACATGCGAGCGCGGACCCAAGTCCGGTACTGCCCATCGAGGAGCTCCTGCAGCGGCTCCATGAGCCCTGCGGCCTCCTCCCCGCCGGTCCTAGAGAGCAGCAGCACGGTGGCGAGTTGGTCTCTGGCCCAAACCTCCTCGACCTGGAAAATCTCCGGAGGATCGAAGCTATCTCGCCCCGAGAGCCGAAGTGCCTCGCTCATCCAGGGATCTTCCGCCGTGCCGATCAACAGGAGTTGGCGGAAGCGTCGCAGTCTCCCCCACTCGAGTCCCACCGGCACCTGGTGTGTGACCCGAAAGGTCTTTTCGGCGCGCACCGTGAGTACCCTGGCTTCCAGCGTCGTCTCCACCATCTCTCCGATGATGTTCCACTCGTCTTCCGACGTGGCGACGATGATGCTGTTCCACTCTCCCCAGGACTGAGGCTGGACACCGCAGGCCGAGAGGGTCGAGGCGGCGATCGCGAGAGCGGCGAAGAGTCGAATCCGAGGCATGAGGACCAGGCCTGAGCAGGGGATACGGGTCACCCGGCACTGTATCACAATACCGGTTCCGGCGCCTGTCCGCTCCGGAAAACGGCTCACGGGGACCCCGACGTTGGTGTGGCGTGTGGCGTCAGAAGCTTCCCGTGAAGCGCACCGTTATACTCGCCCCCTTCTATCGCTATTTTGCCATCTACGAGGACGAAATGAGTCCCTGTGCTGTACTGGCGCGCGTCTGCGTGGGTAGCATTTTCCCGGGTGTTCTCGGGATCGAATATGACGATATCCGCCTTGTATCCGTTCAGGAGCAGCCCTCGATCATTCATCCGTAGGAACCGGGCCGGAAGGGAGGTCATTTTCCTGATGGCGTTCTCAAGCGTCAGGGCCTTCTGTTCCCTAACGTATCTGCTGAGCACTCTGGCTTGACTACCAAAAGAGCGGGGATGACTGACCCTGGGCGTGTCGGACTCCTTCAAGATCGGCCACGCCCCTCCGTCACTGGAGAACATCAGCCAATCCTGCTCCATCGCCAACCTCATGTCATCCTCCGACATGACGCCACAAGCGACGTACAGATCCGGCTCATCGATGACGAGATCTGCAGCGACGTCAAACGGATCCCTATTCTGTTCCTCCGCGATGTCTGAGAGGATCCGTCCTACCAGGTCCGCGTTCTTGTTGGCCACGACGACCAGGTAGCTATCCCAGCCCGCGATCGCCACGGCGCTGGGTCTATCAGGCCTGCCCACTAGCACCGACTCCCTTATCTGCTCCCGCTTCGCGGGGTCGGACAGAGCTTTCGCCAACTCGTCGACGTAACGGTCTCGCAACGCCTGCCTCTCGGAATCCGGCAAGCTCTCGTTCTCCAATTCTCGCCTGAGCCCGGCAAACGGCTCCATATCGTTCGGGAGATGGAAAGGGGCCCAGCCGGCATTCCTTGCAATCGGGATGATGGGCCCTCCGGATGCGAAGTGATACGGATACATGTCGGCTCCGACCTCGACCCCTCGGGCCCGAGCATTGTTGATGAGCCCGACGGCCTCTTCCATCACACCCCAATAGTTCTTTCGAGCCACTTTGAGATGAGTTGAATTGCCCCGCACTCCGGCTTCTTCGGCGATTCTGATGGTTTCCTGGGTGGCCTCCAATACGCCATCGAACTCGTTGCGCTGGTGACTCGAATAGACTCCACCGAATTCTCCGACGACTTTCGCTACGGCGATGATTTCTGCGGTGGAAGCGTAACGGCCGGGAACGTACTCCAAACCGGAGCTCATTCCCCAGGCGCCCTCCTCCATCGCCTGTCGAACCAACGACCGCATCTTCTCCAGTTCCTCCGGCGTAGGCTCACGCGGCTCCACACCCATGACTTCTTCTCGGACAGCACCAAACCCAACCAGGTGAACCGCGTTGGTTCCAATACCTGATGCCTCCCACCTTGCCTTCGTCTCGGCAACCTCAAAGGTGCCTCCACCGTCGTTCCCCGTGACGACTGTGGTCACACCCTGAACCAGATAATTGAGATTTGCGTTGGAATCCGGTTCTCCGAAGCCACGCTCGCTGTGAGCGTGCACGTCGATGAATCCCGGGGAAACGACCAGCCCTTCGGCGTCGATGGTCTTCCGGGCGGTCCTGTTGGCGAGATCTCCTACCGCGACGATGGAATTACCGACAATCCCGACGTCGGCGTAGAACCAGGGATTTCCGGTTCCATCAACGACTTTTCCATTCTCGATGAGAATGTCGAAGTCTTCGTTGGTCCCGGTGGCGCATGCGGCGGAGAAGAACGCGACCAAGGCCAAATTGCTGAGAATGACGGGCCAACGCTGTGACATCTTCTCCCTCCCAAGAAACGAGCGTCTCTGCGCCTCGTGTGGCTAGCTACCCCCCGGCG
>CAUZAE010000002.1:0-44040 GCA_963577685.1 Gemmatimonadales bacterium UBA6960 | reverse complement strand
AGAGACGGTGGATGGCACACTCCACCGAAGATGCCGAAGTCTTGCTAGCACGATGCTAGCGCACCTACCGACACTGTTTTGCTCGTCCTGAGTTGCAGGTCTGTCTTAGAGTTCCGAAAGTTTTTGCACAATTTTCGGCTTAATAGGGTGTGGCGGCCATTTTAGAGGCACAGTGTGCTCGTCTGGTTCTGTGCGTCCGGTGTCTCCTATACAGTCGCTTTCCGTGCCCTATATGTGCCCTATATGCGAAAACAGCCACCCACTACCGTGGACAGCTGCCTTCGTAAACCCTTGTACTACAACGAGTGCCCCGCCAGGGACTCGAACCCCGAACCTACTGATTTGGTATCAGGGAGGATCTCCAATCGCCCAGGTTCAATCAGCTCCCCGCACTGGCAGATCCCTCGGCCCCTGCCGAAATGTCGCATCGGAGCTAGTCGCTGATCCGTGCCCACCTCAGTGAGCTTTGCACCCGACGGCCTTCTCTGTCGGTCCCGACGGGCGGCCGCAGGGTGAGATGTGTGTCTGTCAGTTCGTAGGAACGTGGGGCATCGGTCCCGGTCCCCACCGGGCTTAGGTTGCCGATTCGATGATGGACTACATGGCCCTCTTCCTCATACACCGAGAAGGGACCGAAATAGCTGCCGTACGTCTGTACGGCCGCAAGTGCCTCCTCCGGCGTCGGCCGCGTGCCGGCATACGACTGGCGGCTTGGTCGCATCAGATGCACCGCCATGTGCCCGGAAGGAGCATAGATGATAAACGCGGTGTCGTACTGGTTGGCCGGGAATGACTCGCCGCCTATGATCCGCCGTGAAACTGACTCGATCCGGTAGAAGCCGAACAGCCTTTTGTGCGTTTCGGTAAGCTCGGATTCGGGTAAGTTCGGGAGTTTCTCCCAGGTGAGTTGCGTCTTGTTACCGTTTTCATCCGCCGGCGGCTGCAGCGTTAGCCGATTCCCTGAGAACGTGTAGAAGCGCTTGTAGTCGGAGCCGGTTCCGCGGGTGTTCAGACTGCCCTCCAGATGGTGCGTCAGAAATCCCTCAGCTTCATTGACGGTGAACGTGCCGAAGTACGAGGTGTAGGTCGAATAGGAAGCGAGTGCCTCTTCGGGCGTCTGTCGGTTGCCCGCATACGGCTGCCGGCCAGGCTGCATGATCGTGACACCCATGTAGCCGGCCGGGTCGTAGATGATGTAGCCGATGCGGTCCTCGATAGGGGGCGCCAGCAGCTCACCGTCGGCATCAGACCGCTCGATCTTGACCAGCGTCCACGCGCCGGCAAATTGGCTCTCTGGATCCGCTGTGGCGACGTCGGCGGCTAGAGGAACCGCGACTAGGGCGAGTGCAAGCAGCAGAGCTTTCTTCATCAGGCCATCCTCCACTAGGGTGGTAGCGTGTCATGCCCTGATTCTGCCTGGCACCCCGCAGGCCCGCAACTCAGGACGCGCAGAATCATAGGGAGGGAGGGAGCTTGCCGGGCCCCAGTCCCCGCCGACACCTTCCAGTCCGACTGAACGCGACTCCTGAGTCCCAACAACCCGGAGCCACCCGACATGCGCCTCACCACCAACACCCTCGCGTTCTCCGTATTGATCGGCCTCTTGGCCGGACCGGTTTCGTCGCAGGATGTCGGGCCGACCGGCCCCATCCCCTATGACATCGTCGAGGGCTGGGCTAAGCCGTTCGCCGGCGAGGACTTCGCCTTCGGCGGGAACTCGGGTGTCTACGCCGAGTCCCCGGACCGCATCATAGTGCTTCAGCGAGGTGAGACTCGACTCCCCGACCCGGTGCCCGCAGAGTTCAACGGCTGGGCGGGCTCGCTCTGGAACGTGCTCGGAGGCCGCGGCCGCACTTGGCAGAACTGTATCTACGTCCTCGATCGCGACGGAAACCTCGTCGAGGTATGGGACCAATGGGACTACCTCTTCGAGGGCTCAGACGGACCCGGGCCTCACCGGATCCGCGTCAGCCCGTACGACCCGGAGCACCGGATATGGATCGTTCACGAGACTGCGCATCAAATCTTCGTGCTGTCCAACGATGGTAAAGAACTCTTGAGGACGTTCGGGGAGAAAAACGTCAGCGGAACCGATGAGACGCATTTCGGCCTGCCGCAGGACGTCGGGTTCCTGCCCGATGGTCGGGTCTTGATCGCGGACGGGTACGAAAACTCGCGCGTCATGGTCCTCGATGCGGACTGGAATTACCTGACCGAGTTCGGCAGGCCCGGGGACGGCCCCGGTGAGTTCCAGATCGTGCACAGTATCGCGATGGCGCCGGGCGGCAGGATCTTGGTCGCCGACCGTGACAACAACCGCATCCAGATCTTCAGCCAGTCGGACTACTCGTACATGGGCGAGATCCCGACCGGGGCTCTCTCGCTCGACATCATCGTGAGCGGGGACCGCGTCTTCGCTTCTGACGTCGTGCCACGGCAAGGGCCGAGGCTGAGGCAGTTCGACCTGGAGGGGAACCCGGTCTATACGTGGTATGCGCCGGGCCAAGATTCTCCCAACTGGTTCCGCGAGATGCACTCGATCGGGGTCGACCCAGAGGGCAACTTCTACGCCGCGGACAACCAGAACGGTCGCATCCAGAAGTTCGTGCCCAAGGCGGACGCCGACCCGAACCTCTTGGTAGGCCAGCCCTACATCCCCCTCTGATGGCGAACTCAGGACGCGCAGAATCATGTCGGTAGGTGCGCTAGGAGTGGTGCGCCGGTAGAGGGGGGCGGGGCGGGCTAGTTCCCGTCTTCGGGGCCGGGGGGACAGGGTGGGTAGGTCACGGTTTTGTAGACTTTACTAAGCTACCGCATGCGAATTCGCACCTGAATGGTCAGCGGACAGAGTTCAATAGCTCCAACTGTGCGAGTATAGCCATTCCCTATGTAATCGTAGAAGCATTGCTTGGTCATGCTTGTCGTTCTCTCGCCGGTCTTGAACGCTGTGACGGTTTCTGGCGTTGGCTGCGGAGGCGGAGTTGGTTTGGGTGGTGGACGTGTCACCCTCACCTGAATGGTCAGCGGGCAGAGTTCAACAGCTCCAACCGTGCGAGTATAGCCATTCCCTATGTAATCGTAGAAGCATTGTTTGGTCATGCTTGTCGTTCTCTCGCCGGTCTTGAACGCTGTGCCAGTTTGCGCTATCAGCCCACCAACTGACACAGGAACTAAGGCGAAGAACAGGAATGTGATTCTAAGCAGTGACATCAGATCGCTCCAATTGTAGAGAACAACACAATGAGGCTGGTCCACTCATCGAGCGCGCTGGAGTCTCCGCGCGAAGGTCCGGTGCCAGTGCCGAAAGCGGGTGGCCAGCCTCGGGTGCGTTCGTTCAGCGACGGGGACCCACACCGCTCCCGCCTCCTCATGGACCGCCCGCCACCACGTCCGGTCCTCGCGCATATGCGCGTGACGCAGATGGTCGAGTCGCTCGGCCAGAGCGGCCAATCGGGGACCCTCATCCAAGGTGATCAAGCGCTCTGCGAGCCGATCGTCTCCCGGGAGCGGCAGAGACTCGACCAGGGCTGCCACCGCCTCACCGAGCGTGTCAC
The DNA here is from genome assembly GCA_963577685.1 of Gemmatimonadales bacterium UBA6960. Taxonomy (GTDB): domain Bacteria; phylum Gemmatimonadota; class Gemmatimonadetes; order Longimicrobiales; family Gaopeijiaceae; genus UBA822. Next base: position 40,486 of record CAUZAE010000002.1, on the reverse strand, counting down.
GCCCAGCGTCCCAGCGCACACGCAGGTCTTTGTCCTCCGTGTCGTGTACCGCCGCCGTAGCGAGGATCTCCGCGGGTAACTGGCCCACATCGCGCAGGAGGACCAAAACGGATCGGCCCGGGTGGAGATACGACGGGTGGTGATCATCGTCGAGCAGCTCTATGCGGGACTGCATCGCCAACGCGTGGGCGCGGCTCACCAGGTCGATGCCCTCGGGGGCCAAGCCGTGCTCCCGGATGACTCTCACGATCGACGCGGCCATGGCCCTACCCCGGTCTACCTCGCTCATGAACTATCGGACAAGTGTGCCTCATGGCCGGGTGAACGTTGGCATCATGATACGCCGGGCCCGGTGTACGCGCACCGCATCAGAGGCCTTTTGGAGTTGAGAGCCGAGCCGGACGCCCGTAGCTTCGGTCGCAATCCCCGATGCCGCCGGAGGCACCATGTTCCGTACCCCGATGTTCTTGCTCGCCTGCCTCTCCCTGGGTCTCGCTCCCGCGGTGAGCGCGCAGGATTACGAGTACGACCCAACGAGCACCGAGTTCGAGCCGGATTATTTGAGCACGTACTCGATCGTCGTCCGTGACCCGGAGACGGCAGAACTGGGCATCGGCGTAGCCAGCCGTGTATTGGCTGTGGGACGTAACGGGTCAACGTTCAGGGGCGGGGTCGGCGTCATCGTTCACCAGATGTCTTCCAATCCCTTCTACGGCAGGATCGGGATGGAAATGCTCATGGCCGGGCTACACCCGCAGGAGATCATGGCTCAGCTGGTACGGAGTGACGAAGCGAGTGAGCGCCGGCAGGTCGCCATACTCGACATCCAAGGACGTAGCGCCGCGTTCACCGGTGGGGGCCCGGTGGGTCTCGACGTCTACTCGTACGAGCGCGAAGACCCCGGGGAGGCCTGGAAGGGGCACCGCTGTGGAGTCGACTATTGCGCACAGGCAAACAGCATGGTCGGACCGGAGATCGTCCACGGCATGGCGGAGTCCTTCGAGTCCACGGCCGGGAAGCCGCTAGCCGACCGTATCCTCGACGCCTTGGACGCAGCCCAGGCTGCCGGAGGGGACCGGCGCGGCCAACAGTCCGCAGCCTTGTTCATCGTGCAGTTGAGAGGCGGAGCCGCCAACTACTCCGACGTGGCCGAGGATCTACGCGTCAACGACCACGTGACGCCGCTAGTGGAGCTTCGGCGCCTGCTCACGGTCCGCCGTTCGAGAGGCGTTATCGCCAACGCGAACCAACGCTTCGAGGACGGTGAGCAGGAGCAAGCTCTTCAGGTCCTCATCGACCTTCGGAACCAGATTCCTCGAAAGGACAATGTCTGGATCGCCCTCGGGAGCATGTATCTGAAGATGGATCGGCGGGACGAGGCGCTGGACGCCATTCGGAGGGCCGTCGAGATCAACCCCCATAACGCCCGCACAGGGAGCGGGGGGTTGCCCCGAAACACTAGCTTCGAGGCTCTGTGGTCCGACCCGGCGTGGATCCGGATCATGGACGGTCGATAGGAACCCTTAGTGAGGGCCGAATCGAACGACGAGACATGGATCTCCTGCCCGTACTGTGGGGAGTCGAGCGAGTTGATGGTCCATTCGGACGGCGGCGCGATCCAGGAGTACGTCGAAGACTGCGAGGTCTGCTGCCATCCCTGGCTCGTGCGTGTAAGACTCGATGGCGAGGGCACCGCCTCGGTTTCAGTGACGACGCTCGACGACGAGTAGCCCCGTTGCCTCACGGGAGGGGCAGAACGTCCGAAGAGAGCTCCGGACTACCTTCGCTGCCGAGACGACCAGTGAATGGCCTTGATCTTCCAGACTCCATCTTCCCGGGCTAACACCATGAGTCCGACGCTCGCCGAATTGATGTCGCGGTCACCCATTCGGCCCTGTCTGATGCTGGTCGAATAGGTCCACGCCACGTCGCCCATGAGGCGGACCTCCATCTCGCCGCGCTCTGACGGCACGGCGCCCGCGAAACGCATGTCTCCGGCGAGGTGTCCTGAGCGGTATTCCTCCTTGTTTTGGGCACGACCGCTCTCGAGAATGGTCACATCCTCTGAAATCTCCCGAGAGGGTGGCCGCTAGGAGGGTGGCCGCTAGGAAAGATAAGTGTCCAGCGGAAGCGAGCGATCGACCGTGACGCTGGACGCCATCGCGGTCCCGACCACAGGCGCCACACCCTATATTCATCGAGACCGGAGCTTCACGTAGACGAGCAGAGAGATGACCCGAGACTCAGACGAAGAACAACGAGACGACGATCTGGCAGACGCCACCGTGCTAGCCCAGGCAGGGCACACACCGGACCCCGCCACGGGTGCCCTGGTGCCAGCCCTGCACATGTCGACCACGTTTGGGCGTGACTCCGAGAACGAGCTGATCGGCGACTACATGTATGCACGCCACCAGAGCCCCACCGTCGAGCACGCGGAACGGTTGCTGGCCCGACTCGACCGCGGCACCGATGCCATGCTGTTCGCGTCAGGCCTCGCCGCGGTCGCCGCGATATTCGAAACTGTGGAGAGCGGAGGGCACGTGGTGGCGCCCACCATCATGTACCACGGTGCCCAGAACTGGCTTCGGAGAATCGAGAGTCGAGGAAGAATCGATCTCACTCTGTTCGACGCTACCGACCCGAGCGGCCTGGCGGAGGCACTGAGAATAGGCGAGACCTCCGTGGTCTGGATCGAGTCGCCGGTGAATCCGACCTGGGACGTCATCGACATTCGGGCGGCAGCAGACCTGGCCCACGAGGCGGGGGCCATACTGGTGGCGGATTGCACGGTGGCTCCACCCATCACCACCCGCGCTCTGGATCTCGGAGCCGACCTCGTCTTCCATTCGGCCACCAAGTACCTAAACGGGCACTCGGACATCCTGGCCGGCGTCCTCATCACCCCCGAGGCGAACGAGCTGTGGGAAGAACTGCGATCGGTGCGCATGCTCACCGGCGGGGTTCTGGGAGCCCACGACGCCTGGATGCTCGTCCGGGGCATGCGCACGCTGCCACTCCGCTTCGAGCGCGCTTGCAAGAGCGCCCTCCAAATTGCTCGGCATCTAGAGGGGCATCCCCGGCTCGAAGCCGTACTCTATCCGGGTCTGGAGAGCCATCCTGGCCACGAGGTGGCGCGTCGGCAGATGACCCACGGCTTTGGAGGCCTCCTGTCGATCCGGGTCAAGGGCGGCCCGACCGAGGCCTTGGAGGTGATCCGCCGAGTCCGTGTCTTCGTACCGGCGACCTCCCTGGGCGGAGTGGAGAGCCTCATCGAGCATCGCGCCTCCGTAGAGGGGCCGGATAGTGAGGTGCCCCCCGACCTCCTGCGGCTCTCCATCGGTATCGAAGACCCGGCTGATCTAATCACAGACCTGGACCAAGCGCTGTCGGGAGACTGACTGCAAACCCTCCTATCCTGCACTCACTACAGCGATCTCCACCCGAGCATCATTGAAGCAGGCGGCCCCAGCGACCACGTTCAAATGGGTCGGGCAAAGCGCGGTAGAAGTCTTCCCGTTGATCGAGGACTTTCGCCACGCGCCCTTCGGCATCGACACCACCCCCTCCCGCACGCGTTCGTCGATCTGTACCAGGCAGACAACCTCACCAAGCTCGTTGAAGACCCGGACGGTGTTGCCCTCGGCAATGTCCCGCCGTTCCGCATCGGCCGGATTGACGGAAACCGCCAACGTCGGATAGTTGAACTCCCCCAGCGTGCTCGACACCATCTTGTTGTTCGCCGGACTGATGAGCGTGAGGGGGTGCTGCGCGTCGCCACCCGGCTCGTAGTGGTACGGGCGCGGCCCCAGCTCGGACGGGGTGATGTGGATCTTTCCGTCGCTGGTCCGAGGCATGATGGTGCCGAACTGGATCGCGCCGTCGGAAAATCCTAGGACGTCCAAGCGTCCGGATGAAAGGGCCTCCTCGTTCGCGGGGCGACCCTCCATGCTGAGTCCGGAGATGACCTTCGCCAGATGCGTCTCGGCGTCCCACGTGAAGGGAGCGTCGTCGCATCCTATAGCCCGGGCCAACAGGGAGAATACCTCGTCGTTGGGCTTCGCCTCGCCCATAGGCTCGATGACCGGACGGATCCCCCCGGCCACGTAGTTTCCATAGCCGATCCTGAGGTCGTGCTGCTCTAGGAAGGTGGTCGCGGGGAGCACGATGTCCGCATAGCACGCCGTATCGGTCATGACCTGCTCGAAGACGACGGTGAAGAGGTCTTCCCTGGCCAGGCCCCGAAGAACCGCGTTCTGGTCAGGCACAGTGACCGCGGGGTTGCAGTTGTAGACGAAGAGACCTTTGACGGGCGGATCGAGTTCGCCGTTAAGCACCTCTCCGAGCTGGGTCATGTTGATGGAGCGGGTCTGCCAGTCGTCGGTGCCGTAGACGATGTCCGTGTCCAGCTTGATGGCCCCGCTGTTGCTCATCGTGTACCCGCCACCGAGGACACCGAATTTCCCCATGAGTGCGGGCATGGCCAGAATAGCCGCCACCGCCTGACCGCCGTTTCGGTTGCGCTCCAGTCCCCATCCACACCGGATGACCGCGGGACTCCCGTCCGCGTAGACACGCGCAAGGGTCTCGATGACTTCGGCCGGAACTCCGGTCTCTGCGGCGGCCGCGTCCAACGTCCAGCGGTCCGCTTGTTCCAGCAGCGGCTCGGTCCCGTCCGCGTGCTCTGCCAAGAACGTGCGATCGAGCGCTCCCGCTTCGTGCCACAGACGAATCATCGCCAGCGCCAAGGGCAGGTCAGCCCCGGGGAGAACCGGCACGTGAAGGTCTATCTCGTTGTCTGAAAAACGGTTCCAGGGGTCGACGACCGCGATGAACGCACCGTTGCGTTTCGCCTCGCGAAGGAAGGGCACCAAATGGATATTGGACGCCTTGGGGTTGGCACCCCAGATGACGATCGTTCGGGCGTCCGGATAGGTCTCGAACGGAACCCCTGGCATCTTGCCGTACATCCCGAGTGCCACCGCTGTGGTCGGGGCCGCACAAATGGTCTTGTCCAGACGGGACGCGCCCAGCCGAGCGAAGTAGAGGGCATCCAAACCTCCTTCGCTCAGGAGTCCATTGGAGCCGCCGTAGTGATAGGGGAGGATGGCCTCACCACCCCATTCCCGGCTGATCCCCTCGAACCGTTTCGCGATCTCATCGATGGCCTCGTCCCATGAGATGCGTACGTACTCGTCGGAGCCTTTTGCACCGGCGCGGCGCATCGGGTGGAGCAATCGGTCGGGATGATAGAGGCGCTGACCGTACTGGCGGACCTTGTCACAAATGAATCCGTTGGTCACGGCGTAGTCGCGACTGCCTGTGATCGCCTTCACCTTGCCATCCTCTACGCTCACCTCGAGCGCACAGGTGTCCGGACAGTCCATGATGCAGGTCGTGTTCAAAGTCTCCAGCCCCATCTGTCTCCCCTCCTCGTCTTCAGGCGCGTACGCCATCTTCAGGCATGTACACCGTCTTCAGGCACATAAAACCGGCCGGCGCACACAGTGGCTGGCACGTACAACGTGCCTACCGCTTGACGGCGACTCCCACCACCTCGAACCGGGCTCCGAAAAGTAACGGACCTGCCCCGACGAAGGCACGCGACGGAAACTCTCTCTCGAAGTACGTCCGATAGACCTCGTTGAACGCACCGTAGTCGGCGACGTCCGAGCTGAAGACCTGCACGGATACGAGGTCGTCCATCGTCATACCCGCATCCTCGAGCGTGCTCTTTACGTTGTTCAGAACATTCCTGGCCTCGGCCTCCGCCGTGGCGGGCACTTGCCGGTTGGCGTCGAGCCCGAGGGTCCCGGACACATAGAGTGTGTTCCCCGCCAGAACCGCGGCGCTGAAGGGTCCTCCGCTCGTGCCCGGTGACTGCGGATTGATGTACCGTCGCGTCTCCTGGGCCGAAAGGTCGGTAGAGAAGGCCGCGACAAGGGCGACTAAGACGCACGGTGCAAGGGTTCGGAGACTCATGGCATCGGTTCCTCGGGATCGGAGATTCATACGCGTCGAGGGAGATTCGCGCGCGTTGAAGGATTAGAGGGCACGGTAGAGTGAGGCGGGTATGGTCCGCAAGGCCTCTGAACCGCTCCTTGCGATGCCCGACTCGGTTGGGCAAAGTAATGGCATCCCACAAGATGGAGGGTCCATGAGGAGTGCAGCTACACTTGCGCTCGCAGTGTCTTTTTTGCCTACGATCACGGTTTTGGGACAGGACCGTACGGCCATCGAACCCGGCACGCTCCCGAGAGTGGTCGTCTTGGCCACGGGTGGCACGATCGCCAGCAGATTCAATGCGGAGGCGGGTATCGATCCCGCTCGCTTGACGGGCGAGCAACTCGTCGAGGCGGTTCCAGGCCTAGCCGACGTGGCATCCGTGGGCGTCGAGCAGATCGCGAACGTAGGCAGCCGAGACATGACGCCCGAGATCTGGCGAACACTCGGAAAGCGAGTGAACGAGCTTCTGTCTTCGCCCGAAGTCACGGGGGTCGTCGTCACGCACGGGACCGATACGCTCGAGGAGACCGCGTTCTTTCTGGACCTCACGGCCACCAGCGACAAGCCGGTCGTCGTCGTGGGTGCGCAACGAGCTCCGACCTACTTCGACACGGACGGCCCCAGAAACTTGCTGGACGCCGTTCGAGTTGCCGTGTCGGACGAAGCCGTCGGCATGGGCGCCCTGGTGGTTCTCAACGGCGAGATCAACGCGGCGCGGGACGTCACGAAAACACACACACTGGCTCGTGAGACCTTCAAGACCCTGGAATTCGGTGTTCTTGGGGTCGCCGACCCCGGTGGTGTGCGTTTTTATCGAGCTCCGTTTCGTCGGCAGACGATTCCGCTTCGGGAGAACGACCGTCTCGGACGGATCGATATCGTGACGGAGTACGCCGGATCAGACGGACGTCTGATCCGCTTGCTCATGGAGGACGACCCTCCGGACGGGATCGTCATCGCGGGGCTCGGCCTGGGCCACGTCACGTCCAAGACACTGGAGGTGATCCGCGAGGCTCGGGAGCGAGGTATCCCCGTGGTCTTGAGCACGCGGGTCTACGCCGGGCGGATCGTTCCGCTGTATGCGATCAACCATGAGCTGCTAGCCCTGGGGTGCGTCGTGGCGGACAATCTGAGCCCACAGAAGGCTCGCGTTCTCTTGATGTTGGCGTTGACCCGGACCCGGGACCCGGTCGAGCTGCAGGCCTACTTCGACCGATGAGGACCGTGCCGAAGCGTCGCGTGCTGCCGAAGGCTCTCGTGAGTCGTGCCGTGGCATGCTGCGGGCTCCCGCCACTCGTGCTGTTCGCCCCGGTTGTACGGCAGCCGGCTTCGTCAGCCGTGCCCGAGCTGCAGCATACTTCGTCAGCCGAGGTTGCACAGGCTCCAGCGTCCCAGACCGGTGTCCTGGAGGTGCGCATCCGTTTGGCAGGCAAGTCCCGCCCAGTGCCTACCCAGGTGCAGAACAGTACGGATCCGGAGGCGTGCGATCTCCAACACAGCCTCGGCGACCTATTGGTGTCGGCGGAGAATCGAGGCGTCCAGAACGTGATCGCGACCTTGGTCGACGTGCCGACGGATCGGATTCCGGCCAACGCACCCCAACGGCTCATGATCGACAACCGGGACTGTGTATTCCATCCGCACGTGTCCGTGGCAAGAGTTGGGGACACGGTCGTGGCCAAAAACAGTGATCCGATCCTGCACAACACGCACTACTACGGTCCGCTCGGGTCGAACATCGCCCTGCCCTTTGAGGGGATGACGGTTTCGCGAGTTTTCCGGCGTTCCGGCACGGTAATGGTCCTGTGCGACGTCCATGGTTGGATGCGTGCCATCATTCGGGTGGATGATCACCCGCTCCACGCGGTCTCGGACGAGCTCGGCTTCCTTCGTATCTCGGGGATCCCGCCCGGCAGCTACACGGTCGAGCTTTGGCACGAAACCCTTGGCGCCCGCCGTGTCGAAGTCGAAATCCACCAAGACGAAACCACGAGGCTGGACTTCGAATACGAGCCAAGCCCGTCACCCTTAGAACCAGAATCGACTGGAGGCTCGCAATGAGAAATGCGGCCATACCGACGTTGTTCGTTACGCTCATGACCGCCCTGCCGACAATCGCCGACGGGCAGGTAGCCACGCCGCGGAGACAGCCGGGCGCCGCCATGACCGTGTACGAGCCCGAACAACATGATCTCTACGACGGCCACTTCGTCCTCTCCGCGGGCCGCATCTACCAGGTCGGCGATCTAGACGACCCGCCCGGATGGGAGCACATCGGAAACGACGCGTCGAATGTCCATCCAGTCGGTGGCAGAGTCGACATCGATGTGAACGAAATCGACAACACGGGGCGGTTCACGGCTAGGCTACAGGTGCCGCAAGGAGAACTCGTCATCGAGATGGATCGATTCAATGAGTTCAGCCCCTGCCAGGACGGCGGGATCGCCGCCTTTATCTACGAGCACGGCGACTCCGGCTGCGGTGACAGCAACTGGCCCAAGACACTCCTCTACGTCGCAGGGTGGGGCTTCGGCCACGCGACACTGAACGGGAGTGCACTCCATGACGCGTACCAGATCCACTTCATGGTCACGCAGGGGATCCGTAATCGGGAGACGCTAGAGGTCGACTACCCGCTCCTAAACAAGAGGTCCGCGGCAGGTGCCATCAATCCAGCCTCGATTCAACTCGACTTCTTCATACGGAGCCCGGAAGTCAACCCGTGCAACAGCCCCACGAGGGAGGTCTTCGACCACTTCTTCGCGATGGAGGTAACCTGGAGGTAGCGGCAGAGGTAACCTGGAGGTGGCGGTAATTATACTAGCTTACCTAGTACAATTACCGCACTGCATCAACCGCTCATCTCGCCGGCGGACTCACCAGGCCGGTGAAGTCACCGCGCCAGTGGATCGGGTCGCAACTGGAAATGCACGACCTTGCTCGGCGTACCCTTGCCCGTCTCGAGGTGGAACGGCGCCCGAGTGCTGTAGGTCGCCCACAGCCCCCTGCCCTTCCAACCGGCGTCGGGATCGTCGATGCGTCCGTCCATCCACTTGGTGTAAAATCCGAGCGGATAGGGCACCCGTAGGACGACCCACTCTCCGTCCTTCAACGCCAACAGCCCTTCGGATCCGTTACCCGTGCTGATGGGCACGTTGGCGCCCAACCCGAGCGTGTTGAACTGATCTACCCACGTGTAGTAGCTAGCCTCGGCACTGCCGGATTCGGTAAGGTTCTTGATCTGCGGCACCGGCTCCGGATAGAGGGTCCATCCCTCCGGGCAATGCTGTCCGGTAGCAGCGGGCCCGTTGAGCCGGCCGGTGCACTTGCGACGGTCAAAACTGGCCAGGTGGCCGCTCGCCAGTGGCGTCCAGACGACGCCGTTCCGATCGATGTCCATGCCGCGCGGCGAATATCCCTGCACGGGCGCGGCCGGGTTGTCGTACGGCAGCTCGTAGACCTCCGTCAGAGCCGTCTCGGGTGGGCTCGAACCCGGGTCCAGCCGCAGGACCAGACCCGGGAACCCCAAGGAGGACCCCCAGATGGTACCGTCGACGGGGTTCACTGCGACGCCGTAGAAGCCGGAACGGACCCGCGTGTCTTTGGTTGGATCGGGGGGCTCGCCAGGCTCCACATAATCGTCCTGCCTGCCGTTACCGTTGGTATCGACGATCAACGCGGACCATCCTTGCGACCGCTCTTCATCGCCAGTCTCCAAATACATCTTCGTGTTCAGCCAACCGATGACCTGTCCGCCGCCACTCGTCCACAGCGTGTTGTTTTCGTCTTCTGCGAAGATCAGGTGGTGCGTGCTGAAACAGGTGCTGATCAGGCTGACTTCCTCGGTCGACGGGTCGTACACGGCGAGGTGCCGGCCCGCCCTCTCCGTCGGGAAGAGCTTGGCCGAGGGATGATCGGAGCCCTCACGGCAAAAGGCCGGATTGTCACTGGGACGAACCCTCGAGGTGAGCCACACACGCCCGTCCTGATCGAGCATGGGATTGTGCGCGTTTGCCTTGCTGTCCCAAATCGCTTCGTCTCCCCAATACGGCGACGGCTGGAGCGGGGGCCCCGCGGCAACCGGCGTGTTCGGGTCCCGAACCGGCAGCTCTATCTGGCTGGCCGTATGAGTCATCGGGTCGAGGACGGGCACGTAGTCCGCGCTGGCCTCTAGCGCTCCGTAGATCGGGCCGTTGGCGTTGACCGTGGGGTCGCGCTTGTCGGTGGAGACCTCGTCGTGGAGATACGCGGTCGGATCGGCCCAGTCCCACTGGGTCACGACGACGTTGCGCTCTTCCCCCTGCGGCCGGGGCGGCGTAGGCGGTAGTTCACCGGCAACGATTCGGTCGGTCCAATCGGCGAACATCTCCACAGCCCGCGACCGGCCCATGCGGTTGAGGCCGCCGGTCATGCTGCCACCGGCCTGCCCGGATTGGATGCGCCGATCCCAGGCGTCCGCCGTGGAGGCGAACTCGCCGAGAGCGGCCGGGATCTCCCTCGTGGCCTTGTTACCCAACTGGTGACACGCCATGCAGCCACCCGACTTCAGGCTCCTGGTCCACTGGGCCTGGCTGCCTATGCTGGGCGAAATTCCATTGCCCTGAGGTCCAGTGCCCGGAAACTCACCCTTGTCCGGTACCTCGATCAGAGAGAACCAATACCCAGCCGGATAATAGTGCGCGGCTGCGCGTGCATCAGGTGCCACCACGGCCGTCAAGTCGTGAGTCGAGCCCGGCGTGGCCTGAAGCTTGGGCGAATCGACCAGCCCATAGCCTCGCACCCACACATCATAATTGGCACTCGGCAGGTCGGGGATCAGGTAACGCCCCTGATCGTCCGTCACGACGATCCTGTTGAATCTCGTGGGCAGATCCATCGTTTCCGCGATGACCCACACGCCCGCCTCGGGGCCATCCGGACCGGTCACCACCCCACCGATGTCGTCGCCGTCGACCTGAACGGCTCCGGATCGCTCGCACGCAACAACGCCCGCCAGCAGCGCCACCCCCAGGGGAAGAGCGACCGCGACTCTCACCATTCGCAAGGACCACCTAGCTCTTCGGTGCATGATCTCTACTCCCCCGCGGATGACGGATGGAAAGAAGAAGTCCGTGTGGCGTCTGAATGGAGCCTAGGCCACGATCTACGGGTGGGCAAGTGCGGACGGGCCGACCGCGCACAGCTCCCGGTGAGCCAAGCATCTACGAGATCTCCTGGACAAGAAAAAGCGCCCCCAGCCTAGGGCCGGGGGCGCTTCGAACGGTGCGCTAGGCGCGCCGTCTACTGTCTAGAAGTCGAACAGCCACGAAACCGGTCGAACGAAGTGCTCGAACTTCTCGTCGAAGAGCCTCTCGACTCTATAAAAGATGTGCCGAACGGCCTGGGCGTGGTCACCCGAGAGTGCCTCACCATCATGACCGACGACCGTATTGGTCTCGCCATCAACGGTGACCGTAGCGAAGAGCTGCGTATCGACCATGATCTCGATCGTGCCGCTCTCTCCGAGGTCGGTCATCTCGACCCCACCGGTAACTACGACGGTGTGCAGGCCCTGCTGGAACGAGACCTCGATGGTGGAAGACTCGGTTCCCGTAACGTGGTCGACCACCAAGACCATACTGGCGTCCATCACGAACCCACGACTCGCGATCTCGAACAAGTAGTCAACCGTAACCGTCGACTCTAAATCCGTGTTGACGAAGGTCAAGGAGAGGTCCACCTCGACCTGATCTGTGCCGTTGCCAAAGAAACCGGCTACGGCAAAGCTGAACGCACCGTCGACGAGGGACTTCGAGACGGTGTAGTTGATGTACTCGACGCCGTCCGATACCACGATCACACGAGCGACTCTGGAGAGATCCGTGCTCTCGTCCAGGACGTCGACCCAGCCAATTTCAGTCTGACCGAGGTCACGCGTTACGGGATTCACCTCGTAAAGGATGAACCGAATGCCGTTGTCCGGAGCTCCCGTCCGCACGTCGTTGGTGTCGTGGTAGTGGCCACCCTCTGCGCCGCGCTCGTAGGTCTTACCGCGGCGGTGCTCGGGAATCAGGTTGAGCGCCGGCGACCTGGCGGATACCGCGCGCGCAAGCCGTTGGCCGGCCCTCTCTACTTCCCAGGGGCCGTCCGCGAGAGCGAGGTTCCAGCCGGCGTCGATCAACGCGGCCGAAGGCAGAGGCCCACCGTTGATGGAGTTGAAGATCGTGCTCGACTCAGCCAAGCTCACGAACATATCGCTGTCGAAGGCCCCGTCGACCACGAGCAGATCCGCTGCCGCTCCGACTGGGCTGAAGGGCGCATCGTCGGGACCAGTGGAGTCGGTGCAGGCGATTAGGCCGATGGTCAAGGCCAGGCCCAAGGGCCGACATACGATTGAAGCGTTTCACGAGTTACCTCCTGGACTTACGTACCGAAATGTATGGCCGTGGACATCCCGGATCGCGAGATACTGCCATAATGGCAATATTTGAGTGATCCCTGGTCCCGGCGTTCCCGATGGCCAATCATCAAGAGCTGTGCCGTTCAAGCACGAACGCGCCGTGGGGAGCGCGAATGGATGGAAGGTGCTGTCCTGCAACTATTTACGTAGTGTGGAGATACGCCACTCGTACCGCATCCCCTCCTCTGGGCAGGCAATCAATAGCCAAAGAGGGGAAAATGTGCGATGGGGCTCGTTTTTCAGTGACCGCCGGTACTACTCTCCGCCACGCCCAAGTTCTCGGGCGATCCAGGCTGTCCTGAAGATCGCAGTGCCCACCGTGCCAATCGCCATGATCCCGAGTACGGGCACGAGTAACGTCCCGACGCGTCCTGAACCCCATAGCACCGCGATCGTGGGGTCGAGTAGCCCACCAAAGCCCACCAAGAGAAGACGCTCCGCCCGCTGCATGACCCCCAGGTTACACAGTGTGCCCAGACTCTCCCCACGAGCACGTGCGTAGCTCACCAGCAACGACCCTCCCATCGCCGTCACCGCCAAGACCAGAGCGAGGGTCGAAGATCGGAAGAGCACAGCCAAGCCGATGAACGCTCCCACTTCGGCGAAGCGATCGAGGGTGGAGTCGAGGAAGGCACCTCGGTCGTCCGCGATCCTCCTTGCGCGCGCAATGCGCCCGTCCATCACGTCCGCGACGCCTCCCAACAAGACACCCCACCCACCCAGCACCACATGGCCGGATCCGAACGCAAACCCGGCAGCAATCCCGAGGGCCGCCCCGAGGAGGTTGTACAATAGCGGTCCGATTCCGAGCGCCAGGGACGCCCTCTCCAAGGGGCGCACAGACCACTGGAACCACGATTTGAGAAAGCCCCCCAGCAAGAACGATCCGCGAGCGGCCGACTCCAACGGATCCGGCCGCCGCGCCCTACCACTCATGCCGTAGAGAGGCATCGACAGGAACGCGATAGCCAAGATGGCGAGGAGGACCTTCAAATCCGGTGTCACACGTCCTCCTTGTCGGTGTCCTCTACCCTTTCCGTATCGTTGACGCTATCGGTTCCCTCTGCCGCATCGCCTTCCTCGAGAGCCCGCGGGCCTTCGACCTCTTCGGACGGCCGGGTCGCGAGCACCTTGATCAATTGGGGCCACAGGAAGAGGAGCGGCCACGCTCGCTCGAGGGGACTCAACTCCACCCGGAGGCCGGTTCGCCGCTCCACCTTACGCACGATATACGGGAGCCATCCCTCGAACGTAAGCGTATGCTTGAGCCAGCGCCCCGTCACGCGGGCCTTGCTCCACGTGAGATAGACCCGCCTGCGTACTCGGGTTGAGAGTCCGGGCTCCCTGGTCAGGACGTATCGGTCCCCCTCTTTCTTGACATGCCCCTCGCGTACCGCAGCATCGAGCATTTCCCCCACCGACTTCACGAGGTACGCCCGTTGGGCTTCGAAGATGGAGCGCGCTCGAGCACCCGACTCGGGGCGGATCTCACTGGAGTAGCAGATCTCGAGCATCCCGAGCGCCAGGCTCTCCGGTGTGAGGGGGGATTTCACGTACGGAGCGGCCCAGATCAATACGGTCCGGCGCGCTTCGGCCAAGCAGCCCTCCACCCACCGCTCGACTCGAAAATCGCTCACGTACAACACGGCCACTTGCTGGATCATCCTTGAAATGAAGAAGTGATCCAGAGACCGGGAAGACATCTCCCGCTCGAAATGAGGCACGCTTACGATGAGGCACTTGGCAACCGGCCCCTCGCTCGACTGGGGTGAGAACGAGATCACGTTGGGTGGCAAGATCCGAGCGGCGGCGGCCATCAGGCGGGGGGGTCGGTGCGTGAGGCCGCGAGAACGCAGGTCACGATAGAAGCGGTCATACCCCTCGACGATCACCACGAAATCGTAGGCACTGTACCGATCGGGGGCCGCGTCCAGCAGTCGGGAACCATAGAGCAGCACCGCTCGAATCTGGTCACCGGCGGCCTCGACCAGCGCTCCGGCCAGAGCCTGAGCGGCCGCTCCCCCCGTGGTCGTCACGGACTGGTGGCGGCCCGTAACGCCCGGAGTCCCTCCCGCATGTGGTTCTGCATCTCCTCCGACCACGCCGGGATGTCGCCAGCGTCCTCCGGCGTGTCGAACGGTCCGATTACCCGTACCTGACAGTCCACGGCATCCACGCCGCGGAGCATCGTCGCCAACTCGCCACACGGGAGAACACCGTCCGCCACGGCTAGGTAGACCTTCCAGGCGCGGTGCCGCAGTAGAATGTTCAGCGCCCCCTTCCGAAAGGGTAGCAGTTCACCGTTCCGGGAACGGGTTCCCTCGGGGTAGACCAACACCGGTGACTCCGAGGTACGAGCGACGTTGCGCAACATCTTGACATGCGTCTTGACGGGAGCGTTCGGGTCCACGAGCGGATACCCGTAGAGGCGCGTCATATGTGAGATCAGCGGGACACCCCGTGCGTATCTCTTCCGGGTTACGATGCATGGGCATCCGTCCTCGAACATGAGGTTGGCCAGCGGGATATCCAGGAGCGACTGGTGATTCATCAGAACCAGGATACCGGACTCGGAAGGGATCGTGGGAAGGGGTCGAAACGTCCCACCTCCAACGATCCGCACAGACCCGACCATGGCTCTGGCCATACACCGTTGCCACCAAGCCAACACGGCCTGTCGGCGGGAGGGAAACACCTTCACGAACGTCGCAATCACGACTCTCTGCGTGACGTCACTGACCGTCACTACGGCCCCGATGGTAGCGACCGTCAGCCAACCCCTTAGCTTCATGGGGCCAACGCTAACGGTGGGCCGTACATTGTATCAAGCTTCTACCTGATGCCGAACGGCTAGGACGTGAGGGGACAAGCGTGGATCTGACCACATATGGCTTCGAGAACGCCGTGGAAGCATTCTTCGAAATGCCCACGAGCGACGCTCGAAAAATCCTCCCTGATCCACCTCCAGCCGCTCGAGGTCCAGCATCAGCGAAGCATCCTAGCAGTAACGGCCTTCCAGTTCACAGAAAGCATGGTCGGAGCCTACGACGAAGTCGTGCTCTCGGTAATCGTCCATCCGATGATCGATCCGTCCCGGCCACTTCCCAAGGCGGCGTTCTTTCCCTTCCAGGTCGGGGTGACAACGGCATCTTCCCGACGGCACGCGATCGAACGATGGCACTTGCCGCACTACATGACCGACCTCCAAATGGAGTTCGTGCGAACCGAAGAGGAACTGGCGATCAGCGTCCGAGACGGATCGGCGCCCGTCCTCGATGTTGTGGTGACCCACTTCCCCCCCGAGCCGGCGCGAGTCCTCTTCAACGCCTTCACGATGAACGACGAGGAACGGTACAGGGTCAACATCTTCTTGGATGGCCCTCACGGCGAGCACGAAGAAGAAACCGGATCGCTCACGCTATATCCGCATGCGATGACGGAGCCGCTGACGCTCGATGACGTTTCCCAGGTTCCGTTCCGTGAGCACTGGTTCCACGGCGGCATCCAGACCTTTGAGGAACTCGGGAGAATCTGACGCCCATCGACTCCGTCGGCTATTTCGTCGCTCTCCTCCTTAGAAACGGCTGGACCGAATCCACACGTCGGCCCGTGCCCAAGCGGCCTCGAACTCCCTCAGGGCCTGATCCGCTTCACCCGTCTTGCCCTGGGCCCGGAGTGCCTCCTCAAGCCCGAATAGAGACCAACCATTGGACGGATGATCCTCGAGTTCCAATCGGTAGACCTCCTCGGCCTCGGCCGGCCGACCCGCCTCAAGTAGGATCGCTCCCAGCCAATGACGGGCCGAGAAATTCAGTGGTTCCGGCTCGTCATAGCCGAACGTGTCTTCGATTGCGACCGCCCCCTCGAGAACCGTGATGGCTTCGTCGACGTGGCCCTCTTCTCGGAGGATTTCAGCCCGCAGAATCGCCCCTACCACCCCGAGCAACTCTGAGGCCGGATGTCCACGGAACTGCACCCTCTCGGAAGCCGTACGCATCCCCTCGTCGATCCGCTCCAAGAAATCGCGAGCCGCACTCACGTGGCCCGCCCGAAGGTGAGCATACCCATGACCGAAGTCCCAAAGTCCCTTGAAGATCGGGTTGCTGAGCTCACCCTCCATCTCGAGAATTTCTTCGAAGCGGCCGAATCGTAGCTTCGTGAGAACCTCGTAGTACCGCGCGCCCCCAGTGGCCTTCGCGTAGTCGGCTCCGGCTTGCATCGCCACCGCTCCCTGCCCGTCCATCGAAGCCGCGAAGAGCAGCATGTGCAGGTTATGAGAGGGGTAAATGGCGAAACCCTCGCCATACTCAGCCGCCAGATCCGAGTGCCAGGCCTGAATATTCGAGCGCACGGCTTCAGCCCAGCGCCCGACCCGATTGTACGTATGAGAGGGCATGTGGTTGATGTGGCTCGCCCCAGGGATCTCGCTCCCCAAGTAGTCCGCACAAGCCTCCGCCTTGTTCGGCTGGGTTGTCGACTCAGTCGCATGGATGTAGAGATGACACGAACCGGGATGACGGATGTCCCTCGCAAGCACCCCCTCAAGGATCCCATGGATGCGTAGAATTTCGTGCCGCCTGATGTCCCACCGGTCCCTTCTTGGCTCGAGGAGCATGAGGGATTCGGCGTAGAGAAATCCCACGTCGAGATCCGAGGGATGTGCCTCGTACAGGTCGGCCATCGCCTCCGCATAAGTTGTGTCCACCGCGATCTGTGGGGTCGGATCCGTGCGGTCCTCATATCGGATCGCCATCGTCTCGATGAGCCCACGCTCGACCCGGCTCGCGTGGTTGCTCGCGAGCTCTTTCGCCCGTCGGATCGCCGCCTGCGCCCTGGGAAGATCATCGGAATCCATCCGGCCGTTCATGTACGGACCCCAAGCCCACGCCTCGCCCCAGAAGCACATCGCGCAGTTCGGGTCGCGGATCTGAGCCTCCCTGAAGGAGCGGGCCGCGTCCTCCGGAGTGAACGCGTACATGAGCTGGAGACCCTGATCGAAGAACGCCTGTGCCTCGCCAACGTCGGTCGTGACGGTACGCGACAGCGGCCCGAGCCCCACACTGAAGAGCGGCATCGATTGGTCGAAACTGTCGGGCATGTCAACCGCGCCTCTGTCCTGACTGTCCGCATCTCCGACCAGACCGAAGAGGACGAGCGTGGCGAGAAGCATCGGGGCGAAAAATCTCCGGTTCATGCGGTTGTCTCCTTGAGCGAGAATCATCAGAGGAGACAACATGCCGGAGGTCGCCCCCATCCGTCCAGTGCGCGGACGCGGCCCTCTCCCTTGAGTGTCCCGGTCGGAGAACGTCTTCGGCCGGGACCTCTAGACCGTAGGCCCTACCGTGGATCGCGGCAGACCGCGAGCATGTGACAGAAACCGCCTGCGTCCCCGCCCTCCCTCAGGAAGGGGTTGTACAGATACCTCGACCAGGTCCGGATAAAGATCTTGCCGAGGCGACGACGGACTTGCCACCAACCCGCCGGTATGAAGAACGATAGGCTGACGTCCTTGAAGAACGCTCGCAGCTGATCGGCCAACTCCTCAGGGCGGTATTCACGCACATGGTTGACTTCGTCCCACATCTTTCCAGGACGCCACTTCGGAGTCGTTACGAGCAGGCTACCCTCTGGGGCGAGCATGCGAGCGATTTCGCCGAGACAAGGCCCGGGATCGACGATGTGCTCGATGACGTCGACCAGGAACACGCGATCGAAAGAGGCCTCGAGAAACGGCAGGTGCGTCGCGTCGGCCTGGAGAAGGCGCAGGTTCCTCGGTGTGCCAAGCATCTGGCTCGCTAGAGCCAGCCCGGTGATTTCCATGTCCACACCTGTGACCGCCCCCCCGCAATCCGCCACGAGATTCATCAGATACCCGTCACCGCAACCAATGTCCAGCACCCGCTGGCCCGGCGCGGTACGCTGCGCGACTATCGTGTAACGCGCCTCGGCGGCCGGGGCGTACAAGGCCGACCTCCGATCCGCCCAAGCCCAATGATAGGCGCCCAACTCTTCATATTTCCGGAACGTCACGGTTGCCTACTCCTCACGCATGGACCGCAGACGGCTCCACGTGGACGAGCGCATCGAGAATGCGCAGATCCGAAACCAGAAGCTGATCCTTGACGAGGTGCGCGATCTCGTGGCCTTCCCGGACCGACATCTCGCCATCGACCTCGACATGGATATCGACCCAGAGCGCCAGGCCGCTCCGCCGGACGCGCAGTAACTCGATTCCGTCTACTCCCGGGACCGATTCGGCGATCGCCCGGATTTGCTCCTGTACTTCCGTGGGAGCCGCCACGTCCAGGACTTCGTTCAGAGACACGCGAAACAGCCGGCCACCGTTGTACGCGATCACGGCGCACGCCACCAACGCCGCCCAATCGTCGGCGCTCTCGAACCCTTCACCGGCGATCAGCGCCACGCTGATTCCTACGAATGCGGCGAGAGACGTCAGCGCATCCGATCGGTGATGCCAGGCATCGACCTGTAGGGCCTGGCTCCCGATCGCCCGACCGCGGGCAGAAAGGGTACGAAACATCGCCTCTTTGGTAAGCAGGACGCCGATCAACACGATCAGCGTGAAGCCTGCCGGCGCCGCCTGGGGCTGGACGATCTCCTGGACGGCGCCGACGGCGATCCCAACAGCCGCCAGGAGCAGAACGGTGGATATGACGAGCGAAGCCAGCGGCTCCGCCTTCCCCAATCCGTACGGATACCGCGCGGTTTGGGGTAAGACACTCATCCTGAGGCCTCCCCAGACGAGGAGCCCGCTGAAGATGTCGAGAACGGACTCGACACCGTCGGCGATGAGAGCGAAGGAATTTCCGAGGAGTCCAGCGGCGATCTTCGTCGTTGCCAGGACTGCGCTCGCGACGACGCCGATCGCGGCCGCCCGCGTTCCCTCCCGAACCGCCTCGTTGAGTTGCTCGTGCGTGCTCGAGCCCGAACTCGAGAAATCTGGGTGCGCCATCGGTGGAAGGTGCAACAGGGAGGGAATCGTGCCAACCATGAGGAGCCCCTCTCCCCGGCAACCAAATCTAGACAGGGCGGATCTCACTTCCTAGAATCTTCCGGCTCGATTAGAATCTTCGGGCGCGATTAGAATCTGTACCGGCATGAGGGAGAGGAATGATCTCTGTAGAGGGTGTTACGAAGCGGTTCGGTGACCTCACTGCGGTCCGGGACCTTCACTTCGAGGTGAATCGTGGTGAGGTGGTCGGCTTTCTGGGACCGAACGGGGCGGGCAAGACGACGACCATGCGCATGTTGACCGGCACGCTGGAGCCCGACGAGGGACGCGTCCTCTTCGACGGGACACCCATCGACCACGATCTGTCGGCGGCGAAGGCTCGTGTCGGCTACCTGCCCGAGGCCAACCCGCTTTATGAGGAGATGTTGGTCGCCGAGTACCTCGAGTATACCGCTCAACTCCGGATGTTGGACGCGGCTGAGACTCGAACGGCAATCTCCGATTCAGTGGACGAGACCGGAATCGGAGAGGTTTTTTTTCGCCCCGTGTCAGAGCTCTCGAAGGGTTATCGACAACGGACCGGTCTGGCCGCGGCGATCCTTCATCACCCGGAGATCCTCATACTCGACGAGCCCACCGAGGGTCTCGATCCGAACCAGCGCGTCGACATCCGGAACTTGGTGAGCGAGTTGGGTCGGGAGCGGACGGTGCTCCTGAGCACGCATGTGATGCAGGAGGTCGAGGCCACCTGCACCCGGCTCATCATCATCAACCGAGGCGAGCTGGCGGCCGACGGGACGGTGGCCGACCTACTCTCTGCAGGCCAGGGTCTGGTGCAGTACACTGTGGAAGCCGAAGGAGAGGGCATCGCCGATGCTCTGAGTCGGCTACCGGGAGTCGACTCGCACACGAGCGAAGACGTGGAGGGACGCACGAGGGTTCAGCTGGCCGTAGCGGGCAATACGGAGCTTCGTCCGGACATCTTCCGTCTCGCCAACCAACAGCAATGGGTTCTCTGGGAACTGCATCGCGGCCAAGCTTCGTTGGAACAGCTCTTCCGGGAGCTCACCGCGGATGCAGACGCCGAGGAAGTCAGCGCGAACGCCGAGAGGATCGAGAACGGTGACGACGTGCCTGAGCCGGTAGCCGCCGCCGAATCGGCTCCCGATATCGAAGACGGTGGCAGCGACGAGGTGACGTCATGAAGCGCATCTGGATCGTGGCCCGCCGCGAAGTCTCGAGCTTCTTCGACCACCCCACCGCGTATATCCTAGTGGTGGCGTTCCTCGCGTTGGGGCTTTTCCTCACCTTCCGAAACGTTTTCGCCTCCGGGCTCGCGAGCCTCAGGCCGCTCTTCGATCTCCTGCCGTGGTTGTTCGCTGTTTTCGTTCCGGCGATGACGATGCGGTCCCTGGCTGAAGAGCGCAGAAGCGGTACGATGGAATGGTTGCTCTCGCAGCCCTTGGCCGAGACCGACCTGGTGATGGGCAAGTTCATCGGAAACTGGATTTTCGTGCTTGTGGCTCTTGCAGGCACGATTCCGACCGCGATCGGCATCTTGATGGTGTCGGAGGCCGACAGCGGAATCATGCTGGCCCAATATGCGGGGGGCGCCCTGCTCGCGGCCCAAGGCGTGGCCATCGGCTTGTGGGCGTCGAGCCTCACCCGAAACCAGATCACTGCGTTCATTCTGGCCTCCACCGTCTCGTTCTTATTGGTCCTCATCGGCACACCCGTCGTCTTGATCGGGCTACCGCCCGTCCTGGCCGGCGCCGTCTCTCGGCTTTCCGTAGTCGGACACTTTCAGAACGTGGCCCGCGGTGTCATCGACCTGAGGGACGTGCTCTACTTCCTCTCGACTACCGGTTTGTTCTTGGCGATGGCGATCGCATTGGTGAGCCGGCAGCGTCTGAGCTCGGGACGTGGAGCGTACCGGAGACTTCGGACTGGAATGGTGGCCCTCACCGGAGTCGTGATCGTGCTCAACCTCTTCGGCGGCTACATCCGAGGACGCCTCGATCTCACGCGTGAAGGACTCTACACGCTCTCGGACGGGACGCGGGAGATCCTCGGAAACCTCGATGACCTCGTGACGCTGAAGCTGTTTGTCTCGGACGAGTTACCCGTGGAGATGCAGCCTGCGCTCCGGGACGTGCGGGACTTGGTCGCCGACCTAAGGCGTGCGGCCGGAGGGCAGCTGATCGTCGAGAACCTGAACCCGGACAGTGACGAGGAGGTGGCCCGCGAGGCACGAGCCCTGGGGATCACCCAGAACGAGTTCAACGTACTACGGGCCGACGAGTTCGAGGTCAGGCGCGGGTGGTTCGGGCTTGCCCTCCTGTTCTTGGACGAACGTGAGGTCATTCCCTACGTGGATCGGACCGACGATCTAGAGTTCAGGCTGGTCTCCGCCGTGGCGGCCATGACCACCGAGGATCGAGCGAGGATAGCCTTCGCGAGCGGCTTCGGAACGGATGGGATCGAGGCCTTCCCGTGGCTCGAGCAGGGGCTTGTCGATCGGTATGAGATCGTGCCCCTCGATCTCGCTGCGGACTCGGTCGTGGATCTGAGCCTGGGAAGCGCGGACATCGTGGTTCTGGCGGGACCCAGTGAGCCGCTTCCCGAGACAATCGTCGAAAGCCTCGGATCGTTCCTCGACGCAGGGGGCTCAGCACTCCTTTTGATCGAAAAGAATGCAGTGTCTGGGCAGTCACCTGTCACGTCACCTATCACGACGGGTCTGGAGGGCTTCCTGGAGGAAAGGGGAATCCGGGTGGACGCAGGTATGGCCCTCGATCACACCTCGAATTCCACTATCTCGATGGGGAGGCAGGGGCCCTTCAATATCGTACGGCCCTACCCTCTCTGGCCCATCGCCTTGAAAGGGGACGTTCACGCCACTACTCGTGACCTGAACAACATCAGCATGGGATGGGCCACAGCCATCAGCGTCACCGACAGCAGCATCCAACGCATTTGGGTCACGAGCGAGGCCGGTGACATTCAGGCGCCGCCGATCATCATTCTGCCCGACGCACTCGAGGCGCCCAACCCGGACGACTTCCAGACAGTGACTTTGGCCGTGGCCATCGAGTCGGCACCCGGCGAGGACGGTGGGTCCGGCGGTGGGCGCATGATCGTCGTGGGTGACGTCGACTACCTGAGAGAAGATTTCGTGCGCTCCAACCCGCAGAATTTGGTCTTTACAGCCAACGCGATCGATTGGCTCGCACAAGACGAGGCACTGATCGATATCCGTTCCAAGAACCGGACACCACCGGCCATCGTCCTGACATCGGATTTCCAGGCGGCATTACTGAAGTGGGGGAACCTCCTGGGAGTACCGTTGCTCTTCGTGGTGGGAGGTGTGCTTCGCGTCACGGGTCGTCGACGACGGGCCGAATCCAGATGGCAGGAGTTGGCTTCATGAGCGAGCAAACACTCAAGCGAATCTTCGGAGCGTTCGCTGTTCTGGTGGTGCTATGGGGTATCTCCGCCGTCTTCTCGAGTCGGGGCGGGCGTGGCCCGTCGGGAGGAGCCGACGTCGCCGCAGTTTTCGAGGGTCTCGACGCGACCACGGTCGAGGCCGTGGAGATCGATGGCCCGACCCACACCCTTGTTCTGGAACGGAGGGCCGGCGTGTGGATGACCGGACCCTACCCGGCGGATTCGTCGGCTTTGGACCGATTCTGGCGCGCCCTGTCGCAGGCGCAAGTCGACAGACTGGTGGCCAGCAATCCGGCGAGTCACGCACGGTTGGGATTGTCACCCGACAGCGCCCGGACGCTACGGCTCACGCGTAGCGACGGGGGCACGTCGACGCTATTGGTCGGCAAGAGCGGACCCACGTTTCCGAGCACCTTCGTGCGCCTTCCAGACCAAGATGACGTCGTCGTCATCTCCCAGGACCTCCGCACTCCCCTGACCCGCACGCCGGCCAACTGGCGCGACAAAACGGTGGTCCGGATCGACACGTCGGCCGTGGCGCGCGTGGTGATCGAGCGTGATGGCAACAGCTACACGGTCGAGCGAGGCGACTCCACCTGGGTGGTAGACGGCGAGGCCACTCCTCGGACGGCCACGACCGGTCTCATGCAGGAGCTGACGCGCTTCGTGGCAAACGGCTTCCTGGAGGATGGCTCGGCCTCAGAGTTGGACCCGAAGCGGGTAACGGCGCTGGACGCGAACGGCGATACGCTCGCTACGGTCCTCTTCACCGGAGAGGAAGCTCCGCTCCATGCGCGGATCCCGGGTAGTGACCTGATCTTCGAGGTGTCGGACTTTCAGGTTCAGCGGATTGCGCCCGAACTGGCCACGCTTCGGCCCGAGGAAGACCCGGGCGGCTGAGTGGAGAGCTCTAGGCCGGGACCCGCCCCGGCCCCTTCGTGTATTCCACGGGCGTAAAGAACATGTCCCGACGACGGAGTGCTCCGTGGGAGCATTCGAGTCGACGGCGAGTCCGTCCTTCATGGAGATTACCCCTGAAACGGTTCATCACGCCCCCGACTGCGGTGCTCTTCGTTGGAGCTATGGCCGCCCTGTTCGCGCGACCCCCTGAACACTTGTCGGCCCAGGGCGGAGACGCCGAAAACCCCGATTCCGTCGCACTGCACGAAGAGGCCAAGGATTCACAGGCCCGCTTCGAGCGGTTTCGGGAAGAGCGCATACCGCCCGAGTTGGCCGGGTTCGCGAGGGGGTGCGACGACATCATCGGGCGGTTTTGTCTCCGATTCGAGGATGGAGAAGACGAGTCGGAGTGGAAGGTTCCTGAGGAACCGGTGGAATTCAGCATGGCCCGCGTGCGCGTTCTTCGGGAGCTTCGCGACGTGGGCGAAGAGATTCCGGGGGATTCCTGGGTGCTCGGTCAGCGTGTCATCTATATGGGTGAGGTGGGCGATTGGCGGGGAGCCGAACAGCTGATCCGTAGGTGTGGCGGCGGCAATTGGTGGTGCACGGCACTTCTGGGATACGTGCGTCACAACCAGGGTGACTGGAACGGAGCCGCTGAGCTGTTCGCACTCGCGCTCACCCAGATGTCTCCGGACGAAGCGGAGCGATTCCGATCGCTGAGCTATCTCCTCGATCCTGACGCCTTCGAGGTCTACGAGGGCTCCACGGACAAGGAAGCCGCCGAACAACGTCTGTGGCTCCTGGCCGATCCCCTGTACATGGTGGACGGCAACGATCGCATGACGGAGCAGTACGCGCGGGCCGTGACCGTTATCACCCGCCAAGAGTCCGTCAACGCCTATGGCGTCGAGTGGGGAGACGATATCGCGGAACTCACGATTCGATACGGAGCCGAAAAAGCGTGGGAGCGGCAGCGTGGCATGCCCAGCGGAACACTGCAGGACACCCGCAGCATCGTGGGTCGGCACCATCCGAAGAGCCAGGAGTTCCTCCCGCCCGAGGAGGCCCTGGAGGATCCCGCTGAGGTCGCTCCGGGCGATTGGACGCTCGAGCAGGGGCGTCCCTGGACCGGCTATGCGCCGCCCTACGCTCCGGACCTGACTGCCCTCGAGACACAAGTCGCCCGCTTCCGCCGCGGGGACTCGCTGCTCGTCGTAGGAGCCTTCGCGCCCCAGGAGGAGGAGCGCCCGGAGACCGACACCCGGCGGCAGAACAGAAATCCACGCATCGTCGATTTTCGGCGCGCGCGAAACGAGACCCGAGGAGAGCGACAAGCCCGTAGGGATCCGTTCGCAAGAGTTCAGGAGGAGCCGGTGCCGTTCCTCCCCGAGGAGCCCGAGGTGGCCGGTCCCGTCCAGTCGGGCCTGTTTCTGATCGACACGGAGACGGGAGTCCGCCACGAGGTTCTTGGAGAAGGCCCGCAAGGCGCCTTCCAACTGCAGGTCCCCAATGGACGCTACATCGTCGGCGTGGAAGCGTTCAGCCCCGACGACAAGCGGGCGTGGCGCGACCGTCACGGCCTCTGGCAAGACCCGCTCATTCCGGGTCTCGCAGCGGTTTCCGACTTGTTGATCCTCAGGGGCGGCGGCGGCCTTCCTGAATCGCTCGACGAAGCCTTGCCCACCGCCATGGCGGCCACACGGATTCGCACCGGTGAGTCTCTCAAGGCGGCTTGGGAACTCTACGGCCTCCGCATCGGTGAGTCTGCGAGTGTACGCATTGGGGTCGACCAGGGTGGGGAGGGCTTCATCCGGCGTCTTGGCCAGTTCCTGCGGGTGCTCGAGCCCGATGCTCCGGTGGTGATGACGTACGAGGACGCCGGCCCCGATGTCCTGGGTACGGTGTTCCGCGCCGTCGAGCTGAACCTGCCAGACTTGGAGCCCGGGGAGTATACCCTCACAGTAGAAATCGAGCTGTCGGGGCGTGAACCCATGGTCATCGCTCGACCGATCGTCATCATCCCCTAGGAGATACATGAGGGGATGACTTCTCCAGGGCCATGATGATCGCCGTTCCCTCCGCCCCGGGACCGCACGCTTCGGAGGCCGGCCGAGTGGATTCAGCCACGAAGCCTTCCGCCTGATACAGTGACCGGGCCCGCGCGTTGAAGTCGTAGACATCGAGCCATAACCGACGCGCACCCCAGTCGTCGAATACCGTTCGCTTCACGAGTCGCAGCGCATGCCTGCCGTAGCCCTCGCCCTTTCCCGAGATGGCGATGCGCTTGAGTTCGACGACGTCCGTGTCCACGGTTCGCAGGATGACGAACCCCACCGGCTGGAGCTCCTCGACGATCCAGTGGGCTGCCGTAGAATCACTCATGGCATTTCGGTGATCGTCGACGGGCCAGGGATGGATAAACGGCGCCGTTTCGGGATCGGCCTCCAACCCGAGGACGAAGGGGAGGTCCGCTTCCGGTGTGGGCCTAAGCCGAACGGAGCTGAGGTCGGTGTCGTTGGGCCTGCGTACCGGGTTCATAGCATCCCCGAGGCGAGCTTGGAGTGGTCGCCAGGCGGCGTCACCAACCCTCGACGATCGCCCGGATCCAGTCGGAAAGCACGACGAGGTCCTCGAGATCGATGACCTCGACCGGGGAGTGCGAATATCGAAGCGGCCACCCGAAGGGAATATCCACGACGCCGTCAGGCCTGTGAACCAAGTCGCGAGATCCGGAGCGGCGCGGGCGGTCTGGGCCGTCGCACCCCCTGTGCAGAAGGCGACGCCTAAGAAGGCCAGGATCGCCCCTCTCGCGGCGGCGCTTTGGACCGAAGTCAATGCGCCGGCCCTCAGAGACCTCAATCACTTCAAGCGGCCCTCCTCATCAACCATTCATCCTCCTGGTACGCCCACTGGTACGCCCACGTCTGCCTACCTCTCGCCGGGGTCCTCCTCTCGTAACGGTACATCGAAGAACCCCTCGCTCCGCTCGGCCCCGGCCGCGACTTCTCCGGTAAAGAGTGCGGAGTTGAACAGCGAGCGAAACGTGCCGAAGGGCTGGCCACGCCATTGGGGCCGAAATCCGATCAAGAGGACATGGCCTTCACCCAAACGGACATCCAGGGCCGCCGCATACCCATGAAGGTGTTCCTCGCCCACCAGGTACCCCGACAGGAGCGGCGAGCCGGCCTCTTGATACTTGAGGAGGACGGAACCCTCGAAGCCCTCTTCCGTTGCGAAGACCGGGCCCCGATCGAAGAAGATCTTGGCGCGGGCGGGCATCCCTGCCATCACTGGATGAACCACGTCGGCCTGCGCCTCCAGAATGGAGCCAGTCGAGAAAAAGTCCTGCCGGCTGAGTCCCCGCACCACATTCCGAACGGGCAAGTGCAGCTCGTCGATGACCAGGTCACTGCTCTGGTTCATTGCCACGAGCGTGCCTCCGTCTTTGACAAAAACGTCCAGCGCGCGGATACCCTCCGAGCCCAACCCTCCGGCGTATTGATCGGGAACAGAACCACGAGCGAAGCCGTCCCGAAGGGATCCGGCACGCTCGGCGGGAAGGATGATTACGTCGTACCGGTCACGCAGGTCTCCCGCGCGGACATCGGCTTCACGGAGACTCCTGAACGCGAACCCATACTGCTCGAGCAGCCAACGCGACCATCCCTCATCCATGCTCGCTGTCGACGGCCGGTAGAGGCCGACACGGGCTCGCGGAAGCGGAGAGCCCGCAGCACTGCCCCGTCTGGCCTGAAGAGCGAAATCGTCGACCATGGACTGCTCTTGAGCGCCTGACAGACCAGACACCCAGTAGCGGCCCCCCGTCGCTGAGGACTCCATTCTCACATTCCCCCCCAGATCCCAGGCCCGATTGAGCGCACGGAACGTGTTGTTTTGGGCGGGGTCCAGGGACAGAGCCGCACCGGACCCCGTGATGCTGCCGGGCAGCGGGCGTATGCCCGCCGCGACCGGATGGCTGTCGAACCCCACGCCGGGCGCCGAGTCGAAGGTCGCCGCATCGTCGACATCCGCATCCCAGGGGATGGCCTCCCCTCTCACGGCGCGCATCAGTCCACGGATGTCATCTCCGAGGGGCTCCGTGGCCTCGACCACGGTCACGTCCATCTGATAGGGGAGTGTCCAACCGGCCGCGTCGTATGGTTGCTCAAGCGGACCTTCCGGATAGTCTCGCAAATCGGGGTATTCCTGAACCGACAGAACCTGTCGCGCGAGCTCCCCAAACTCCTGGTCCATGGGGATCACCCAGGTGCCCTCGCCATAGGCCATACCCTGGTGCGTCACGGGGGCGGTCAACTCGTAGATGCGAATCCCGTTGAACGCCAGGCGGCGCAAGAGCTCCACTGCTGCCACCGGGTCCCGCTGGTCTTGGGAGACGAAATAGGCGTAGGGCGACCGCTCCCGATACTTGCGAATGACATCCCGGCCGGACTGATAACGATTGAAAAGCAGTTCTTCCCGGTACTTCGCGGCGTAGTCGAGAGTCGCCATGGAGCCCGTGAGCATGTAGTCGACCGCATCGCCCAGCCTCCACCAACCCGCCTCCCAGGGGCTCGGGTAGAGCGTCTCTGCTCTCAGGTCTCTCTTGCTCTCCGGAAAATCGGCTAATGTGTAGAAATGGGGAGTCGCATATCGGTAGAGCGCGGTCTCGGTCCAGAACGCCACCTGGTTTTGGAGCATCGGCATGTAGTCGACGTAGCCGGGATACCACGCATCGAAGCCCGTCCCCATGTGGGTCGCCCCTACCTGTCCCCTCGACTCCAACAGCTGGGCGATCGCCATCCCGATCATGTTCACCTCACGGGTCATGATGGGTGGAGTGTACCTGGCGATCGGCTCGGCGAACGGGGGCAGCCAGATCCGAGTGGGAAACGGCGCCGTCTGATGGTGCACGTAGATGATCTGTGGCTCCCACTCCCTCCACGTCCGAGCGAGCACCCGGGACTCGACCATATTGAGCATGTAAGCGTCGCGGTTGTTGTCGTGGCCCACGTACTTCTGGTAGAGCCGCGGGAGTGACGCGATCTCGTAGGGCGTGCCCAGGTTGGAGTGATACCACTCCGCAACCATGGTCTGACCATCCGGATTCAACGACGGCCAAAGCACCGTGATGACGTTCTCCCGGATCTCCCGGGTGCGCCGATCCTCACCGGTCACCAAGTCGTACGCCAGCTGGATCATGTGCTGGGCCCCGGCTACCTCGGTGGCGTGGAGCCCTCCGTTGACGTCGACGATCGCCTTGGCCGTGGACGCCAGCGCGCGCGCCTCTTCGTCCGTGAGTGAGGCCGGGTCAGCGAAGCGGGCCGCTGTCGCCTTATGCTGCTCGAGGTTCGCCAGGTTCTCCGGCGTCGAGATGACAGCGATGTACCAGGAGCGTCCCTCGGAAGTTCTGCCGGTCTCCATCATCATCATGCGGTCGCTGGCCGCGTCGAGGCGCTGAAAATAGTCGACCGACTCTTCGTACGTGGCCAGATGGAAATCGGCTCCAGGGCGAAATCCCAACACCGATTCTGGTGTTGGAAGAGACTGAGCAGACAGCGTGGAATTCAGTACGATCGTGATCGCCATCATCACAAGGCCAAACTGAGGCAACGGCCCTAGGGCCATCCGGGAACCACCCAAGACTACTCTCATCAGCCAACTCTCCTCTCGTCGTTCCAGCGCCCGCTGTCGGGCGTGGAAAAGAACCGTTCGCTCCATGCTTCGTTTCGCGGGGTGGGAAGTATGGGTGAGCCTACCATGGTCAGACAAGCAGCGTTACTTGTAGATTCGCCCCGACTCCCACGTTTCAGGCAGCGTATGAACCACCAGGAGATCACTATGCAGCGCCGACTCGCGACGACCACGACGACCCTGCTTTCGATGTTCGTGCTCGCTCTGTGTAGCCTCAAGCAGGCCGCAGCCCAGCAGAAGCCCCTCGTGAACCCGACCGACTACCGAATGTGGGAGTCGTTGGGCGTGACCCGTGTGTCTCCCGATGGCAGTTGGCTCGCGTATACCGTCGGTCGAGTAGAAGACGACGGTGAGCTCCGAATCCGACAGGTGGCCCGAGACGACACACGGGTGGTTCCGCTGGGGGATCGACCCGCCTTCTCGGCAGACAGTCGCTGGCTTGCGTACGGTATCGAGACTCCCGAGAACGAGGGTGACGAAGAGGGAGAGGATCCACAAGCGCGGAGGAAGGCCGTTCTCCTCGACTTGAGGAACGGCGACGAGCGGGTTTTCGAGTCGGTGGTCGACTTCACGTTCGACCCCGAAGCGCGTGCGCTGGTCCTGAACGGATATGCTCCGGAGCCCGCTGGCGGAGACGGGGCAACGCCAGGAGGGGCGGAAATCCGTATCGTGGACCTCGAAACGGATGACGTGGTGAGCTTCGGAGGTGTCGCGCAGTTCGCGTGGAGTCCGTCCGAATCACTCCTCGCGCTCCGACGGAGCACGGCGGAGTCGGGTGGAAATGGCGTGCAGCTTTGGAATCAGCGAAGCGGCGTCCTCCGTGGGCTCGATGCCTCCTCGGCGAGGTATGCCGGACCGGTGTGGAGGGAGGAAGGGTTCGACCTCGCGGTGCTGCGCTCGGTAGATCCTGGGGACAGCGTAGGCGCACAGCACGTCATGGCCTGGCGCGACCTCGACCGTGGCCTCTCCGCCCCCATAGTGCTGGACCTCGAGACGACTTCCGGCGTGCCCGAGGGGCACTTCGTCGCCGGGACGCGGCTCCCGCAGTGGGTGGCCGGAGGATCGATGATCTCGGTCGGCCTTCGCGCGGTCGCAGAGGAGGAGGAGGAGGGAGAAGACGGAGAGGACGCAGATAGGTCCGAGCCTGCGGACGTGCAAATCTGGCATCCGTCGGACGTCCTCATCTATCCACAGCAGCAGACGAGGCTGTCCGCGGATCGCCGCCGCTCGCTCTTGGCCGTATGGCACCTGGACGAGAATCGCATCGTTCGACTCGCCTCTGACCTGGCACACGACGTCAGCATCACCAAGGACGGACGTTATGGGATCGAGCGTGACCAGTCGCCCTACGGCTGGGGCAGGATGTTCGGCCGACCGTACCGAGACGTGTACCGGATCAACGCCGAATCCGGCGAGCGGAGCCGGGTACACGAACGGATTCGGTACTCCTATGTGAGCACCGGCAGACGTTACCTCCTGACCTTCGACGGAACGGACTACTGGAGCCTCGAGCTGGCCTCAGGTGACCGATTCAACGTCACCGCCGGACTCGGCGGCACATTTGCGAACACGGGATATGACACGCCGACCGACATGCTGCCGCCGTACGGCGTCTCGGGTTGGATCGAAG
This sequence comes from Gemmatimonadales bacterium UBA6960, assembly GCA_963577685.1. Taxonomy (GTDB): domain Bacteria; phylum Gemmatimonadota; class Gemmatimonadetes; order Longimicrobiales; family Gaopeijiaceae; genus UBA822. The sequence continues at coordinate 9,397 of CAUZAE010000002.1, read as the reverse complement.
GCGACGAAGCCGTCCTCCTCAATGATGAGTTCGATGTGTGGCGCGTGGAACTCGACGGCTCCGGCGGGAAGAGGCTCACCCGCGGAGCTGAAGACGAGATCGTCCATCGTCGTGTGAACCTGGGAGAGGACGGAGACGCCATCGACCCGCTGAGACCCGTCTTCCTCAGCCTGCGGGGCAAGTGGACCAAACAGGAGGGATACGCCCGCCTCGATCTGCGAGGGGGCTTGGACCCACTGATTCTCGAGAGCCACGGCGTGCGATCCCTTCAGAAGGCCGACAGCGCGGACGTCTATTTCGTGCGTATGCAGTCAGCCAATGACTCACCCGATCTCTTCCGCGTGGGGGCTGACTTCGAGAATCCCAGACAACTCACGGCAACGAATCCGTTCCAAGACGAGTTCGCCTGGCCCCATAGTGAGCTCGTGGACTTCCGGAGCGAGGCCGGTATCCGCCTCCAGGCTGCGCTCCGCTACCCGGCGAACTACGACCCGGGCCGCCTATATCCGATGATCGTCTACACCTACGAGATCGTCTCCACGCGACTGCACGACTACACGATTCCGTCGGAGCGGAGCTACTACAACGACATGGTATGGCAACAAGCCGGCTATTTCGTCCTGAGGCCCGACATCGTTTTCCGTGCCCGCGACCCAGGCGTCAGCACCGTCGAAGCACTTCGTCCGGCAGTGGCAGAGATCGTACAAAGAGGACTTGTCGATCCCGACCGCGTAGGCCTGATCGGGCACTCCTGGGGCGGGTACGAAGCTGTATTCGTTCCTACCCGGACGAATACGTTCGCGGCCTCCGTCTCCGGCGCAGCACTCACTGACTTCGTGAGTATGATGGGAGCGATTCATTGGAACAGTGGACTGCCCGAAGCGGGACATTGGGAGACCGGCCAGGCCCGCATGGAAGTACCCTTCTGGGAAGATCCCGAGGCCCACCGCCGCAACTCACCCATTCACAAGGTGCACGAGCTCGAGACGCCGATCTTGATGGCGTTCGGCGACCAGGACGGCACGGTGGACTACTACCAGGGAACCGAGTTCTTCAACTTCGCGCGCAGAGCCGGAAAACAGGTCGTGCTGCTCGTGTACGAGGGCGAGAACCACGGATTTCGCCAGCGGAAGAACCAGGCCGACTACCAGCGTCGCATCCTCGAATGGTTCGGTCACTACCTGAAGGGGGACCCGGCACCGCACTGGATTACGGACGGGATCCCCGTGGCCGACCAAGACAACGAGCGGGAGAGAATCGCGAAGAAGGTCGTAGGTGGCGACTAGGCGCCACGGTCCACGTCCGGTGTTCGAGAGACTCTATCGAAGGTTCAAGCGGGCACCACTGCCGTGGCTCGCCCGCTTGCGACGATGGGTGATCGGTGAGCACGCGGCAGCTGTGGTTGTCGACAGCGCCAACGGCCTGCTGCTCACACCCGTCTCGGACTTCTATATCGGGTGGAAGCTCGCTCAGCGCGGAGCCTTCGACACCCGAACGGTCGAGCGCCTGTCAGCACTCGTCAAAGCGGACGCCGACGTTCTGTTCGTGGGCGCCCACATAGGGGCTTTTCTCGTTCCGATCGCTCGCCAATGTCGCTCGGTCGTCGGTGTGGAGGCCAACCCGGCGACCTTCCGACTTCTCGAGCTCAATGTCATCGTCAATCGGCTGTCCAACGTCGAACTCTTCAACCTCGCAGCAGTCGACGGGGAAGCGGCCGTCCGGTTCGTGGCGAACAAGGTGAACACAGGCGGGAGCAAAGTCCTAGCCGAACGCGTGGACCGCCCCGAGTTCTACTTCGACGATCCGGACGTGGTGGAAGTCAGAGGCGCCAGGCTGGACGATGTCCTCGACGGCCGTTCATTCGACCTGATCGTTATCGACGTCGAGGGCAACGAATATCGAGCTCTCTCGGGCATGCCCGAGACGCTGGCCCGGGCGGGACAGGTCGTCATAGAATTCGCGCCCAACCTGATCGACAATGTCGCGGGGATTACGATTGAGCAATTCCTGGCAGCGGTCCCCGAACAGTTCACCTCCGCCACGCTACTGGGAGAGGAGACGTCCTATGACCGACGCGAGCTCTCTGTGTTCTGTAACGAGATCTGGGCGAACTCCTACTACGACACGCCGGATCTGAGATTCATCTCTTCTTGAGGCTCGCGCGGCATCGCGGCCGGGACCCTCACAAGGCACGGATGTCCGGATCCGCTTCGCGGAGCTCTTTGATCGCATCGTGTACGCCCTGCGTAAGATCGCGCTCGTCCTGCAACACTTCGATCAGGCGCTCGGGCCTCCTTGGCCTGGAACGTCAACTTGCCCGAAGTCGCGATCACGTGGTCTACGACGGCCTTTTGGCTCGCGAGTGATTCGAGTCCGACACGGATTTCAATGAGGAGCGCGTCAGCGCGTGAAAGGCCCATCTCGGCCTGTTCGATCTGTCGTTGTCGTTCATCGATGCTGCCGAGCGCCTGCTCCATCGTGTCCGCCTTGGCCCGCACAAGATCCAGCATCTCCCGAGCGCCCTGAACCTCGTCACGCGCCGCGGAGATGGCCTTCACGTCCTCCAAAGTGCTTTCGGACGTGGCGAACAGCATCTGCACGTCGTCCCGGACTTGGTCGAGACTATCCTGCCGAGCAATGAGCGTCCCGATAGAACGGTCGAGCTCCTGCTCCACCTTGTCGAGCTGCGCGAGCTTCTCTTCGAACTGCGTGATCCGCTTTTCAGCGAAGCGCAAACTGCCGGCTCGCGCTTCCAGGCGTTCGGCACGTAACCCGACCTTCTCCGACTGCCCTTCGGCGTTTCGCAGATCCTCCGAGGCGGCCCGAATTTGATCTTTCAGAGTCTGAACAGCTCCGGCGGCTCTCCGAAGGCCGTCCGCAAGTCACCGCCGTCGGAACGCTGCCCGTCGTGACCAGCCTCACAGGGTCGAAAGCATAGAGAGTCGCGTTTGCTACCGCGCCGGTCGCTCCAGAAGCCCGGCGTGCAGATCGTCGTAGAAATCAAACATCTCGCGGTTGTAGTCCTCTTTTCGGGCCTGCTCGAAGGGCTCGATGACCTCGAAAAGCATCCTCAAGCGTTGTGGCATGGTCAGATGTTCTCGGAGATCGTCCGGGTCCAAGAAACCCCGTGCGCACAGCTGTTGCGTCTTGCGGAAGTAGGACTTGATAAGGCGGCGCGCGACTTGCGTTTCGCACGCCTCCCCCGTTCCCAGGAAGAGAGCCGCCGCCCAGTCGGCTCCTTGTACTTCCTTCCAGCGCCTTACGAGCTGTGCCGCTCGATAGTACTCGTCCGACCAGAACTGGTCGTGGAGGTGCGAGATCAACAGGCCTCGCTCCCGCGGGTGTGGTTGCGTCATCTCACGTCTCGGAACCGTCTCGCCACCGGTTATCAGCGGACCACGTCAGGGGAGTGCCTCAAGCGGACGTAGGTTGTAACGTGTCCGTGGGCACCGTATGCCGGCAAGTGCCGTTGTCGCTCGGCGACTCCGATCGATCGAAGGGAGGAAGACCTGAACCATCGCTTTCTAATCGGCTTGCTCTTGCCCCTCGTGACCGTATGTGCGCAGGACCCCCCTGCGCTCGAAATAGGTGACGTCGCGTTCAGTGAAAGTGAGCTCCTGGGCTTGAACGATGTCCGTAGACTTCAGCTCGCCGAGCTTACCGCCTTCGGCCTGGCGACCGCACGCGAGGAGCTCGCCGTCGCACTTGGGCCCATGCTCCAGAGCGCGCGCGATGCCGCGTTGGTGAAGCAAGCCGCCGCCGAGCGACTCTTATCCGATCAGGGTATCGACGACGAGCAACTCAGGGCGCATTACCTGACCAACCCGGGAGTAGAGCTCACCGTTAGGCACGTCCTCTTTTTCTCGGAGCGCTGGCGGCCCGACGCACACCGGAGCGAGGCCCACGACAAGGCTGGGGCCGCGCTCCGGCGCCTTCGATCCGGAGACCCATTCCCCGACGTGGCAGCCGAGCTTTCCGAAGAGCCGGGAGCCGAAGGACGTCAGGGACTCCTCCAGCCGGGCAGGGAGGGCTCATGGGTCCCCGAATTCTGGAACGCCGCCCTCGGGCTACAGGTCGGTGACATCAGTCCAGTCGTCGAGACACAGTATGGATTCCACGTACTGCGCCTCGAGGGTAGGGAGATCGTTCCGTTTGGAGAAGCTCGCCCGCGAGTGGTCCTGGAGGTGGCCAGCCTCGTCGGGTCGATCGAGGACGCTGGCCGGAGCCTGACCCGCGAACAGGCCCGTGCCTCGGGAGCCGTCGTGCCCGAGGCCGTGTCTGCCGCGATCACCCGTGCATGGGAGGATCGCCTCTTCCGTTGGAGCACGGCGCTGGGGTTCACTCCGGGGCTTACAGCCTCCCAGGTGAAGGACGCGGCGAGAGCGGCCTTGGGGTCTACGGCGCAGCTCGCCACCATCGCACGACGCGAGTTACAGGAAGTCGGCCCCCAGCTATGGGCCGCGTACGCCATCTCCCCCGACTCTCTCCACCGGTGAACCATTCCAGAAGTTCCTCCAGGCCGAGCGAAACCAACGGCCTGTCGCGGACGTAGAAGAAGGCATGGTGGCTTCAACGAGACGCAAGCTCAACTTCATAGCCGGGTTCGTCGCCTACTTCGGCGCCCTCTGGTTCCTGTGGGATACGGCCGCGGTCTATCCGCTCAAGGTCTTCGTGGTCCTCCTCCATGAGATCAGCCACGCGATCGTTGCGGTCGCAACAGGCGGGACGATCGAGCGAATCGTTCTCGATCCCAACCAGGGCGGCGCCTGCTACTGCCCGGGAGGTAACGCCTTCCTTACACTGTCGGCGGGGTATCTCGGCAGTCTCGCCTGGGGAGGGCTCCTGATCTCCGCTGGACAGTCCAAGCGCCTCCGCAGTAGCTGGGTTACCGGTGCCGTGGGCCTATTGGTGGTCGGGCTCACGCTGGCCTACGTACGCAGCACATTCGGATTCGGATTCGGGCTGGCCTTCGGGCTGGCGCTCGTCATCGTTGCGGCCAAGCTGTCGGCGGTAGCCAACCAGGGCGTCCTGTTGACGCTCGGACTCACCAGCTGCCTGTACGCGATCTTGGACATCAAGAGCGACATCCTAGACCGCCCCGAGCTTCGGTCGGACGCCGCCATGCTCGGCGAGATCACAGGCATTCATACCGTCGTGTGGGGGAGCCTTTGGATTACCGTCGCGGTCCTCGCGAGCGCCTGGCTCCTCCAGTGGTCGTATCGGCAGGCCTGACGCCCTACCGTATCCGGTGCATCAGTCTCTCTCCGACACCTCCCAGTTCCTTCTCCCGGTTCCTTGATCTCGATCAGAGGGGTCGATAGCTTGCCTCAGACCGATGGTTGGTCTGGGCCGCACCGGATCCCCAGAGAGGGGCGAAGGACGCGGACCGCGGGTCCTCGGGCCCGCCGGCGACAAGCCCACAGTCGACCCGAAATCAGGAGGTGATCAAATTGTCTAGTCCAAGTACACTGTCGAGCCTGGCAAGGGCAAGCGATCGCCGCTTCGGTCTGTAGGAGACGAATCGGCCTCAGCTGTTCGCGCCATTAGCGGCCATCGCGCCGGGTTGCGACAGACAAAACGCGCCGTCGGGGGTAGCTGACCCGACGGCGCGTTCTTTTTCAGTAGGCGGGCTCGTTTCCCGCTTTCCACTTGATGCCACAGCCCACGCTGGGCAACTGATCCGGGGGGATGGGGTCGCCGTCCAGCAGAGCCTCGACCGCAACTCCCAGTTCGGCTCCGGTGACCGAGATGTCGTTCCCCGGCCGGCTGCCGTCGAATCGTCCTCGGTACACGAGACGGCGCTCTCCATCGAAGAGGAAGAAGTCGGGCGTGCAAGCGGCGGTATACGCCTTCGCCACCGACTGGTCTTCGTCGAAAAGGTACGGAAAGGTATACCCCGCCTTTTCGGCTTCGCGGGACATCATCTCTGGACTGTCCGCCGGATACGCCCGCACATCGTTGGTGCTGATTCCCACGACCGCGAGTCCCCTCGCCTGGTACCTCCGAACGAAGGTCGCCAACTCCATCCGAAGATGCTTCACGAATGGGCAGTGGTTGCACAGGAAGACCACCAACAGGCCCGGAGCACCGGCGAAGTCGTCGATGGACACGACGCGTCCTCCAGTGTCCGAAAGTGCGAAATCAGGGGCCGCCATTCCCAAAACAGCCATCGTCGACTCGGTGCGGGCCACGGATCCCTCCCTAGCTGAGCTCGCTTACCCCTTTTCGACCGTCATTTGATCGGGCAAGGTAACCAAATCCACAATCTTGAAGCGCCGCTTCCCTACAGGAAGCTTGATCGTGACCTCTTCCCCTTTGCGGGCGCCCAGCAGGCCTTGCCCGATCGGCGAGGCCATCGACACCTGTCCACCATCGAGATCCATGAAGTCACCAGCGACGACGGTGAAACTGGACATCTCGTCCATCGCGAGATCATGAATCTCCACCTGTGAGCCGAAGCCGACCCGGTCGTGGGGCATCTCCTCCACGTTGATCTTGGAGAGATCCGACATGCGTTTCGACAGGTGCCCCATCCTCAACTGAACGAACTGCTGCCTCTCGATGGCCGACTTGTATTCGGCGTTCTCCTTCAGGTCGCCGAGCTCGACCGCCTTCTCGATCCTGTGAGGCAGGATAACATTGAGCTCGTGCACGAGTTGCCCGATCTCAGCTTCGAGTTTTTCCCGAATCTCTTCCAACATAGGTCGACGACCCCGAGAAGTTCATGGAGCGCAGGGCACTGGATGACCTGGACGAAAGAAGCCGCCCTCCCGGTTCCGGCCTGAGGGGGCAACGTTCGCGACTAATGTAGCGTTGCCGTGCACGCGGACGAAAGAGTCCACGCACTTCTTGGCTCGCCCGACTTTTAGCCCGGACTGCGAGCGAGCGGCCGCCAATCAGACTCGTCGTCCGGGGCCCGAGGTCCAATGGTTCCTTCCACCGAGCGCATCAACTCGATGGGGTCGTAGAGGCGGCCAGCCTTCATCACCCACCTCACGTTTCGCACGTTGCGGATATCCGCGAGCGGGTCGCCCCGCACGATGACGAGATCGGCGATCTTGCCTGCCTCGATCGTGCCGAGAAAATCTCCCACGTGCATCGCCCGAGCCCCGTTGATCGTCGCGATCTTCAAAACTGTCGCCGGCGGAATGCCCGAGCGTACGAGAGACAGCAATTCCCGGTGAGCAGAAAAGGGCGACAAGAACTCACCCCAGCTGGGGTGATCGGTGCCAAGCGTGATCAGATGCTCACCGCCGGCATCATAGAACGCCTTGATCGTCTCTCGCTTCTTCCAGTAAATGGCCTCGAATTGTGCGTTGACCGCCCTCGGCGGACGGCGTTGGAGAAGATCCGCCATATAGGGAGTGAAATACCTGCTCTCCTCGGCGAAGTAGGTGTAGACGTCCGGATCACGCTCGCCGTAGTAGCCGTACGCGGACAGCGTGGCGTCGAGGAAAACGTTGTGGCGGATAAAGAGAGCGGCGATGGAGTCGAATTCTTCTGCTCCAGGATCGAGCTCCACGAGCGATTGATAAGCGGACCGCGTGGGCACCATCGCGTCGCCTCCGAGGAAGTGCTCGACCCGGTCGATTCCCATCAGGATCGCGTCTCTGGGATTCACCGAACCTCGGAATCCAGACCCCAGATGCCCAGTAACCGTCGCTCCGTGCAGGTGCGCACGTTCAATGAGAGCACGGAGGTGCTCGGCCGTGATGCCCTTCGCCTTGAAAGCACGCACCCCCTGCTCCACCCAGTGATCGACCTCCGAGAAGATCTGCTGGGTACTCGTATCCTGATTCCAACCGACACGCCACGACCCGAAGTACGGACCGGAGTTGAAGATCCGAGGTCCGATCGCTTCCCCTCGATCGATACGCATGCGGAGGTCTCGCATCTCCTCGGGGTCAACTTCGCCGCCCGGGAACGTGGACGTCACACCGTTGGCGAGAAAGAGCGTCGGATACCCCTCGCGCTCATCCACCCGTCCCTCACCGAAGAGATCCATGGCGTAGTGCGCATGCAGATCGAACAGGCCGGGAATCACATAGTCGTCATCGGATAACTCGACGATCTCGACCTCTCGGAGGTCCCTGCCCTCGAGGCGAGCGTCCACCTCCAGAAACTTGCCCGACTGGACGACGATGCCGGAGTTGGCAACGGTCCGGTCTCGGACCGCGTCGAATATCTGACCGCCGCGGATCACGATTTGTTGAGCGGCCAGCGGAGGTTGCGCCGAGACCCAAAACAAGACCGACGCGATGAACCCCGCTTGCAAACGCCTGGTCATCATAGACCCGTCCCCCTGCGAGCACCCTCCGTATGAGCGCCCAAAGAAACTCAAGGTGCTATTTCGCCGAGGGTGGCGACAGACCTATGTCTAGGACGCGCTCACACCACCGGGCGGCTGAAAGCAGCTTTTCCTCCCCGAACGATGAGCCCACGAGCTGAACGCCCAAGGGCAGACCGGAGATCGCAACGCCCGAAGGCACCGTGATGGTGGGCAGTCCGCAGGACGTCCACGGCCCCTGAAACATCGAGTTGCCCGTGTTGGTCAGATCAGGCAAGGCCGGGGACGGCGTCGTAGGCGTGAGTAGCACGTCGACCTGTTCGGAGAGGCTCCGCAAGTCGACGCTGAAGCGAACGCGTCGTTCCTGCGCCCGAGCATACGTGACGGCATCGATGCTCAGGCCCTCTCTCAAGGTCTCTCTGAGGAGAGGTCCGTACCGGTCAGCCCCCTCATCGAACGCTTCCTGATGAACCGCCGCACCCTCAGCCGTCGCGATCACTCGCTGGTCTTCGAGCGCCGATCCAAAGCTCTCGGGGAGCGTGAGCTCCTCTACGGTGGCGCCTTGCCGGGCGAAGTTTTTCGCTACTCCTTCGACGTGCTCCCGCGTCTCGCTGTCGGCCGCGTCCATGAAGAACCCTCGTATCAACCCGATTCGCGGCGGCCCACTCGCCTCCAACTCGGATAGGTAGTCGCCTACATGCGAACGTGACGTACCAGGGTCCTCGGCGTCGGCACCCACCATGACTTGAAGCAACAGCGCCGCGTCTTCGACAGACTGCGTCATCCAACCGATGGTGTCCAACGACCAGCTGAAGGGGAGAACGCCGTAGCGGCTCACTCGGCCAAAGGTCGGCTTGAACCCTACGACGCCGTTGTACGATGCCGGGCGAAGCACCGATCCTACCGTCTGCGTGCCCAGAGCCGCCACGCACATGTTCGTGGCAACCGACACCGCAGAACCGCTGCTCGATCCACCCGGTGTATGGTCGGGGTTCCACGGGTTTTTGGTGGGCGAGGGATCCGTCCATGCGAACTCCGTCGTGACCGTCTTGCCGAGCATGATCGCGCCGGCCTTCTTGAGCAGTGCCACCGATGTGGCGTCATAAGACG
>CAUZAE010000001.1:0-51631 GCA_963577685.1 Gemmatimonadales bacterium UBA6960 | reverse complement strand
GTTTTCCCGGGGATTTTGGGCCGGACCTGCGATCGACCCTGTGAGCCGGCCTGTCGACGCGTAAGAGTCGAGGATGACCCCGTCGCCATCTGCCGACTGAAGAGGGTGGCCGCCGACCTGCGGGGAGACATCGACCACCTGCTTCCCACCGCGCCGGAAAAAAAGAACGGAAAGAGGGTCGCCCTGATCGGTGCGGGTCCGGCCTCATTGACCGTGGCCAACGACCTCATGCAGTTGGGCTACCACTGCGTGATCTTCGAGAGGATGGATCGTCCCGGTGGCTTGATGCGAACGAACATCCCCGCCTTCCGTCTTCCGGGCCAAGTGTTGGACGAGGAGATTAATATGGTCCTCGATATGGGCGTGGAAGTTCACTACAGCCGTCCCGTGAACAGCCTGAAGGAGCTCCTGGAACAGGACGACTTCGACGCGGTGTTCATCGGGACCGGCGCCCCAAAGGGCAAAGAGCTGAATATTCCGGGGCGTGAGGAGGGTGGAGCCAATATCCACATCGGAATTGAATGGCTGGAGTCCGTGCACTTCGAGCACATAGAGGCGATCGGCGAACGGGTTCTGATCATCGGAGTCGGAAACACCGCGATGGACTGCTGCCGGACGTCGAAGCGGATCGGGGGCACGGACGTGAAGGTCGTCGCCCGGAAGAGCCGCCCCTACTTCAAAGCCTCACCGTGGGAACTCGAGGACGCCGAAGAGGAGCGCATCGACATCGTCGAGGACCACTCGCCGAGCCGTTTCGTCATCGAGGATGGCCGGCTTGTGGGCATGGAGTTCGGCATCGTTGAGTGGGCTCCCGATGAGAACGGACGCCTCGTCAGTACCACGCTCGACTCGATCGTCATGCCCTGTGACGACGTGATTTTGGCGATCGGGCAGGATAACGCCTTCCCCTGGATCGAGCGGGATATCGGCATCGAGTTCAACGAATGGGAGATGCCGGTAGTCGATCGCGCGACGTTCCAGACGAGTCGGGACGGGCTCTTCGTGGGAGGAGACGCTGCGTGGGGACCCGAAAACATCATCTGGGCCGTCGAGCACGGACACCAGGCCGCCATATCGATCGACAGATACTGCCAGGGAGAATCACTCACCGATCGGCCACCCTACGGCATGAATCTGGTTTCCCAGAAGATGGGTCTCCACTCCTGGAGTTACGGAAGCGACTACGATCCGTCCGCACGCCGCAAGATGACTCATGTCGATCTGGTGAAGCGCTTCAAGGCTTTGGAGGTCGAGGTCGAGCTCGGCTTCGATGCGGAGCAAACGGCCGTCGAGGTGGAACGATGCCTCAACTGTGATATCCAGACCGACTTCACCGCGGGCCTCTGCATCGAGTGTGACGCCTGCATCGACGTATGCCCTGTCTATTGCTTGACCATCACGCACAACGGAGTGGAGGAAGAGCTCAGAGGCCGTCTCACGGCCCCGGCCGAGAACGCCGACCAGGATATCTATGTATCCGAAGCACTTCCGCAGACGGCCCGCATCATGGTCAAGGACGAAGACCTGTGCGTGCATTGCGGCCTGTGCGCGGAGCGCTGTCCCACCGCCGCCTGGGACATGATGAAGTTCGACCTAAACATCCCTTACGCCGGAAAAGAGACTTGGACCGAAATACCCGAGACCGCACCAACGACTTCGTCCTGAAGATCGCAACGGTCAACGGGACTGGCTCCGCTAGCGCGAACGGCTTGCTCATGCAGGCCATTTTTCGCATGGGCGTTCCGGTTTCCGGAAAGAACATATTCCCCTCCAACATCCAGGGATTGCCGACGTGGTATGAGGTTCGCGCAAACAAGAGCGGTCATTTGGCCCGTCGTGCTCACCCCGACGTGATGGTGGCGATGAACCCCAAGACGTACGAGCAGGATATCGCAGAGACCCGGTCCGGGGGCACGGTGCTTTACGATTCGAGCTGGCCGCTGGACGAGGAATTGCTGCGCGATGATGTGTCTTTCCTGGGCGTGCCACTGTCGCAAATGTGCGTGGAGAGCTTCAAGGGTTCGCGCGAGCGCATCCTGATGAAGAACATCGCTTACGTGGGGGCGTTAGCGGCGCTCCTGACGATCGATCTCGAAGTGATCGACGGGATCTTGAAGGAAAAGTTCAGTTCCAAGCCCCACCTGATGGATTCGAACGACTCCGCGCTCAAGTTGGGGTACGATTACGTTCGCGAGCACTTCGACTGTCCGCTCCCGGCCCACCTCGAGAACATGGACGCCACCAAGGAGTCCGTCCTGATGACCGGGAACATGTCGGCCGCACTCGGCTGCGTGTACGCGGGTGCGACCGTGGGCGCTTGGTACCCGATCACCCCGTCGAGCTCGCTCATGGAGTCGTTCACCGCCTTTTGCGGGCAGCTCCGAAAGGACCCCGAAACAGGCAAGAATCTGTACTGCGTCATCCAGGCAGAGGATGAGCTGGCTGCCATCGGAATCGTGCTCGGGGCCAGTTGGATGGGCGCGCGCGCGTTCACTCCGACGAGCGGACCCGGAGTTTCCCTGATGAACGAATTCATCGGCTTGGCCTACTACGCCGAGGTTCCGGCGGTCCTGTTCGACATTCAGCGTACCGGTCCGTCTACGGGCATGCCCACGCGTACTCAACAGGGGGACCTGTTGCAGGTTGTCTTCGCGTCTCACGGAGACACGAAGCACATCGTGCTCTTCCCGGCGGATCCCGGTGAGTGCTTCCACTTCTCAGTCGACGCCTTCGATCTGACAGAGCGATTCCAGACGCCGGTGTTCGTGGTCTCCGATCTGGACATCGGTATGAACGACTGGATGTGCGACCGACTGGAGTGGGACGACGGCTACCAGCCGGACCGCGGAAAAATTTTATCAGCGGAGGAGCTCAAGGACGTCCAAGAGTTCTATCGATACATGGATGTCGATGGAGATGGGATCCCATATCGAACGCTGCCCGGAGTCGATCCCAAGGGCGCCTACTTCACTAGGGGCTCCGGCCACGACCGCTTCGGCCGGTATACCGAGGACGGAGACCTGTACCAGGAGGTCATGGACAGGCTCGCAGAAAAGGTAGACAGTGCGGCCGAGGCGCTGCCCGAACCCGAGATCATCGAGGCGCCGGGCGCTACCGTGGGCATCGTCACGATCGGGGGGTGTCGAGGGGCCGTGTTGGAGGCGATCGAGGAACTCGCGGAGGAAGGTACGGCTGTCGACTTTCTCCGGGTCAGAGGTTTCCCGTTCGCGAAGTCGGTCGAGGAGTTTCTCCTCGCCCACGAGCTCAACATCGTGGTCGAGCAGAACAGGGATGCGCAGCTCAGGCGGCTGCTGATCCTCGAAACCGATGTCGAGAAAAAGGCCGTGGTGTCGATTCTCGACTATAAGGGCAATCCGCTGAGCGCCGAAGTCGTGCTCGATGGCGTCCGAGAGCGCCTGGGGCTCGTTCCTGCAGTAGTGGAGTAGAGAGTCGAATGTCACAGACAGCAAAACCGGCGGTTCGGCATCCGTCTCTGAAACGCAACCGACTGGGCCTCACTCAGCGTGATTATGAAGGGTCCATGTCGACCCTGTGCGCGGGGTGCGGACATGATTCGGTGACCGCAGCGATCGTCCAGGCGTTCTATGAACTGGAGATTCCGCCACATCGGGCAGCCAAGCTCAGCGGCATCGGTTGTTCCTCCAAGACCCCCGCTTATTTTCTGAAGGAAGCCCACGGCTTCAACTCGGTCCACGGTCGAATGCCGTCCATCGCCACCGGCGCAAACGCGGCCAACGGGGACCTCGTCTACATCGGTATCTCTGGTGATGGCGATTCGCTCTCCATCGGACTCGGTCAACTCTGCCACGCCATCCGCCGTAACGTGAACATGTTGTATGTCTTGGAGAACAACGGCGTCTATGGCCTCACCAAGGGGCAGTTCTCCGCCTCGGCGGATGTAGGATCACGGGCGAAGAAAGGCGAAGAGAACCGAATGAAGCCCATCGATCCCGCCTCGTTGGCGATGACACTAGGGGCGTCGTTCGTAGCGCGCAGCTTTTCCGGCGACAAGCGTCAACTCGTACCGCTCATCAAGGCGGGGCTGAGTCATCGAGGCTTTGCTCTGGTCGATGTGATCTCTCCGTGCGTGACTTTCAACGATCATGAGGGCTCGACGAAGAGTTATGCCCATACGCGCGTCCATGGACATGAAGTGGTGGACACCGACTTCGTTCCACTGCGTACGGGACTGAAGGCCGAACAGGATGACGGCCAATCGACGTCGGTTACGATGCACGACGGGAGCGTAGTGCGATTTCGATCGGTCGATGAAGGGTATGATCCCACGGACATGAACGGCGCGTCCGCACACCTGAAGGAGCTGCACGGGAGGGGCGAAGTGGCGACCGGGTTGCTCTATATCGAGCCCACCAGTCTCGATATGCACGCTTTTGAGAATACCGTGGACCAGCCCCTCGTGGAGGTGCCGTTTGAAAAACTATGTCCCGGCGCCGACGTCCTCTCGAAGCTCCAAGAGCGCTGGCGATAGCCGACGCCCCCGACGTAAGCCCACGTTACGTCAGGGTCCCGGTCGCGTCCACGTAGATCTCGCTGCCCTTGTCGCGGAACTCGGCAGCTTTTTCCTCGAGCCCGGCACGGATGGAGTCAGCGTCCACGTCGGCTGCTGGCCGGCCACTTCCCCCCCCCTCCAGTACCGAGGCGTAGTCGCGAATATCCTGCGTGATCTTCATCGAGCAGAATTTCGGGCCGCACATAGAACAGAAGTGGGCCACCTTGGCCCCCTCCGCTGGCAGCGTCTCATCGTGGAATTCGCGAGCAGTGATCGGGTCGAGCGCCAAGTTGAACTGATCCTCCCACCGGAACTCGAAGCGGGCCTTGGAGATTGCGTCGTCCCACTCCCGCGCCCTCGGGTGTCCCTTGGCCAAGTCGGCGGCGTGGGCTGCGATGCGATACGTGATCACGCCCGCCTTCACATCCTCGCGATTCGGAAGACCCAGGTGCTCCTTCGGCGTCACGTAGCAGAGCATCGCCGTTCCGTACCAGCCGATCTGGGCGGCCCCGATGGCGCTCGTGATGTGGTCGTACCCGGGCGCGATGTCGGTCGTCAGCGGTCCCAGAGTGTAGAAAGGCGCCTCGTCACACCACTCGAGTTGCTTGTCCATGTTCTCTTTGATCATGTGCATGGGGACGTGGCCCGGCCCCTCGCACATGACCTGGACATCGTGCTTCCAGGCTATCCGTGTTAGCTCACCCTGGGTGTGCAGCTCGGCGAACTGGGCCTCGTCGTTGGCGTCCGCGAGTGCGCCGGGCCGGAGCCCGTCTCCCAACGAAAAGGCTACATCGTACGCGGCCATGATCTCGCAGATGTCCTCGAAGCGCGTGTACAGGAAGCTCTCTAAGTGGTGTGCTAGACACCACTTAGCCATGATCGCTCCGCCCCGAGAGACGATGCCTGTCATGCGGTTCGCCGTCATTGGTACGTAGCGCAGGAGGACTCCCGCGTGCACCGTAAAGTAGTCGACTCCCTGCTCGCACTGTTCGATGAGCGTGTCGCGGTACACGTCCCACGTGAGGTCCTCCGGGACCCCGTTGACCTTCTCGAGCGCCTGATAGATCGGCACCGTTCCGATGGGCACGGGAGAGTTCCGAACGATCCATTGACGAGTCTCATGGATGTTCTTGCCGGTGGAAAGATCCATCACGGTGTCGGCGCCCCAAAGGGTCGCCCACGTCAGCTTCTCGACCTCTTCGTCGATGGAGGAGCCCACGGCGGAGTTGCCGATGTTGGCGTTGATCTTCACGCGGAAGGCGCGTCCGATGATCATCGGTTCGGACTCGGGGTGGTTGATGTTGGCGGGGATGATCGCCCGGCCCACGGCGACTTCGTTTCGGACGAACTCCGCGTCCATGCCCTCCCGAATAGCGACGAATTCCATCTCAGGAGTGATGTCGCCTTTGCGCGCGTACCACATCTGCGTGACGGGACCACCCGTCGAGCGGAGAGGGCGGTTCTGCAGTGCCTCCGGGATCGGCGCGGACTTGTCCGGGTCGAGGGGCCGGTAGGTCGTTTCTCCCTCGATGATCCCGCCCCGTTCTGCGATCCACTCCGTCCGTAGCTTCGGAAGCCCTGTGTGAGGATCGCCATCCAATGGGCCACTGGTGTCGCTTACCCGGAGCGGCGGTTCCCCACCAGCCAGCGCAATTTCCCTCATCGGCACACGGACCCCGTGCCGGCCCTCCACGAAGACCTTGCGGGAGTTCGGGAAGGCGGATCCATAGTCATGGACCGCGTCGTGAGTCGCATGGTGACTTTCGCTGGCAGTGACGCCGTTCTTCTCAGGCACGAGCATCTCCTCCGGGATCGAACTCCCGCTCCGGCTCCATGTAAAAGGCCGCTCCGGCGACTAGCCGGGCGGCTCTCATAGGTCTCTTCAATGGCAACATTCCGCTCTCCCTACGCCGGTGTCAGCCGGATCAGGTTCCAAGGGACTCTCTCAACCCCGTAGGGGTACCCCTGGCGGTACGATGACAAGATAGTGGAGTGGCTCGGTCGTGGCGAGCGGGATTGTAAGCGCTGTCTCGTCCTCCGCCACTTTGATGGTCGTTGACCAAGAGCCGGTATCACCGCACAATCCATGGTCCAGGGGTATCGGTCCGTTGTCTGCCCACCCCTTTGCGCCAGTCGGAGAACCACGCTGTTCGGGAGTCCATGACATGTTGATGAGAGTCGCTCGTAGGATACTACTGGGATCGGTCTTGACCCTGCCTGCCCTCCTGTACGCTCCTGGCCTCACTGCCCAGGTGGACCCGTCCCTGTTCAGTGGCATGGATTACCGGATGATCGGTCCGACGCGCGGTGGGCGCGTGACCGCCGTGGCAGGACACGCCGCCACGCCGGAGACCTTTTACATGGGAGCTTCGGGCGGCGGAGTTTGGAAGACGACCGACTATGGGAACGCCTGGCGAAACGTGTCGGACGGGTACTTCGCGACCGGCTCCATCGGCGCGATCCGGGTTGCACGTTCAAACGCGAACGTCGTTTACGTCGGAACCGGCTCGGACGGCATCCGAAGCAATGTCATCGCGGGTCGGGGTGTTTACCGATCCGGTGATGCTGGCCAGACATGGACCCATCTCGGGCTACCCGAAGCCGGTCAGATCGGTGCTGTGGTCATTCATCCCGAGAACCCAGGCCTCGTATACGTGGCCGCGCTCGGCCACGCGTTCGGTCCCAATCCGGAGCGGGGTGTATATCGGAGCCGAAACGGCGGATCGAGTTGGGAGCACGTCTTGTCCACCTCCGACTCTGTGGGCGCCGTCGACCTCGAGATGCATCCGACCGATCCTCAGACGCTTTATGCCGCCATGTGGCGGGCAGAGCGGAAGCCCTGGACCATCATCAGCGGGATGGAGGCCTCGGGAGGGGAGGACGGCATCTGGCGTTCGACGGACGGTGGAGATAGTTGGACTCGCCTCGAGAACGGACTGCCCCGAGGCCTCATTGGGAAGATCGATCTCGCCGTATCGGCGGACGACCCCGATCGGGTCTATGCGCTCGTCGAGACCACGGAGCCGGAGGAGGGGCTGTATCGCTCCGATGATGCGGGAGCGACATGGCGACTGGCCAGCAACTTTTTGCCCATCATGGATCGCCCATTCTACTATACGAATGTCGATGCTGACCCGACGGATGCCGACATCGTATACGTGAATGCCACGCAGTTCTGGAAGTCGACGGACGGCGGCGGGTCGTTCGTACGGGCGTCGACCCCTCACGGGGATAATCACGACCTGTGGATCAACCCCGACGACCCCAGAGTCATGGTCCAATCCAACGACGGGGGTGCTAATGTGACCCGGGACGGTGGAGTGACGTGGTCGACGCAGAACAATCAGCCGACGGCGGAGCTCTACCAGGTTCACGTCGACGACCGGTTCCCCTACTGGATCTATGCGGGCCAGCAGGACAACTCGACGATCATGGTCCCAAGCCGGACGCCCGAAGAGAGCTCACTCACGGGGCCGTCGAGCTATTGGAAGGCCATCGGAGGGTGCGAGACCGGCCCCGCGGTTCCGAAACCGGGGGACCCGAACATTGTGTACTCGAACTGCAAGGGACGATTCGGACGGTACAATCATCTCACGGGACAGGAGAAACAATACTACGTGGGTGCGGTCAACATTTACGGCCACAATCCCGCCGATCTCCCGTATCGCTTCCAGAGGGTCGTTCCGATCGAGGTCTCTCCGCACGATCCGAACACCGTCTACCATGGGTCGCAGTTCGTTCATCGGACCCGGGACGAGGGAGTCACCTGGGAGCAAATCAGCCCCGATCTCACGGCCTTCCGCCCAGAGCGTCAGGTCATCTCGGGACGACCGATTACGCGGGACATAACTGGCGAGGAGCACTACAGCACGCTCTACGTGATCGAGGAGTCTCCCGTCGCCTCGGGTGTCATCTGGACCGGCTCCAACGACGGCCCCGTTTATGTGACGCGGGACGGCGGAGACAGTTGGGCAAATGTCACACCTCCGGAAATGCCACCCGAGGGTCGGATCCAGAACATCGATCCCTCTCCTCACGATCCGGCGAAAGCTTATGTGGCTGGCTATCGGTACCTTCTCGATGACTTCCGGCCCTACATCTATCGCACCGAGGACTACGGCAGGACCTGGACCCTGCTGACCGACGGAAGCAATGGGATTCCGGGAGACTATCCGACCCGTGTCGTTCGTGAGGATCCGAATCGTCCCGGGCTGCTGTACGCCGGAACGGAGTTCGGCATGTTCGTATCGTTCGACGACGGTGGCCACTGGCAATCGTTCCAGTTCGATCTGCCGGTTACGCCCATAACCGATATCCAGATCCATGAGCAAGACATGGTTGTCGGCACGATGGGTCGTTCATTCTGGATACTCGACGACCTTTCACCCCTTTACGAGCTGGATGAAGTCGTCGCGGCGTCCTCGGCCCACCTCTTCGAGCCTCGTGTGGTCTATCGATTGCGTGGAGGAGGGAGAGGGTTCGGAGGGGGACAAGGGGATCCCAGCGCGCCCGAGTATCCACAGACGGGGGCCATCATCAACTACTACATCGGTCCTGACGTCCGTGGTCGAGTGACGATCGAGGTCTATGACTCCGACGGAAATCGTGTCCGGGGCTTTACCAGTGCCGAGGGTGGCTATGAGTACGAGGAGTTTCAGAATATGAGGGCACCCGAGAGGCAACGATCCGGAGCTCCTCGGCTCGACGCTTCTTCTGGCATGCACAGGATGGTCTGGGACCTACAATATCCCGGCGGTTCTGCGGGTCGGGGTCCCTTGGCCGTTCCAGGGCGATATCAGGTCAAACTGACGCTTGCGGGACGGGAGGCAACGCAGCCACTTGAGATCCTCATCGATCCACGCGTTGCGGCTGACAATGTCACGATGGCCGATCTCGAGGAGCAGTTCGCGCTCAACATGCGGATTCGTGATGCGATCATCGACGCCCAGCAGGCTGTCGTAGACCTGGAGGATGGGAAGGCACAGATGGAGATGGGCATCGAGATGGGAGGCGCGGCAGAGCAACGGGCTCGGATTGCGCTGGGGGCCTTGATAGAGATCGAGCGCGCGCTGGTCACCATACCCGAGGGTAGCTATCAACAGCCGATGCTAGTCGCCCAGCTGAATTACCTCTACGGGATGACGTCGAGAGCCGACCAGAAGCCTGGACGAGATGCTTATGAGCGCTTGGAGGTGCTCGAGGAGGAGCTCGAGACCCGGATCATGACGCTGCGTCGGATCTTGGAGGGGATGGTTCTCCAGTAACCGCCTCTGGGCGGCCTCTGGGCGGCTACTGCGTTGCAAATATGAAGGTATAGGTCTCACCGAGGCTGAACTTGGCGTTCAGGGGGGTCACGTCCATTAGTGCCATACCCAGAGCTCGGTCGGAGGTCGTGATCGAGATGCCTATCAGCCCTCTGATAGTGGGATCGTTCGGCATTCCGCCCGGGAGGGTCCAGTTCTCCCAATCGAGTTGATATCTCTCGCGGTCGAATGAAAATCCTTCGGGGAGTTTCTCCAGCAGGGGATCCGGAACGATTCCCGGGAGAGCATCCTCCGGCCGAGGGTTGTTCTCCACCGACAGTCGCGTCGCCGCCTCTTCTACGACCCGGAACGAGGCTCTGATCTCCGTGGCGCGCGCCCGCGTGAGCACCTCCTGCATCTGCGGGACAGCGATACGCGTAACAACGCCCACGACCATTACGACCGTGACCGCCTCGATTATGGTGAAGCCCCTCTTCTTTTTTGCGCCGCTCAATTCATCACCGTCAGATCAAGAATCTCGGCACCCGGTCCGACGAAGAGGTCCATAGGTTCTGCAGATGAGTACGAAAGGACCACTCGGGAGGTGCGTCCCAGGATTCGGTAATCCCTGTTGGTGAGGCGGATGTACTCCATTCCTGGGAATACCGGTCCGGCGTCCTCGAGTTCGATGGGCACGCGCCCGGTGTCGAGGCGGTACTGTTCGATTTTTTGCGTCTGAAAATACATCACGAGTCTCAGGGTCGCCTCTTCCACCTCCAGTGGCGGCGGTGCGGCGGCTGTGACCTGTAGAATAAACGGGGGAAGATCCAGAACCAGATCGAAAGGACCGTTGCCACCAACAGGGTCAGGTGCCTCGCCCCGATGCCCTGTCTCCGGATTCGGACCTCGCGGGTGTGCGCCTCGACCTCGGCTTTCTCACTCTGTTCGCGTAATACCGCGGCCAACGCGGCATCACGCTCGCCGAGCTCACTGAGCGATAGTTCGGAGTCTTCTTCGTCCAACTCCTCAGGCTCTATCATCTCACTCATCTGTGGCCCCTATGCATCGGCCCCGATATCCGAATATCGGCTGTCTGAGGGATAAGCATATTCAAAGATAGGCATCGAAAAAGGACTTCACACGGAGTTCATGACTCCGTAGTGCCATTATCGTGCCAGACGCTTGTATTTGATCCCATGGGGTTGATCTGCCTCGGGGCCGAGACGGCGCCTTCGGTCCTGTTCGTACTCCTGGTGGTTCCCCTCGAACCACACCGCCTTGCTGTCCCCCTCGAAGGCGAGGATGTGCGTCGCGATCCGATCCAAGAACCAGCGATCGTGGGAAATGACCATCACCGATCCCGCGAAGGAGAGCAGTGCGTCTTCGAGCGCCCGAAGCGTATCGACGTCGAGGTCGTTGGTAGGCTCGTCGAGCAGGATGAGATTTCCCCCCTCCTTCAGGAGCTTGGCCAGGTGTAGACGATTCCGCTCTCCACCGGAGAGAACGCCGACCTTCTTCTGTTGGTCGGCACCCCGGAAGTTGAACCAGGACAGATAGGCTCTAGGGTTCACCTCCACCCGGCCGAACTGCAGGATCTCCATTCCTTGGGCGATCTCCTCGAACACCGTCTTGTCGGAATCGAGGTCCGATCGGGACTGGTCCACGTGGGCGAGCTGGACCGTTTGCCCCACTCGGATGGTCCCGCGGTCGGGCTCCTCCTGGCCGGTGATCATGCGGAACAGTGTTGTTTTCCCCGCTCCATTGGCTCCGATGATCCCGACGATCGCTCCAGGGGGAACAGTGAACGAAAGGCCGTCGAACAGCGGGTGATCGGAGAAGCTCTTCGATACACCGTCACAGATTACGACGTCGTTTCCCAGTCGTGGGCCCTTCGGAATCAGGATCTCGGCGGTGCGGATCTGCTCGCGTTCATCCTGTGCCAACAGCTCTTCGTACGCACCGATACGAGCCTTACCCTTGGCGTGCCGGGCTCGTGGCGCCATGCGGATCCATTCCAGCTCGCGGGCCAAAGTGCCCTGACGGGCCGACGCCTGTTTTTCCTCGACTCGGAGACGCTCACTCTTCTGCTCGAGCCAGGAAGAGTAGTTTCCTTTCCAAGGAACACCCGCGCCACGATCCAGCTCGAGAATCCACTCCGCCACGTTGTCCAAGAAGTACCGGTCGTGTGTGATCGCCACGATCGTTCCCGAGAACTCCGCCAGGTAGCGCTCGAGCCAGGCGACAGACTCGGCGTCGAGGTGGTTGGTGGGCTCGTCGAGGAGAAGCATGTCCGGATCCTCGAGAAGGACCCGGCAAAGGGCCACCCTGCGTCGCTCCCCACCCGACAACGTAGCGACGTTCGTATTCGGAGGAGGGAGGCGGAGGGCGTCCATGGCGATCTCCACCTTCCGGTCGAGGTCCCAGGCGTTGGACGCGTCGATGTGATCTTGGAGCTTTGACTGTGTCTTGAGGAGCGCATTCATCTCCTCGTCCGTCGTAACTTCGGCGAATTTCGCGCTGATCTGCTCGAATTCTGCGAGAAGTTCGCGCGTTTTGCGAACGGCCACCTCCACATTGCCTTGCACGTCGAGCTCGGGGTCGAGTTCCGGCTCTTGTGGCAGATGGCTGATACGCGTGCCCTTGGCGGACCAGGCCTCACCGAGAAAGTCGTCGTCGAGGCCGGCCATGATCCTCAGCAGCGTGCTTTTACCGGAGCCGTTGGGGCCGACGACGCCAATCTTCGCTCCGTGAAAAAAGGAGAGCCATATGCCCTTGAGGATCTCCCGCTTGGGCGGGACGATCTTGCGGAGGTCCTTCATCACGTAGATGAACTGCTGGTCGCTCATTGGGATGATCGCTCGGATTAAGGGCGCGCTAGGGGCCCGCTAAGGGCCGGCGGTTGGCGCCGGATCGGACCTGTTCTGCTGCGGGATGCAGCTCAGGCTGCCACGAAGAGTCCCGTAGCATACATGAGGACCAGTCCCGTAACCAAGCCCGCGGCGTTGAGGGCACCTGAAAAGCCCTCGTGGCCCTCCGATCGAAGAGCTTGAGCCAGCACCAGAATGACTTGGATGATCGCACCGGCCCCGATCGCGAGAAAGAGGACGCTCGCGACGGGCGAATACGAGAAACCACCGATCCAGGTGCCGAAGATGGTTGGGATACCTGCGACCAGACCGAGTATCACCAACGTCGTCAGTGACGGACGCGAACGCGCCAGGGGGGCAACGATCCCAAGCCCCTCTGTCGTGTTGTGGAGCAGAAAGCCGAAGACGAGGCCGGTTCCCAACGCGACTTCGCCGGTAGCATACGCGGATCCGATCGCGAGACCCTCGCCTAGGTTATGGAGACCGATCCCGAAGGCGATAAGGGTTGCCAGCCCCACCGGCCCTGTTAAACCACCCTTGTCACTACGCAGGCGACCCAAGGCATGGATGGCCAGAGGTGTCGCCGTTACACCGATCACGATGAGGCCCAGGCCCTGGAATGCCGACGCGACCTGCCCGGTCAGTTCCAACGCTCCTTCGAGGGCATCAACGGCCAAATAGAGGAGCAAACCGACTGTCAAACTGAGAAAAAAGTCCATCCAGCGACGGCTGATTCCAGCGAGGAAAGGAAGCCAGAGCAGCCCTAGGAATACCGGAATGACACCAACGTAGACGCCGAGGAGGGCGAAGGTGGCGACGTACCTGCCCGTGACCTGGGGTGACTGCGTCGCGACCGCGACCTCCGTCGTGAAGGTCGTGCCAGTGGAGCTTACGATGGAGATTTCGAGCGGGTCGCCGTCTACCCAGGGATAGGGGATTTCGACCTCGACGTTCTCGAGCCTGCCCACCTCCCGATCGGGCGTAACCGAGTGCTCCCAATACGCTTCATCTACCTGGACCTGCGCGATCGTCACGGGCTCGGGACCGCCGTTTACGAGGTGGACACGGACGAGGCCCGCCTCGGGAAAGGTCACCCGGTCGATCGTGAGCTCCTCGATCGGTGGAAAAGCCGCCCTGAAGACGCCGACCGGACCGAACTGGACGAACAAGACCAGAAACACGCCCAGAAGGAGGAGCGGACCGAGTCCCTTGGCCGCGAGAGGCACGCGCCCCGGCGCCTGACCCACCTTCTGGTTCTGCTCCGGGGGTGCGTTTCCATGCTCCGGGGAGGCGTTCGTCACGTCACGGTCCTCGGCTTAACATCGAAGATTCCCATCCAGCCGAGCTCGGCAAACTCGCTCTGATGAGCGTGGAACATGTACTTCCCTGGAAAATCGTATGTGAATTCCAGCACCGCTCGCTCTCCCTGGCACATCATCACCGTATCCGTCCATTCGTGGCGCTCGAGATCCGTACCTGTCCGGTACAGACGGAAGAAGTTGCCGTGCAGGTGAAACGAGTTCACGGGATCGAACTCCGTCATATTCCCGACGTAGAGACGCACCAGCTCTCCCTGCTCGATCTCGATCGGGTGCTTCTGGTAGTGGAAGGCCACCGTGTTCACCGCGTAGACTTCGTTGTCGCCGTCGAAGTTGGTGTCGAACCCATTCATCATCATCACCATCTCGTTTGCTTCAGGTCGCCCGTCCTTCGGGTCGATGATGAAGGCGCCATATAAGCCTTTGTGGAGGTGACGCTTGAGAGGAATGGAATGGCAATGGTACAGGTGAAATCCGACCGGTGCGGCGTCGAACTCGTACACGAAGGTCTCTCCCGGCTGAACCACCTCGAAGACCCCGTCCATGTCCGCGGCGTGAATCCCGTGGAAGTGAATCGTATGGGGATGACTGCCCGCGTTCACGAAATTCACTTTGAGCCGGTCACCTTCGGTGCAGCGGATGGTGGGTCCGGGCACCGTGCCGTTGTATGTCCACGCGGCGAAGTAGACCCCCGGAGCGACTTCGATGTCGCGATCTGTGGCCAAGATCTCGTACTCTCGAAGGACCTGGCCGTCGGGAAGAGTGGAGACCTCGCCGTAGTCGAACGCTTTGAGGAAGGACGTGGCGTCGAATCCGTTCGGATCCACATCGCCCATAACTCCCGAGAGTTCGGGGGCGTGTGCCATGCCGGCTCCGCCCGGGACCGATCGGGTGCCCTCGGAACGCGCTGCGGTCAGCGCGCCGGAACCAGCGGCGAGGCCGACCGCCCCGACAACGCCGGATCGGAGTAGGCGCCGCCGAGAGATTGGGTGTGTGTCCCCTCTATTCGCCGTGTTACCATCGGGGGGATCGCGGTTCTCGCCCTGGGTCTGTTCCGACATGACGAGCTCTGGTTGAGGCTAGCCAAATATGAATATTAGGTAAGCCTAAATTTGCTCGAACTAGCGATGATGTCAAGTGTCTTGTTGAAAATACGGTCGTTCGCAGTAGACTCGGGCGGAGTTATGGTCTTGGGTCGGACTCAATGCCCTTCCACGTGAAGGGGCGGAGGAACCGTTGATAGGAATCGTAGGAGGGGGCATTTCCGGGCTCGTTCTCGCACATGAGCTCGTTGCGCTCGGAGCCGATGTCGTGGTTTGGGAAGCTGCTGATCGGCCAGGTGGTGTCCTTCGGTCCGAGCCGCACGGGGACCTCGTGCTGGAATTCGGGCCGCAAAGAGCTCGTCTTTCTCCGGCTCTGCGAGACCTCGTGGCGAGCGTTGGCCTCGCGGATGAGGTGGTGACTGCGGACGTAGATCTTCCCCTTTTCGTGTACTCTCGCGGGCGCCTACGACAGGCTCCGCTTACTTTTCGACAGGCGCTCTGCACGGACTTGCTGCCTTGGTCGAGCAAGATCCGGGTGCTCGCGGAACCACTGACAGCCGGACCTAGGGACGGCGAGGCCGTCGGACCATTTCTCCGCAGGAAGTTCGGCCGTACAGCCTATCAGCGTCTCCTCGGCCCCCTCTACGGCGGGCTGTATGCGTCCGACCCCGACGTCATGCCGGTGGGACACGCGCTGGCTCAGACCCTTACACATCTCGGTGTGCGCCGGAGTATCCTGTGGCGGATGATACGGGGTGCCGGCGAGGCTGCCAGCGCTCCACCCTGCTCCTTTCCTAGTGGCCTCGGTGCCCTCCCACTGGCCCTATGCAGAGGGCTGGCAGGACGTGTGCGACTCGGCTGCCCGGTCCGCACCCTCCGGAGGTGTGCCGACGGGCGTGCCGACGAATGGGAGGTCGTTTTGGATGACCACACAGAGCGAGTCGACCATGTCGTACTGGCCTGTCCGGCCGATGCGGCGGCTAGGGTGCTGGAGGTGGATTGTCCTCGGCTCGCGGCTGGACTCGGGAGCCTGAACTATAATCCTCTCGCCCTTGTGCACATGCGGTCGGAGGCCGACTTACGAGGCCTGGGCTACCAGGTGGCGTTCGGGGAAGCCCTCGAGACGCGGGGCGTGACCTGGAACCACAGTATTTTCGGTCGCTCTGGTCTCTACACCGCGTATCTCGGAGGTATGAAAAACCCCGAGTTGCCGGCCTTCGAGGACGAAGTGATCGGCGTCACGGCCTGCCGGGAGTTCGAGCGGGTGACGGGATACTCCGCGGAAATGCTCAAAGTTTCGCGAACGAGAATGCCCGCGTGGGACACGAGTTGGGATGCTCTCCTGAATGTCGACCTGCCGAGAGGGCTGTCGATTTGCTCCAACTACTCGGCCCGACCGGGCATCCTGGGCCGGATCGGAGAGGCGAAACGCTTAGCTCGGAATCTTGCGACGACCCCCGGGTCGATCGATCCTCGGAAGGGATCGAACTAATCGCCGGGCCGCGTCGCCCTCATTCCGCGGCGTTGAGGCAAAACGTGACAAGGCTCGGGCGACACATACAGCGCCGCAATCCCAGTTCGCCCATGATCGGCTCCACTCTGAGAGCGTCCTCCACCAGGTCCGCCAAGAGAGCTGCAAAGCGGGGATCATCATGGGGAATGGGCACTCGATGGAATTCCAGTCCCGAGCTCTCGGCGAGCTCTTTGAGGTCACCATCGAGATCGCCGAGCGTCTCGGATTGTTCATGCATGAAGCTGACTGATTCGACCACGATGCGGGAGCCCTCGAGGCCTTGGACCACATCGTCGATCGATGGAGACGTCCACTTGATGTCTCTGTTCGTATGGTTCTGATATCCGAGCAGATAATCCTTGGTCCCTAGCGCCCGCGCGATCGCCCGGCACGTCTCCTCGACATACTCCACATACCTGGGACCGCTCTTCAGGTACTTGATGGGCGTACCGTGGGCCGAGAACACGAGTCTGGTATCGGAGGCGTGAAGGTCGACGCCCTCCCTACTCACGAAGTCGAGAATATTATCGGCTCGCAACCGTGCGTAGTCCGGGTGCCTGTGCCACCCCGTGATCTCCCGCACAGGAATCGTCCGCGGAAGATCCTCGAGAGCCGCCTGGACATCCTCCAAAGCGGCTACAGTCGTCGACATCCCGCATAGAGGATAGACAGGGAGAGCCACGAGTTTCTCCACGCCATCCGACTCGGCCGCAGCCACCGCCGCCTTGATGAACGGCTCCGTGAACTGGTGTCCAGAGTAGCACCGCACGTCGAAGCCTCGGCGCTTGAGGGTGAGTTCGACCATGCGGGCTTGTTTTCGGGCCTGTACGTTCAACGGGGACCCGCCGATCCTCTTGAACTCCTCGATCAGGCCCGGAGCACGGTCCTTGGCGAGCTTGTGGGCTCGACTCTCGGCGCTCTTGCCGGGCTCCAACGACGCGTTTCGGGCGAATATTCGTTCCAGGAACGGAACGACCTCCTCGAGGGTCGCGTTCTCGGGCTCTCCAAAGTTGAGGATCAGAACCCCGACCTTCATGGGCGAACAGCCACGAATCTGATCACACGGCTCAATCAGCCACCGGGCTGCCTCGAAAGCGCCTTATAGTACTCTTCCACCAAGCGGCGGAACCCCGTCGGTACCTCATCAGAACCCGACAGAAAAACCCGGTCCCTGTCGTTCCCTTCCGACTCGCGGCGGAGCCCAAACTCCAACTGCTTCAGCCCCTCGATAATCTGCGACTGAAGCCTTGCCACCTCTCCCACGTCCGTGTAAACGCGATCCCGATCCAAAGCGCGAAGGGCCGCTATGACGTCATTGAGTTGCTCGGTGTTCAGCTCCTCCTCCTGCAGAAGGCGCTGGAGGTCGACGGCTTCCCGAATGCGCTCTTGAACTTCACGGCGTGTTTGACGGATTTCTCCAGGCGCCATGGCTCCAGGTCGCGAACTGGCATTTCCACCTCTCGGAGAACCGCCGCCGCCGTCCAGGCGTCTTCCGCCCTCACCGCCTTGCCCGCTGCCCTGTCCTTGCCCCTCGCCCTGTCCTTGGCCTTGCCCCTCGCCCTGCTCGTCTCCACCCTGTCCCTGGCCTTGTCCCTGTTGGCCCTCACCCTGTTGGTTCTCCTGACCCCCCGCACCGCGGTCTCTGCGTTCGTCGAGGCGTCGTGAGAGTGACTCCACGCCTCGGGTGAGGTCTCTCACCCGGTCCAGGGCCTCTGCCCGCTGATTCTCCGGGGAGTTACCCACCGCCTCCACGGCCTCCTCCAAGCGCTGCTGGAGTTCGTCGACCGCGCGAGTCGTTTCCGCCTCGAACTCCCCTGTATAATCTTGATCTCGCGTCCCAATGAGACCTCTAGAGTATCGGACGCGCTCTTTGAGCTTGTTGTCCCGAATTGAGTTGGCGGCCTCCTTGAGACGGTCGGACGTCTCCCGCTGATCCGAGCGAGCATCACTGGACAGTCTGTCGATCTGGCTTTCGAGATCAGCCAACTCCTCGGCCATCGCTTCTTTCCGCTCGAACAATCGTCGCGCAGCCTCTCTGACGTCGCCGCCGCCCTCTTCTCCCAGACGGGCCATCTGGTCCTGAATCTCGCGCTGCTCGGCAGCCAGGTCCTGGGTCCTCCGAAGGGCCTCTTCTGCATCCTCCCGCAGCCGACTCACCCTGTCTCGCTCCAGACGGCGGCGGGCCTCCTCGAGGCGGTCGAGGGCCGAGCCCGCGTCTGCCGACCCCGAGCTGCTGCCATTCGAGGCTGCGGAGCGACGCATGTCATTGGCCGCGTCCTGTATCTCTCCTGCAGCTTCCATCAATTGCTGGTCGTTGATCTCGCGAGCCAGCCGCTCCAACTGCCGGGCCGCTTCCTCGGTTTCGTCGGCGAGCTGTCGCTGACTTCGGCTAGCACTGCCTCCTGCACCGCCCTGCTGGGCCGAGGCACGTCTCTGGCGCTCGGCCTCTTGCTGTTGCCGCCTCGCGAGCTCCTTCAGCTGCTCCAGCGTTTCTTCTAGCTGTTCAGACGCTTCGCGACGTTCCCCCCGCTGCACCGTCTCGTACTGATTCTTCAGCTTGTCGAGTTCGAGCTCGAAGAGGTCCGCAAGATCTTCCGCGCTTGCGCCCCCGCCGCCGCCCCCGCCGCCCTGTCCTCCCTGGGAGACCACGGCTTCATAGGTCTCCTCGGCCTTCTGGAGATTCAACAAAGCTCTTTGTTCCGGTGGAAGGGCGGACTCTGGTTCGGCTGCTTCCAGACTCACCTCAGCGGCCTTCATCTCCTCCACAGCCTTGGGGAGCAATTCGGCAATACGCTCGAACTGGGGGTCCGACGCCATTCCACGAGCGAGCAGACGCTGTAGCAGTCCCTCCACTTGCTCTCGGACCCGGGCCTGCCCCAACCGCACACTTACCAGGTTCTCTTGGAACTCCAACTCGCCGTACCGTTCCCGGTCTCGCATTATGTTGAACGTTGCGGCGACAACCTCTTTTTGCAGCTCGGAGAGGCCCTCGTCAGCGGGGCCACCACCACCGCCACCGCCTCCTCCTCCTCCCGCTTCCTCGCCCTGACGGTAATCGATTCGGAAGGGACGGATCTTGACGAAGTAGATGTCGCTGGTGACGGCCCGGCTCTCTGGCGCCCGGTTGTTGTCATTCACCTGGGCATAATAGGAAACGAGATCACCGGGTTCGAGGCCGAACTCCTCGAGGTAGAGGGTATGGCCTGCCGTCACCTCGGGAACCGATCGCCCGTCGAACATGGAAATCGTATCAGCGGGACCGCCATTGACCGAGTAGATGAGGAGCAGCTCCGCGACGCCGAAGTCGTCGTCCGCCCTCGCCTCTAGAAACAGCTCTTCGATGGTACTGGCCCGCGTGTCCCGTCCGGGCTTAGAGAAGGACACCGAGGGTGGCTGATCGGTGAGAACGTCGATCGTGTACTGTGGTGAGGCCGGCACGAGACTACCGTCGGCTCGAGCCAACTCGATGTGGTAGTAGCCATCGGTTTGCACCGTCAGGCTACCCGTCAACGTGCCATCTCCCTCGTCGACGAGTTCGACCGGCTGGGAATCCACCAACAAGCGTCCGCCGGGTGTGAGCATCGTGGGGAAAACCCTCAACGTCACGGTTGTGCCCTTCAGTGCGGCGATGTCTCCTCCCACCTCCACGGTTCGGGGCGGCAGCCCGGTGTAGGAAGGAAAGCGATACTCGAGCTCGAGGCGGTCTACGTACGGCAGATCGGCCACCTCGATCTCAAAGGTCGCGGAGCGAATTCCGGCGGATTCCACGAAGTACTCCGTATTCTGATCGACGCTGAGCAGCAATAGCTCGAAGCCGTCGCCTCCGTCGGGGAGCATGGACAACCTGTCGAAGGCTTCCGAGGACTCGGACTTGAAGAAAACCTGCACGGCTTCGTTCTCGAATCCTTGGAGTTGGGCGGCAATGATCTGATCGGAGCCGCGCGCGATGGTCACGTCACCGGGCTCAACCAGGATGGAGTACGGGTTCACTGCTCCCGCATCTCGCGTCGGGAAGAGAAGAGCCGACGCCCCGTGTCTAAGTTGAGCGGGACCCAACAGGAGGAGTGCGAGCGTTGCGAAGACGATGCCCGCTAGCGCCCCCGATGCCTTGTAGAGACCCCGCTGTTCGATTCGCCGACCGAAGTCGACCTTTTGAGCTCTGTGGAGGGCACTTTCCACGAGTCGCTCCTCGAGAGCCTCAGAGTTGAAGCTTCCCGCCACACCGGTCTCGAGCGCCCCCAGAACGGCCGCTTCAAGAGAGGGTTCGTTTTCCTCCAGATAGAGCGCCGCTTGCTCATCCGAGACTCGGCGGGTGAGGGGCCAGGCGAGATAACGCACCGTGAGTCCTGCCATGACGACCCACAGAACAGCGCGGAACGCCACGACGGACGAAGCGCTGAATCGGAAGAACTCAAGTCCATAGACCGACACTAAGAACGCGACGAGTCCAGCGCCGAGAATGATCGCCGCACCGCGGATGGCGATCCGAGTCCGCCAACGTTGGCGGATCCGACGCACCATGCGAAGGACTTCGGGGTGGCGGTTGGTCCTATGTGTTGAGCGCTGCATACTCCCTCCCACCATCAAATCTCTTCGCCGCCGTGCGAGAAAGCCAGTTCGACGCGGCGGTCTCGGTCAACAACAAGATCAGAGCCCCTGCTATCAGAAATCTCCAAAGGGCTTGCCTGCGTTCCTGGTCCCTCGCCCGAACTTCCGGAGTGGCGAGACCGTTCGCTCCCAAATCGGTGCTCGTTTCCCTGGGAGCGACCGCTCCCGCGAACTCCGTGGGATCCATGATGTCTAGATCGGACTCAGCCACGTCGACATTCACTGCGACGCTGAAGGCCCTATCCGGGTTGCTTCCCGGCGGTCGTACCTCGTAGAAACCCTGCTCCCGCAGCTCCAAAAAACGGGATCCGCCGGTCACCGGCAAGGTGATACTCCCGCCTCCGGGGGTAATCGCCACCTGCTCCAGGTCGTCCGCCAATTCGGACTCCCGGTCTATCACCAACGCCATTCCGTCGGGATCCGCGATATCGATGACCTGACCGGCCGTGAACCAAGGTACTCGCTCTCGCTCTCCCCCTAGATGCCGGACTAGCTGATGGATGAACGGTAGAAAGACCGGTTGGACTGCCAGATCGTTCCAGAAGGAGTCCATCGTGCTGGCCCACACCAAGACATGGCCTTCACCCAATCGCCGCTCGGCGAGAGCCACCGAACCGTCATCGAACCGAGCGAGCACCCGGCCCTCGGGGCCCACTGTCAGCGCCCGCGAGCGAAAAAAGCGGGCTCGTGCGAAGTCTCCACCCCTGGGTCCACCGAAGAGCTCGAACACCGGATGCGTGTAGTCGAGAAAGCCGAGCCGGGCGGCGCGGCGCGTATGATCTTGCGCGGCTCCGAAGCGTCCGGGCAGCAGATCCTCGAGGCCACCCTGCCACGCGCTCCGCTCACCGAGCACCATCAGAAGCCCACCGCCACCCTCCACGAATCGGCGCAAGCGTTCGGACGTAGCTCCTTGAGGGAAGCGTATATCGTTCAACACGATCACCGCGGCAGCCTGAAGGTCGGCCTCCGAAATCGATGTGGATCGTCTGATCTCTACCTGAAAAGAGGACTCCTCGCTGATCTCGAGGGCTCGCTGGATGTAGAGACTGGCATCGGGACGCGCATTGCCGCCCTCGAAAATGAGCGCGCGTAGGGCTCTGCCCGGAGACAATACGAAATGCAGTTGATCGTCCTGCGGCAGTGCGTCGCCGGCCAAACGAATCGCACCGCGGGTGTAGGCTTCCCCGAGCGTAAACGGCTCGAACGTCACCGTAGCGGATCCTGTCGGATCCAGGTTTACCATCTGGCTTTGGACCTCCTGGCCATCCAACTCCAAGACGATCCGCTGCTGGATGGCTTCAACGCCTTGGCGCTGGGTCACACGCGCCGTCGCCGTCATGCGCTCACGTCCTGAAAAAAAGTCCCGCCGCAGTGCGACGGACGTGACCGTGGAGTTGGCGACGACGTCGTCGGAGATCTGAATCGGCGTGACCACGGTCCCGGCCGGGAACGTAACGCCCTCGTCGCCGGACCAGCCGGAGCGCTGATAGTCACTGACGATCACGACCTCGCGGTTCGGTAGCTCGGACTCCTCCACGATCGTCTGGGCGAGCTTGAGCGCGGGGCCGTAACGCGTCACCTCATCACTCACCGCAGCCGTGTCGATCGCAGTGAGAAGACGTTGTCGATCGGAGCTCGATCTGAGAACGGCGTCCGCCCCCCTTCCCAGGAACACGAGGCTGGCGCGATCCGACGGATCAAGCGATTGCAGCACGCCGCTGGCGGCTTCCTTAGCCCTCTCCCAGCGATCGCCCAGCCCCATGGAGTAGGAGCGGTCGACCACGACCACGATCTCGCGAGGTCCAAGCGTAGAGCCTATGACCACCTCGGCATCCTGAAAGAACGGGCGAGCAAAAGCCACAACCAGGAGGGCGAGCGCCAGCGCACGGATAGCCAGCAAGAACCAGTGGTGGATCTTGCGGCGCTGAGTCGAGCGGAAAGGGATCCTTCGGAGAAACATGAGGGAGGGGAACTCGATCACGTTTCGGCGCTGCCTCTCGGTAAGATGCACCAGGACCGGTATGGCGAGCCCGGCGAGGCCCAGCAGAAAGAGGGGTGCGAGGAGACTCATCAGCGGACCCTGGTCAGCTTCTCGCGGCGGGAAAGATAGCTGAAGAGCGCATAGTCCAACGGCTTGGACGTGTCGAGTACCGTGTAATCGATCTGGCTCCCCGTGAAGAGACGACTCAGTTCGTCGGTGTGCTGCCGGATGAGCGTACGGTAGTCGTCGGCGAGCTCAGCGGGCACCACCGGAATCATCGTCTCGCTTTCGAGGTCCTGAAAGCTGGCGGGACTGTCATATGTAAACTCCAACTCCTCAGGATCGAGTATGTGAAAGACGATCACGTCGTGGCCCCTCGAGCGCAGGTGGCGCACGGATTCGATCACCTCCTCCGCCTCCTCATAGAAATCCGAGAGCAGAAGAATGATTCCCCGGTGGTTGAGCGTCTCGCCCACACGTAGGAGAGGATCGCGCAGGGCGCCCGGTCGACCGGGCTCTGCACGTGCCAGTGTATGGAGAACGAGATCTAGGTGTCGGGTCGACGGCGGCACGTACTGCACGATCTCGTGATCGAATGTGACCAGACCGACCCGATCACGCTGTTTCTGTGAGAAGTAGGCGAGAGCCGCGCCTAGAAAGCGGGCGTAGTCGAGCTTGGTGGCGGAGTGAGAACCGAAGCTCATGGACTTCGAGACGTCCACGACGACCATGAAGTTTGCGCTGGTCTCCGCCTCGAATTGTTTTACGTAGAAGCGGTCGGTGCGCGCGAACAGGCGCCAATCGACCCTTCGGATGTCGTCGCCGGGCATATATGCCCTGTGTTCGGCGAAGTCCAGAGACAGCCCCAGATGTGGCGACCGATGCAGACCCTGTAGAAATCCGTCGACTACGGTTCGGGCCAGCAACTCCAGGTTGTTGATGCGGCTCAGAACCACCGGGTCGAGGAATTGCGCCGAGCTACCGCTGAACGCCGTTCGTTCCTGGACCGCCATCGGACTTAGAGGCCCGAGCTAGGTACGGGAACGGACTCGAGGAGTTGATCGACGAGCTGGCCCGTGGTGACGCCCTCTGATTCAGCGTGAAAGTTCGTGAGAATGCGGTGCCGCATCACGGGATGAGCCAGGGCACGAATGTCCTCGAAGCTCACGTTGTAGCGCCCCTGCGTCAGCGCGCGGGCCTTCCCACCGAGAATCAGGTACTGTGCGGCCCGGACACTCGCGCCAAACGAGATCCATTTCGCAACGAACTCGGGGGAGTCTCCGTTTGGGCTCGGGCGTGTCGCCCGCACGAGGCCCACAGCGTAGCGAAGCACCGCATCGGGAACCGGCACCTTTCGGACGAGCTGCTGGAAGGCCACCAGGTCCGGGCCCGTGATCGTGTGGCTGAAATCAGGATCCAGGATTCCGGTCGTGGTCCTCACCACGTCCAGCTCCTCATCCTCCTCGAGGTGGTCCATGAGGATCTTGAACATGAACCGGTCGAGTTGGGCCTCGGGAAGTGGATACGTGCCCTCGAGCTCGATGGGGTTCTGCGTGGCGAAGACGTAGAAGGGCTCTTCCAGGACGTAGGTTGTTCCCTGCACGGTCACCCGGTGCTCCTGCATCGCCTCTAGCAGCGCCGACTGAGTTTTGGGTGGGGTCCGATTGATCTCGTCCGCCAGGACGATGTTCGCGAAGATCGGCCCAGGTGAAAACTCCATGGTGCGTCGCCCGGTATCGGGGTCCTCCTGGATGAGGTCCGTGCCGGTAATGTCCGAAGGCATCAGGTCTGGCGTGAATTGGATTCTGGAGAACTTGAGGTCCAAGACCTCGGCCACAGTGTGGATCAACAGGGTCTTGGCGAGCCCCGGAACACCGAGGAGCAAGCTGTTTCCACCCACGAAGAGGGAGAGGAGCATCTGATCGATCACCTCTTCCTGCCCGATGATGAGCTTGCGGATTTCGGCGATGATCTGCTCTCGCCCCGCCTTCATCCGGTCGGCGAGATCGATGTCGTCAGGACTCTCGAGGGGAACCGCGTCCGATGGGTCTGCAACGTCGGCGATTTCCTGTTCTTCCATGAATGCCATTCAATGCTCCGTCGAGGCCGCAGAGCGGCCGAAAAGTCAGTGTGTCATGGCGTAGATGACGTAGTTCACGCCGAGTTTATACGCCTCGTTCGAGAGGTCGATCGGATACCAGCCGACGTCTGAGAACTCCCAATATTCCCCTATATCGTTGTTGTAGTTGGCGATCACCACGAGTCGCTTGGCCGGGTCGTTATCCTCAAAAAGCCCGAGATATTGCGGCACGACCCGGAACGTAGGGGACGCGAGGCTCTTGAGCGACTCTATCCGAAAGAACGAGTCAAAGATCTCGTGGCTTTCATCCAAGACGACGAACTCGGCCCCTGGGATCACCTTCTTCATCTGTTCGTCGAAGTTGAGCCAATCTCGCCCGTTGAAATCGTCCGCGATCAGGAAGCCACCCTTCAGCAGGTAGTTCCGCAGGCCCTCGACCTCGGTCTCGGCAGGGTACCACATCCCCGGCTCGGAGAGATACGCTAGGGGAAAGCGCGTGAGCTCCGGATCATTCATGTCGAAGATGTTTCCACCGTCCATATAGGGCTGAATAAGCGTCGTCTCCCGAAGGATGTTCATGAAGTTGCGCTCGGCCCTCGGGTAATCGTGAGCCCATCCGGGGTCACGACCCCGACCCCTACGTCCACGGAAGCTCTGGCCGGTCAGGCCCGCCGCCCCGTAGCGGAGGCGAACGAAAGTGAAACGGCCGTCATAGGGTGTGTTCCCTTCCTGGATCCTCATCGACGCTACACTCCCGTCGCCCCGGCGGACGGACAACCTGGCGAGAGCGGCGGACGCAGCCAACATCGACCCGGCGGCCAGAAGCAGGATCGCGCCGGCGGGGCGGACCTTCATGCTGCGCATAGGGTCTCCTCACCCTCCGGTACCGCTTCGTCGGTGCCGGTAGAGTCTTTCGGGCCGGAGGTGGCGCCGCGCCGCACCTCGAGCAGCAGGTCCAGGGCGTCCTCGAAGCTCGGCGCGATTTCTAGCGCCCGCAGGACCGCCCGGCGAGCGTCCGCGGGTCGACCGTCCGACAGGTAGGCGCGGGCCAGTTCGTAGTGGGCCTCGGCGAGGTCGGCGGGTGCCAGAGCCACGATGGCTCTCCGCTCCCGCACGGTGCCGGTCGCGTCACCGCGCTCCGTATGGGCCTCCGCCAATCTCTCATGAAGCTCGATCTCGTAGGGGTAGATGAGCACCGCCGCGTCTAATGCGGCGGCGGACTCGTCCGCCTCCCCCAACCCTTCCTGGAGCTCCCCCAGTTGGAGGAAGGCCTCGTAGTGGCTTTCGTTTAGCGCTGTGAGACGCTGCAGCGCAGCAACCGCCAGTCCTGCCTCTCCACGCTCCCGATGGATCTGAGCGAGATACCAGTAAGGGCTGTCGCGCCCTCCGTATTCGGGGAAGAGCCGCATCGCAGCCCGGAGGTGCTCTTCCGCGTCGTCGAGCCGGTCTTCGTTGAAGAGCATGACGCCGAGAGCGAGGCGGGTCTGGAAATTCCCCGGGTTCTCACGGGCCATGCGAGTCCAATCTTCCACACTTTGCGGTTGCCCGACGATGCCGACACTGGCACCTGGAGCCGCGAGAGCCTCGATGGCACTCCCAAAGCGGCCTTGGAAGTACTCGTCGTAGCTCTCGTCGAGTTCTTCCATCGACATTCCGAGAAGGCGGTCAACGAGCTCGGGTGTCGTCTCACCGTTCCGGTAGCCATGCAGCATCTCGAGGATCGGGCCAAATCCCCACCGCGTCTCAATGAAGTCGAAGACGAGGGAGGCTTGGAGGTAGGAGTCGATGACTTGCTCAGGATACTTGGGCTGCACGAAACCGGCATTCAGTTGGCTCGCCGGAAGTAGGAGGTCCTCTCGGTAGCGGTTGAGGAAGCCAGGCGACGCTTGGTGTCCCCAACCGTCCCGTGCCTGTCGCTGCTCGTGAACCGCGAGGCCTTCCGAGAACCAGCGGGGCACCTGGTGATCCGTAAGCCCGAGGTGGAAGACGTGGGCGAGCTCATGCCACAGAACCGAGGCCCAGTTGAACTCTCCTAGCGGGCGCGCCGCTGGAGAGTCCATCGCGAGGACACTTCCAAAGGCGACACCGAGAGCGCCCATCCCCGCGAGCCCCACCGTTCGGACTGAGAAATCGGCGTGGCTCGGGTACACTTCGATCCGGATGGGGAGCGGGGGCTCATACCCTCCGTAGCGCTCCTTCAGCGCCTCGTACGCCTCCGCTGCGATCTGCTCGACATAGGGTCGCAGGACCGCCGCCTCACGATCGTGCAGTACGAAGAGGAAACGCTCGTCGTCATCGCTCACCTCATAGTTCTCGAACGTGTCCAGCAGGTCGAGTGTATTGAAGAACCAGACGTTGTAGGGGTCTCCCTCGAATGCCGTCTCCAGATTGGCCGATCCCTCCTCGATTTGCCCGAGCCGAAGCTGGTTCATCCCGAGAATGCCATAAGCTCTCCAAGAATGTGCGTCGACCTCTATGGCCTCGGCAGCGAACCGAGACGCCTCCCTGTACTTACGACTCTGGACACTCAACTCCGCGATGTCGTTGTACAGTCCTGGGTATCCGGGACTGAGCACCCCGACCTGGTCGCGAATCCCCTCGTATTGCCCTGTTTCGCCTCCGAGGTAGTGACTGGCGGCCAAAACGCTCAGGGCTTCAAGAGAAGCGGGATTGACGGCGAGGGCCTTGCTGATTTCGGCCCGTGCCTCGTCGTGGTTCTCGAGCCCCATGAGAAGCTTCGCTTTGAAGACATGCCCGGCCACGAGATTGCCGTTTTTCTCGAGGGCTCTATCGACCTGTTCCATGAGTCCGGGGGCCCCGTTGAACTCCATCGCCCGAGCAAGTCCCAGGAGAGCCCGAGGATGGTTGGGGTTCCTCGCGAGCACCTCCTTGATCGCCGCGTCGGCTTCGGGGCCGTTGTACTTCTCGAGGAACAGCTCGCCGATCAGGAGGCGAGGCTCGAGGGCGCCCGGGTCAGCGGTGAGCGCTTCGTCGTAGGCTCGCAGGGCATCCTTGTACAACTCGTGGTCCTGGACTCCCAGATAACGGACGGCCGTCGCCACCGCCACGAGGTCTTCGGAAGAGAGTGTCTCAGCGCCGTTGTAGATGTCGATGAAGGTGTCGAAGTCAGCCAGCGCCACCTCTCGGTCCCCATAGTCCCACTCGGCGATGGCCTGGTTCAGTCGTGCTGAGTGTCGGTCACCCGCCGATCCGTCGATCGAGCGTGCAAACGCCTCTCTCGCCTCTTCGACACGCCCCACCTGGTAGAGAATCTCGCCGAGCGTGTTCGCCACGGCGACAGACATCCCGCCCGGTGCCTCTGTACCCATGTCGAGCGCATCGTCGTAACGACCGACCTCGGCCAGGGCTGCCATGTAGGCCACGTATGCCGCGCTCCGCCCGGAGTCGGACTCGTCCCCGAGGGCGATCTCTCTCAGCGCGGATAGCGCCTCGTCGTACGATCCGGAGCGGAGCTGGGCGATCGCTTCCCCCAGCGTCTGAGCGTCCGAGTCCCCGGGCACTCCAAGATGAGTGACAACGGCCATGAGTAGCCCACGCGCCACGATCCGGGAGGTCCGTCTCATGCTCAACCGCCGCCCAGGGCTCGGATTTCCCGGTTGTTCAGAGCCAGCTCCACCAGGAGGTCCTCCAACTCACGCTCGTAGCGGTTCTCTTCCATCTGTTCTCGAATGGCTCGAAGCTCCTCGAGGCGCCGCTCCAGGTCGGCCTTCACCTCGTAGAGGGCCCGCAGAACGGGGTCGTCCGTTGCCATGGCCGCCGCCCGCGTTTTGTCAGGCGCGAGGAACATGGCCCGGGCGGTCCTACCGTCGGGGCCGTCCTCCACCTCGGAACTCCCTTCACCATCTCCGTTGTCATCGAGCAACGCGTGCTCGGTGAGGATGCGGTTTGAGGTTTCGTACTCCCGAGCGACCTCGGTCCGGGCAAACTGGAAAGCCTCGAGCAGGCTCACCCTCTCATCCCGGTTCAGATCGGCCCCATCGCCAGCAAAGGCCTCGACGAAGTAGCCGCCGAACGACGTCTCGTTTCTCTCCATCCCAGTCTTGGTCGCGGTGACGATCATACGTCCGGGCCCGGACAGGGCGCCCACGAACCCGCCGCTGGCACTGGTGAGATTGATGAAAGCCACGCGTTGATCTGACAATTGGTCGAGCACCAGCTCGAAATCCTCGGCGGTCATGTCTGGGCCCGGAAGGTTGAATCGGGACTCTCCCGACACATAACTGCCGTGCCCGATGAGAACGACGAAGACCTGATCTCCCTCCCCTGCTTCGTCCACCACCTTCGCGAATGCC
Source organism: Gemmatimonadales bacterium UBA6960 (assembly GCA_963577685.1). Taxonomy (GTDB): domain Bacteria; phylum Gemmatimonadota; class Gemmatimonadetes; order Longimicrobiales; family Gaopeijiaceae; genus UBA822. The sequence goes on along the minus strand of CAUZAE010000001.1, from coordinate 22,133 downwards.
TTCTCCACATTCTCTCGGGTCGACCGTTCAGTGATCTTCGAGTCCCCGTCCAGGCTCTCAGCGAGAAAGGCGATGCGGGCCTCGGGAATCCCGAGCTCACCCGCCGCCGCCACGAACGTGCCGCCCCACTCCACGAACCGTTGGCTGTAGGCGGGGTCGCCCCCCAACCCCGAGATCACGATCACATGGGTTTCTTGCGCGGCCGAGGGTGACACGCCGCCGACGGTGGTTGAGAGTGCTAGGGCGAGCCCCATTCGGAGGATCGCGGTCCACCAACGTGGCATCAAATGTGGCCTCATATGAGACCTCTCGTCCTACGGTAGCCCCACTCGGCTCCCATCAACCCCAGCAGCAGGATGAGGAGGATCGGCATGTCCCAGAGGTCTCGCTCCTCGGTGAGTGTTACACCGGCTCCCGTCAGGCTGATGTCCTCCGGGAGGTCGGCTATGGTCTCGGGCGTGTAGAACCGTCCACCCGTTTCTTCGGCCACACGACGGAGTGTGGTCCCACGCATGCTCGCGTCGAAGTACTCGGCGACGGAGGGTGCGGCGTTCATGAAAGTGATGGCAGTGCCCAGAGTGTCCGCTCCGCGCGACGCCTGAACGGAGACTTCGTAAAGGCCGGCCTGCGTGGTCGTGAAGGTGCCGTCGTAGCGGCCGTCCTCGTCCACCGCCCAGTCGAGGGGGACGGTGATGGAATCGCCTGCGGGACCTAGCACCGTGGCAACCACGCTTCCGTCGTTGACCTCTAGATACGCCGAGTCACCCACTTCCACCGTGAGGTTCACGACCTGGCCCGGCTCCACGACCTCACTCTCGCTCTGGGCGCCGACGGGGTCGGGTACGCCGTCGATCAGCCAGCGCAGGAGCTGTCGCCAAAAGGTCTCATGTGTCTGATCTTCGAGCGCAATGTCTGCATGCATCTGCCAGATCCAGGTGTCCTGGACCGGAAGTGCGATCACCTTGCCGCGGCCGTAGCGATGGTACGCGAGGACGATCTGCCGGGACCGATCTTGATCCGTTCCGCCGGTCAAAAGGCTTGTTGCGCCAGGTTTGATCCGGGTAATCGGGTTCAGTGTCGTCACTGCAGGGAGCGACTCCCAAAGCTCTCGGATGCCTTCGCTGTCGTCTCGTCCCAGCTGCGTGGCCGGGTGCGTCAGACCGGTACGGGTCGGACTCACCAGGAGCTCGTCGAAGTAAGTGCCTGCTTCAGTGTTGCGCTCGTCGTCCAAGAAGACGGGCATCGCCTCGGCCAAGGATGTGCCTTCGTAGCCCCCTTGGGCGAACGAATTGCGGCCCCCGAGCAGCAGCAGGCCACCTCCGCGCTGCGACACGAAGTCGACGATCATGTTCAGTTGGTCGTGCGTGAAGAAGCTCGCTTCGACACTGCCGAGGACGAGGCCTCGGTACTTGAATAGCTCTTCCCGGGTCTTGGGAAATCCTGCAGCCAACTCCTCGGCGTCATCTACTTCGAGACGGAGGAACTTGCCCGCCGCCGTCCGCTGCAACACGACAACCTGGAGGTTTTCGTCATCGGCTACCGCCCGCCGCACGAACTTCAATTCCCAGCGCGGCTCCCCTTCGAAGTAGAGGATCTTCTCCGACTCGTCCGCGACGTCGATGAGAACTTCACGCGCGTTGTTTTGCTCCACCGGCTCACCGTCCTGCACCGGAACCCGGAAGCTAAGGAGCCGAGGGCCGCTCTCCGCGACCTCGAGCCGGACACGCGCGACCACCGGCTCGCCATCTTCTCCGAGCGCTACGTCCTCTGTGGCGATGACTTGCCCACCGTCTTCGACGATGAGCGGGACGGTGCGGCCGGCGTAGCCTCGATGGGAGACGATCACGTCCACGACGAGGGACGTCCCTACCAAGACCGTCCGCGGGATCTCGACGCGACTGACTTGCACGTCCGGCGAGAGAACTTCGTCGCCGAGTCCCACCGTATAGACCGGAATGTTTGCGGCCTGGAGCGGAAGCAGTGATTCGGCGAGGGGCTCGCCTGAGTTGTCTGCACCGTCGGAGAGGACGATCAAGCCGGACAACGGCACACCCGTGAGCTCCTCCTGCACACGGACCATGGCTTCGCCGAGCTCGGTGGCTGTCCCGACGTACTCAAGCTCCGACACGTCCCCGAGGCGACTCGTCTCCCGACTGAATCGGAAGAATCGGAGCGAGAACTTCTCGGCGAGGGCACTCATGAGCTCACTCCCCTCGCTCCCGAAAGTCGACTCGATGAAAGCACTTCTCGGGAGCCCGTCGTTCCCGGTGATACGCATGCTCTGCGAGTCGTCGATGAGGATTCCCACGAAATTGCGTTGTGGGACGACCGAAGTGAGGACGAGAATGGGTTGGAAGAGGATGAACACGAGGACGCCCACGACGCCGAGACGTAGGCCGGCCATGACCATGCGATCAAGAGGCTGCGTGTCGCCGCGGGCCGCACCGTACGTCAAAATGGCGGGGACGGCGAGGGCGGCGACAACACCCAGGACCACCATCGTGGGCCAGGGCGATTCGAACGCGAAGTCTCCCTCCTGAAAGAGAAGAAGCCTGTACTTGAACAGGAATTCCATGAATGCCTGCATCAGCGCGCTCCTCCGGCCATCAGTGACTCATCGCGTAGACGATCATGTTTACGCCCATCTCGTAGGCATAAGTCGAGTACTTGATCGGGTAGTAGGGGTCGTCTGCCCACTCCCAAGCGTCGCCGAGGTCGGTGTTCCAGTTGATGACCACCATGAGGCGGCCGTTCTCGTCGTGGATTCCTTTGACCATGGGCACGTACCCGTCGCGCTCGTGTGTTGGCCCTCCGCGAACCCCCTGATTGACGTTGGGGATCTGCATGATCTCGTCGATCTCGTAAAAGGTCGTGAAGATCGGATGGTCGAGGGGCAAGTCGACGATCTCGTAGCCGGGGAGCACCAACTGTATTTGGTACTCGAAGTTGGCCCACTCGCGCGAGCCCCAGAAGTCGTCGATGACCAGAAAGCCTCCGGCGAGGAGGTAGTCTCGGAGTCCGTCGATTTCGGGCTGCGTGAGGTACATGCCACCGACTTCGAGGGCGTACAGGTAAGGAAAGCGCCTGACCTCCGGATCGTCCAAGCGAATCGGGTGCTCCCGTTCATAGGCGTCGAGATTCGAGAGCAGACGGTCAATGAAGGAGAGGAAGATCTGATCGGCCTTCGGGTAGTCCGTGCTCCAACCTTGCCTACGCCTGAACCCTCTCCCGCCGCCCGAGTATGCCGCTCGTGTGAAGTAGAATTCCCGCGGAACTCCCCTTGCCTCCTGGGCAGCTGCAGTCGGAGCAGTGGCACCGTCCGCAGCCGCGCTCAGCCCACGCAGCCCCAGGGCCTCGGAGGCGGCCACCGGACCCAGGAAGGGGGCGTGTTCGAGCCGTGCGTCCGCGTTCGGCACGCGTTCCTCGCTAGAGCCTTCGTGCCACGGACCGGGAGCGGTCGTGAGGAAGGCGAGCGCGACGGCACTAACAGAGAATAATAATGCCCTCACCTTGCACTCCGATTCGTGTTGGCTTTGTTGCCTTCCTACGCCCGGGATGGGGTGGGCGAGAACCTACGACTCCCGCACCCGGGGAGGAAAGTACCCGTACGTTCGCGGCTTGGGAAAGGTCCTTCCGAGACCTCCCCGCACCGGGCCATCGGCTGACACGAAGCAAGCGGTCCGATAGATTCGTAGGGTCACGAGCGACCAACGCATTCACACCATAGAGGGTTATGGAGGCGACGATGGATCCGAACCTTAAAGTCTCGTGTCGAGATTTCGCAATTTTCCAGCTCAAGCTGCTAATCAATGGGATGAAGGACGGTATGGTGTTCACCGTGTCGTTCGTGGCCGATCTCGTCTTCAAGCGGCATGGCCAGCGACGGTTTTTCTATAGAGTCCTGAGGCTCAGTGAACGGTTCGATCTGTGGCTCAATCTGCACGGAGCCGCGAGGTTCGGTCGAACTGTCACCGTCTCCGTCCAGGTCACTGGAGGAAGATTACGCCCGGTCGAGGGAGGCCAAGTGAACGGCATGAGGGAGACCCAGTGAACAGCAAAGTCGAAGCAGGCTTCAACGAACAAATCAAGAATGAGTTGGCCGCTGGATACCTATACTTGGCGATGTCGGCCCACTTCCAGGCCCAGAATCTGGTCGGCTTCGCCCATTGGATGCGGTTGCAAGCCGAAGAGGAGCTCTCCCACGCCATGCGGCTCTTCGACTATGTGATCCGAAGGGGGGGACGGATCGATCTCCACGCCATCGATGCTCCGGCGGGGGACTTCGGCTCAGCGGCCTCGGTATTCGAAGACGTTTTCGAACACGAGCGAGAAGTCACAGGCATGATCCACCGACTCTACGAGGTGTCGGCCGCAGAGGGGGACTGGGCGGCCCAGCAGGAGCTGCAGTGGTTCATATCAGAACAGGTGGAGGAGGAGGACAGCGCCTCGACCGCCAAGGAGCAGGTTCGCCTGGCGGGTGACGATCAGGCAGCGCTTCTGATGTTGGACCAACAGTTCGGAGCCCGGGTCGCGCGAGCCGAGGAGGTCCCCGAGTAGGGAGGTGCCCCCGCATTTCGCCAGGGCCCGTCCCGCGGATCTACCACCTCTCAAGGAGCGCCTGATCGCGCTTCGTCTCGTCCCACGCTTCCTGGGCATGGTGTGGAGGGCTCGGCCTCTCTACGCTACGGCCATCGTCGGCTTCCGAGTCGTGCTGGCGTTCTCGCCCGTCGTCCAACTCTGGATCGGCAAGCTGATCATCGATGCGGTCGTAGCCAACATCGGTGCGGCGGCGCCCGATTGGACGAGCATTTTTCGTTTGGTCGTGTTGGAACTGGGTGTAGCGTTGGCGTCTGATGTGATTCAGCGGGCGTCCAATCTTCTCGAGAGCCTCTTGGGGGATCTGTTCGGGAACCGTCTGTCCGTTCGTATCATGGAACACGCGGCGACGCTGGATCTTGAGAGCTTCGAGGACCCGGACTTCTACGATTCCTTGGAGCGAGCCCGGCGGCAGACGGTGGGCCGGATCGGGCTCTTGGCTGTCCTGCTCGGTATCGGCCAGAGCCTCTTGACCCTGATCTCTCTTCTGGTCGTGCTCATCGCCTTCAACGGATGGCTTCTGTTGATGCTCGTGCTGGCCGTGCTGCCTTCGTTCATCGGAGAGACCCACTTCGCCGGTTTGTCGTACTCGTTGCTCTATCGGTGGACTCCAGAGCGAAGGGAGCTGGACTACCTCCGCTACCTGGGTACCAGTGACGTTACGGCCAAGGAAGTGAAGCTCTTCGGGCTCTCGGACTATTTCACCAGGAAGTATGAACGGCTGGCCGACGAGTTCTATGAGGCCAACCGCGCCCTTTCGATCAAGAGGGCGGCCACCTCGGGTGGGCTCACCGCATTTTCTACCCTGGGGTACTACGCGGCGAACATCTTCATCATCGTCGACACGGTGCGTGGGATTCTCACCCTGGGTGACCTGACGTTCCTCGTCGGTTCGTTTCAACGGAGTCGCAGCCTGATCAGCGGCGTTCTCCTCCGTTCGGCCGACGTCTACCAACAGAGCCTATTCTTGAAGGACCTGTTCACATTCCTCGAGATGAAGCCCCGGACGGCGAGCCCACAGAACCCCGTCTCGATTCCCCGACCGATCCAACAGGGTGTGGTCTTCGAGCATGTCGGATTCCGCTATCCCGACACCGACACTTGGGCACTCCGCGACGTCTCGTTTGGGATCGGTGCTGGAGAGCGCGTCGCGCTCGTGGGTGAGAATGGTGCCGGAAAGACAACGCTCGTAAAGCTCTTGGCACGGCTCTACGATCCGACTGAGGGGAGGATACTGCTGGACGGCGTCGACCTCCGTGAATATGACGTGGAGGAGTTGCGCCGAGCGATCGGCGTCATCTTCCAGGATTTCGTGCGCTACGACCTTCTTGCTCGTGAGAACATCGCCGTCGGACAGATTGATGCGCTCGACGATCGTTCTCGAATCGTGCATGCGGCAGAGATGAGCCTCGCCAACACGGTGGTCGAGGGACTGGAGCGCGGATTGGACCACATGCTCGGCCGCCGCTTCGAGGGTGGCGCGAACCTCTCAGGCGGCGAGTGGCAGAAGGTGGGACTCGCTCGAGCGTATATGCGTGACGCCCAGATTCTCATCCTGGACGAGCCGACCGCCTCGCTCGACGCTCGGGCCGAGTATCACGTTTTCGAAAGATTCGCGGAACTGACTGAGGGGAAGATGGCCGTGCTCATCAGTCATCGCTTCTCGACCGTCCGCATGGCGGATCGCATCTTGGTCTTGGAGGACGGGAAGGTGATCGAAGATGGAACACACGACGACTTGTTGACGCTGTCGGGGCGATACGCAGAACTCTTCACCCTCCAAGCCGAAGGGTACCGTTGAGGCGTACGCCGGTCTCCTCGAGGGTCGGCGCCTCTAAGCCTGTTGTGGTCTGGCGACGGAGTGGTGTACGGGAGCCCACGCTTCCGCCCTCGTATCATTCGTCCTGGGAGTCGGCGCTCGCAGAGAGTACGACGCTCTCCATGACAACCGGGTCGAGCGGGACATCTCCGGATCCGGTCGGAGTGCTTCCGACCTTGCGGATCGTTTCCATTCCTTCGACCACCTTGCCGAAGACCGCGTGTTTGTTGTCGAGCCACGCCGTGGCTGCGAGAGTGATGAAGAACTGCGACCCGCCTGAGTCGGGGCCGGAATTCGCCATGGACAGAATGCCCTCCGAGTCGTGGCACAGTTCGGGATGGAATTCATCCGGGATCGAGTAACCCGGCCCCCCCATTCCGTTTCCGTCGGGACAGCCACCTTGGATCATGAAGCCACTGATCACCCGGTGGAAGACGATGCCGTCGTAATAGCCTTTCTCGATCAGGTCCGCGAAATTCTTTGTCGTGCTTGGGGCGCGGTCCTCGAAGAGTTCTACCTGAAAGACACCGAGGTTCGTCTTGAACTCAGCGATACGGTTTGGCATGGGCCACCTTGGGCTCGAGTGCTGGAAAGACCACGCATGGGCGTTGTTCGTAGGTTTGGGATTATCCCCAAACGGCTCGCTCGCGTCCAGGCCGGGGGAGAATGAGGATGCAGTCGAGGGGCGACTGTAGGTGAGTGCCACAGGTGCTAGAATTGCAAGGTGAGGGCCTAGGCATCTAGAATTACTCTTCGAGGTCGTCGTTCGAGTTTGGCCCCTGGGTGATAACCCTTCCAACGTCGGGTAAGCTACATGCACTTTCCGAGCTTCCAGCCTCTTCTTTGGGCATCGCTCATTGCCTCGGTCGTAGGCTGTCGGGGGACACTCCACCTTGATGTGAGCGATCACGAAACCGTGCTCGCCGAGCAACTCCTTCCTGGTCCCAGTCCCTCCTCGCCTGGACCGTACGGCGTACGGACGCTGACATACGGACACGGGGATGACACCAACCGGGCGGAGTACCGCGATGGGGTCGCCTTCACGACGGAAACGGTAGACGCGTCCAAGCTCATCTCGCTCGGAGACCAGGCGGACTCCCGGAACAAGTATTGGGCCTTTGATCCGACCGAGTTCCCGCTGAACGGTCGTGTTTGGTATCCGGACGGGGATGGGCCTTTTCCGCTCGTACTCGTCGTGCATGGGAACCACAACCCGCAGGATTTCTCCGATCCAGGCTACGATTATTTGGGAGAGCTACTGGCCAGCCGCGGGTATATCTTGGCGTCCATCGACATGAATTTCGTGAACGGAGGGATCCGAGGCGAAAACGATGCTCGGGGATGGCTGCTGTTGAAGCACCTCGAGGTATGGGAGGGATTCAATGACGACGACTCGAATCCCTTCGCTGGCATGGTGGACATGGCGAACGTCGCGTTGATCGGTCATTCGCGCGGGGGTGAAGCCGTGGGGCACGCGGCCGCATTCAATCGTCTGAGCCACTACCCGGACGACGCCAGCCTGACTTTCGACTTCAACTTCGACATCAAGGCCATCATCGCCATCGCTCCGGTCGATGGCCAGTATCTTCCGACGGATCGCTTCGTGCCCGTAGAGAACGTCGATTATATGGTCTTTCACGGTTCCCACGATGGGGACGTTACGAGCTTCCACGGAATCCGCCTTTACCAGAGGGTCAAATTCACTGACGATCAGCCCCATCTGAAGACGGCGATCTACGTGTACCGGGCCAATCACGGGCAGTGGAACACCACATGGGGCACGTACGACAGTGGAGGGTCCAGAGGTGGTCGCATCCTCGACGTCCGGGCTCTACTCGACCCGGAGGACCAGCAGGAGTTCGCGAAGATCTATATCTCCGCGTTCCTGGAAAATTCACTCCGTGGGAACGGGCTATACCTCCCTCTTTTCCGCGATCACAGGGTGGCGGGTGGGTGGCTTCCCGAGACGATGTATGTGACGCAATTCCAAGACGACACGTTCCTGCCGCTGGCCACATTCGAGGAGGACATCGACGTGACCACGGGGAGTGCGGATGGCGTCGGACTCATGGGCGACAGTCTGTCGACGTGGGCGGAGCGGGAGTTGGTGCTGCGGTCGCGGAACCGCGCGAACACGTCATCGTCTCAGGACAATCAAGCGGTTTGGCTCGGATGGAATCGCGAAGTGAGCGAAACCGAGGAGCTGGGACGACCCGCGACGTTCACGATCTCCTTGCCAGACACGCTCGGTGCGGCATGGCGCGTGGGAGGAGGTTCCTCGCTACAGCTCTCCTTGCTGGCCACCCATGACGAACCCGGGCCCAGGAAAGCGGCCGGTGGAGGAGAGGATCGTGCGAGTGGTCCGGGAGCGGACCGAGCTCCTAGCGACGACGAGCGAGAGACAGAGGAGCCCGTCGACCTGAGCATCGAAATCGTAGACTCGAGGGGACGCTCTGCCAAGGTGACATTGAGTGACTATGGGCCCATTCGCCGACCGTTGGAAACGCGGGTCTTGAGGCGAGGCGATTTGGAGGAAGCGCGTTTTGCAGAGCTTTTTGAGCTCGTGTTTCAGACTTTTTCAATTCCCCTGTCAGACTTCACCCGACTCGACCCGCAGCTCGACCTGCGACGGTTGGCCGAAATTCGGCTGGTATTCGACCTTACGGTTGCGGGGACCGTCGTGGTGGACGATGTCGGGATCGCGTTACTGGATGACGCCTTCATGACCGTTCGAGTGCCTTCCGGGTTCTGACCGACAGTAAGACCCCCTGAGGCGCGAGACTGGGGCGCGAACCCTTCAGCGCCAGTTGATGCCGACGCGGTGGGCATCGCCGAGGGCACCGAAATCCTGGAAGGCGTACTCGATGCCGAGGGCGTCCCCGTGGAAGGCTCCGCCGAAGGTCACAGCCCTGCCACCACCAGGATGCGAATGAGCTTCAGCGCGAGGACCTTCACCATTCGCCGGCCCATCCTCCACACGCCGAATGCCGATCCATCCGGTGAAGGTCCGACCGACGACGGGCCACCATGCGATCTCGCCGCCTAAGGCTGGAATCACGGTCCCATCCGCCTCACGTGACACTGCTGCGGACGCTCCGAGGTCAAATGGGCCGACCACCCACCTCTGGAAGGAGGCTCCGGCCGTAACCCGATTGGCCAAGCCCAAGGTCGAGCCACCCACGTCCAAGTCTGTACCGAGGTTCTGTGCGGCCAGGCCGATTCTGAAGCGCCCGACCTGCACAGCCACACCGAGGTCGACGGCACCCGCCAGGTCCTTCGACCCTGCCAACCGCTGCTCTACTGTTTTCGCTGAAACGCCCCAGTCCACGTCTCCGAAGCTCCGGCTGTATCCGACCGTGGCGATCAACTCCGAGGCGGCTCGAGCTCCGGAGGTGAGCAAGGTGGCCTCCGCGATCTCCTGCACCGTGGCTGCGTCCGTCGTGTAACTCAACGTTTGTACGCCCACACCCACTCCGCCTCCCCACCATCCGGTCGACGCCGACATCGTCAGGAACGTGGCCTGGCGATCAAAGGTCGTTGTGGTGATCCCGAACTGCGGATTCTCAGAGAGCAGTGAGGGATTGAAAAAAATCGCATCGCTTCCGGGGGTCGTGAGCTGGAATACGCCTCCCATGGCCATGGCCCGCGTACTCGCCGGCAGCTCGAGGCTCAGCGGCCCATATGCCTCGGTCTGCCCAGCGAGGGATGGAGCCGCGACGAGGAGCGCCAGGACGAGGCGGCCCGTCATCGGTTGACCCATTTGGGTTGCACCACTTTCGGAGATTCCAAAATGATACTCCGATCACAGGATGCGCACATCAACCACACACGCCTCCTCACGTAGGAAACGTCGTCGCGCGGCCGGATTTCCGTTCGATCCATAGGGGCCTTGCACCTGGGACAGGGCGGGTCGTCGTCCGATGTCAGGGCGTCGTAGAGACGCACTCTTTCATGCCGCTCGAAGTGTCCCGCCATGTCGCGCATCGTCGGTGGGGGTTTTGTTCGGTTATGTCACAGGATGTGAATGAGGTGTCGAGAGATGCTCGGCGCAAGGGCCAGAACCAACTTCATCTTCCTCAACCATATTGAAGAGGAGAGGGTCCTTGAGAAGGTGGGCGGTGGTCGTGGTCGACTCCGTTTACAGGCTCGTTTCTATTTCCGAGCCTATGTTGGAGGGTCGCCGAGGCTGCCCTGATCCTGCTAATCGCTGCATTGCGAAGCCAGATGATCCCGATTCTGTACGCCATTTTACAACTTGGTACTGGCCCCGTAGGTGCCGATCCTACCGGCCTCACGTCCCGGTCACCAACCGATGCAGTTGAGTACGACGGCTCCGCCGGGCAGCTCAGGATTCCCACGCCGTTGATTCTGGACGCTGACGTGCGTGTCGACGGCCGAATCGATGAGGCGATCTGGGAGACGACGCCGGTTCTGACCGGTTTTACCCAGTACGATCCGTCCGAGGGTGTCCCAGCTTCACAACCCACGGAAGTGCGTGTCTTCGTAACGGATGAGGCCATCTACTTCGCCATCAACGCGTTTGACTCCGATCCCGGCGGCATTCGGGCCACCATGGCTGAGCGCGACCAAGTGACTCGCTCCAACGACTATGTACGGGTCGTCCTCGACACGTTCGATGATCAACGCCGGGCGTATTCGTTTTCGGTGAATCCGTATGGCGTTCAACAGGACGGTATTTGGTTGGAAGGGGGAAGCGGAGGCCGGGGAGGTCGGGGTGGCGGCGGTTTTGGTGGTGGTGGTGGTGGCTTTGGTGGCGGTGGTGGTCGCCCTCCCATCGACGACAATCCGGACTTCATCTGGGAGTCGGGAGGACGGCTGACAGAATCAGGATACGAGGTGGAGATCCGGATCCCGTTCAAGAGCGTTCGTTTTGCCGATGTACCGGTCCAGTCCTGGGGAATTCAGGTGACCCGTCGCATTCAGCGAAGCGGATTTCAGCAATCTTGGGCGCCCAGTTTCGCCAACCAACCCAATAAGCTGTTGGAGGCCGGTCACTTGCTCGGGCTCACGGATCTCGATCCGGGGCTCTTCATGGAGATCAATCCTGTGGTCACGGGTAGTCGGAACGGAGCGCTCGATGATGCGGGCCAGTTCCTGCACGACGATCCCGACGCCGACTTCGGCATGAACCTCACCTACGGCATCACATCGAACATCACACTCGATGGGACGGTCAACCCTGACTTCAGCCAAGTGGAGGCCGATGCCGGACAGATCGCAATCAACGAGCGCTTTGCGCTGTTCTTTCAGGAAAAACGCCCGTTCTTTCTCGAAGGGACAGAAATCTTCGGACTCCCGAAGCAACTCGTCTTTACACGCACGATCGTCGACCCTGTGACGGGAGCCAAACTTACGGGCAAGGTTGGGGGCGCGACGCTGGGATACCTCGGAGCGGTGGATCGGGTGGGCGACGAAGGCGATATGTTCGTCAACCTAATTCGGGTGCGTCAGGATGTCGGCGCGGCGTCCACGATCGGCGCGATCTATACCGATCGGACCCGAACTGGCGACGACTTCAACAGAGTTGTGGGGTTAGACGGACGCGTCGTTTTCAAGCGCCGCTATACGCTCCAGTTTCAAAGCGCTGCGAGTTGGGACCGAAACGTAGGTGCCGGTACATCGGCGGGAGGAATGTTCTACGCTCAGTTGGCGCGAGCGGGGCGGGGTCTCACCTACAGCGGCCTGTTCGAAGACCTCAGCACGGGTTTTACGCCCGAGAGTGGGTTCATTAGGCGATTGGCCGAAGCTCATGCCCAAAGTCAGATCTCGTATAACTGGTACGGGGCAAGGGGCGCCTTTCTGGAGCGATGGGGGCCTAGCCTCAACCTTCAGGGATACTGGGATCACGACTCGCTCTGGGACGGAAACCGATGGAATGAAGCAGCGGCACAGCTCTCGGTGAGCTTCGCGTTGAAGAACAATACCAACGTGTGGCTCACCACGTCGCTTTCGGAGTTCACCTCCCCGCTTCAGGACTATGAGGGGCTCGTCACACGACCGTTCGGGGTCGCACAGCCATTCGTTCCCGCGGAGGGCTCGTTCGGTCGATTGCCCACCTTCACGTTCTTCACGTATTTCAGCGGGTGGGAGGCGCTTCGTGGTCGCCTGAGTGTCAATTTTAAGGAGGAGCCGATCTTCTACCGGCCCACGGGCGCCCCGGTCGAGGTGGCTGACAGCTGGGGTGGAGACGTGAGCCTGACGTTGCTGCCGACACGGTTTTTGTCGGTGGAGTTGGGTACGCGCCACTCCGTGCTCACACGCCAGTCGGATGGGTCGGTGTACTCGAAGGCAACGATCCCGCGCATCAAGGCACAATACCAGTTCAATCGAGCGTTATTCGTACGAGGCATCGTTGAGTATGCGCGGGTAGAGAGTCACGGACTGCTCAACCCCCTCACCGGCCTCCCGATCGAATTTTGTGATGTCGATGGATGTGACGTCCTAGGGCCAAGCGCCGCGAACGACGTGCTCGTTGAAGGACTCCTCTCCTACGAACCGTCACCTGGGACGGTATTCTTCTTCGGCTACACCAGAACGATGGAGGACTCAGAGGCGTTCGCTTTTGACAGGGTACAGCCAACGGCGGACGGTCTCTTCGCTAAACTGAGCTATCGATTCCGACTGTAGCGTTCTTCGCGTCGTTGCTCGTCGTCGAGGCGCGTGCTATGGTCCAGTAGCGTAGCAGCAACATCGAATGTGAGAGGCGAGTGACCAAAGAAGCCATCGAAATCGAGGGAATGGTCAGCGAGGTTCTCCCGAACGCCCGGTTCCGGGTAGAGTTGGAGAATGGCCATGAAGTTCTGGCGTATCTCTCCGGTAAGATGAGACAGCACTACATTCGTGTGCTGGAAGGCGATCGGGTGAAGGTGGAGTTGTCGCCGTACGACCTAAGTAAGGGCCGGGTAACGTACCGCTACAAGTAGTTACGCGATGATATAGGTACCCGATGACGCCGGGCTAGCCGTCAGGTTCCCGCGTACTCCCTGAGTTGAACCACTTGGTCGTGTTTCCCCAAGACGATCATTTCGTCCCCTATTTCCAACCTCGTGTCCGCTACCGGGTTGGCGGGCGACGATGTCCAGAAAAGAGACCATCTCCGGGCGGAGCAGCATGGACGTCATGCGAATCGCCCCGCTGATGTTGGGGCTCACGACATGGTTGGCTCCGGCTCGAAAGAGCTTGTCCGTCGACCCCTCTTCCAGTGCTCCGGCGACGATCGTCAACTGAGAATTGAGATCTCTCGCCGAAAGACAGACGAAGACATTGTCCGTGTCGACGCCCAAGCAACAGAGGAGTCCCTTCGCTTTGGTAATCCCGGCCTCATGCAACCTCATGTCGAGCGTGGCGTCGCCGGCCACAGTCGACACGTCGGGGTACTGCTCATGGATCCACTCCAGCTGGGCCAGGTCTCGCTCGATCACCACGAAGTCTTGTCCGAGGGACAGAATTCCTCCATGACTTGCCGGCCGGTCCTCCCCACTCCGCAGAGGACGAAATGATCCGTCAGTCGCTCTAACGTGCGCATGTTCCTGCGTCTCCTTCTGACGTCGGTGAGATCAAACTCGACGATAAACGAGGTGATGAGGGCGAACCAAACTCCGATGCCTGTGATTCCCGCCGCGAGGAGCACCATCGTGAAGTTGCGTCCTAGTTCGCTTAACGGATGAACCTCGGAATAGCCCACGGCGGTGATCGTGATCACGGTCATGTAGAGGGCTTCCTGGGCTTGCCATCCTTCTATGGCCATATAGCCTAGTACCCCCACGACTGTCACTCCGAGAAGATACGCCAGGGCTCCTAAAAAGCGCGGGACAAACACACGCACGGTTCGATCAACCTCCTCCAAAACGGGTGAAGAAAAAAGGCAAGTGTCCGGACCTTCTCGAAAACCTATGTAGGAAGAGGGTTTTCGGCCGTTTTTTCCCTTGACGGCCCGGTTACCGCACCTTACCGTGTTGCTAACCAACGCTTGTCTGGATCAGTCCCGACACAACTTGTTGCAGAATTCGCGCGCGAGGCCCGAGACGCGTGGGTCTCAGTCGGGGCGGTAGAGACTGGTGGCGGCCGTGAACTGCGTGACGCATCAACCCTTTTTAGGAGCGAAAACATGAACAAATCCGATCTAGTAGATGCCCTTGCCGAGAGCGCCGGCATGACCAAGGCTGATGCTTCTCGGGCCCTGGACGCGCTGTTCGGCACATCCGGCGTCATCGCGAGTGCCTTGAGGTCGGGCGAGCGGGTTCAGATCACGGGCTTCGGGACGTTTGAAGCCAAGCACAGGAAGGCGCGGATGGGTAGAAACCCCCGCACTGGCGCCACGATTCATATCGCGGCATCGAAGACTCCTGGCTTCCGGGCTGGTAAAGGGTTCAAGGACGCGATCCGAGGAAGTTGAGTTCTTGGGGGCTTACTAGCCCCTCCATGAAAGGGAAGGATCTGAGCGAGGCCACGCCCCCAACGATCTAGGGGGTGTGGCCTCCTCGCATCTACTTTTGGCCAGGAGTCGGTCCCCTACCCCCGCGCTTTCCCCGAACCCCTTTTCCGGCGTCTCCGGACCCTCTCCCTTTTCCGCCACGATCGTAGTCCACACGCGCGCTCCGGCCCCGAATGCTCACGCCGTTTACCGCCTTGATCACCTTTTCCGCGACGGATGACGTCACTTCGACCAGGGAGTACGTGTCACGTATTTCGATCTTACCGAAGCATGCTCCGTCGACACCGGACTCGCCCGCCAGTGTTCCCAGCAGGCTGCCTGGTGTGACCCCTTCCATCTCTCCGATGCTCACGAAAAGGCGGGTCCACTCCGGAAGGTCCGTCGTTTGCTGTAGGCCCGGCGCAGGCTCTGTGCGAGCCGTTTCCTCGGGGCTTACACCACCGGAAAGTAGGGCGACAGCGGCAGTCGCGAGCTCCTGGGGACTAAATTTCTCGAAGAGTGGCTCGAGTAGTAGGTAATATGGGGCGAGATCCATCCTGGAGGCTGCGTTGGCTAAATCCATACGGATTTGGGCGATGTGGCCCTCGAGTGGGGACGGCTTGGGGGGGAGGGGGCGAACCTCGTACCCTGCTCGACGTGCGGTATCTCTGAAGTGCGGAATCTCACGAGGGAAGAGAAGCACGATGGCGCGATCTCCAAATCCGTGCCGTCGGTCGAGAGTGTCGATGTCGGGCGGGCAGTCGACGCTCACCGTGCGTATGTCGCTCTGGTCTGAGAGGGATCGTAGCGCGTCGCGGGTGCCTAGCGGCTCAACCGCGAGCCAGATCTGAAAGGCGTCATCACCCGGAGCCCCAGCCGGAAAGCCATGTAACGTCAGGAAGTCCCCGACGTCAGCTGCCCAATCCTCGGAGCGGCAGAACAGGACGATCTGTCGGGCACCACCTGCCTTGAGCTCGGACACGAGGTCTAGCAACGCCGCAGCCTTGTCCTCTTCGGTGATTCGGAAATGCAGGCATCCTCTGGTCCGCTTGGAGCGGTCCAAAGTCGGGGCCACGCCTGGAGGGACTTGCACTGCCTTGGGAGCATGCGTCGCTACGAAGGCCTGAACGATGTCAGTGACTGGCAGGCTGAGTATGATCCGTTGCACATCGGGTGATACGTATTCGAGAAGGCTACTCACCTCATCCAGCCCGCCGGCGGCCTCGATGGTACTCGCATTGTCGACGATTACCGAGCGGATTCCTTGCAGCGAGAGTCGCGATGCGTCGACGGCCTCCCGTATCGTCTGCGCCGTCCCGAAGAGCACGTCGGATCGCTCTGGCTCGGCCCAAGCGCCTCCCAGGGCGCTGATCGAGTGCCCGGTCGACAGTGCGATGCGGCCGAGGGATTCGGCTAGCTCCGTGGCTGCAGCTGCGGTAGCCGTGAGGATCAACGCGCCGGGGAGGCCTGAAGACGGATCGACTTTCTCGAGGCAGACCGCTCCGTAGGCCACGAGCGTTCCCGCTCCTGGACCGGCGGCTCCGAGGAGGTTGTTCCCGCGCCGCATCACCGGGATGGCTGCTCGCTGAAACTCGGTGGGTTGTTCGAGCCCCTCCGATGTAAGGGCTTCGACCAACTCGTCGGCCAGTTGCAGATCCTCGAAAGAATACATCAGGACGGGTCCCCCGAGCCCGGTCCTCCGGCGTCGCCAGGCTCGTAGGGGAGTTCGGTAAGAAACTTCTGAATCTCGTAGTCCATGCGTGAGGTGCGCAGGCGATCGCTCGACGCAAGGACGTCCGTGTAGGGTCCATGGCGATGAACCGAAAGCGTCACGGTGCCTTCTCCACCTGTGTAAGTCGCTCCGTGGGCAGAGCTCTTCGATCTTGCCAGACCGATCCACGCTGGAATGAGCTCCTCGGCTTTTGCCAGAACTTCAGCCGGGGTGAGTGCCGTCTTACGCTGGTAACCCGCCATGTGTGTCCCTCGGTCTCGACTCGCGAGATGCTCTGTACGAGCAGTACGGGTCATAGGAGGAAGAGGGCGTCCCCATCAAACAGGGAGCGCTCCCTCCAGAAACCCTCGAAGGTCGTCGATCCGGGCTGGACCTTCAAGGCTCGCCGTGCCGATGCGGAGAGTCGGCGTGCGGCTGATGCCCGCCATCTCGGCTCGGTGGCGAAGGTCAGAGACCGTACCAGCGTGGCGGTCCACGTCGAGCACCGCTTTCGACTCGGTCACATCTAGGCCCGCTCCATCGGCGATACCCACAAGTACGTCGATTCGTCCTACGTCCGCTCCCTCTTCGAAACGAGCCTTGAGGAGCGCTTCGTGTATGCCCGCCCCCATCCCCTGCTCGACGGCATGGAGCCGAAGCTCGTGTGCCTTCCGACTCCATGGCAGAAAGGGTGGACAGGCTAGACGGAGATCGATTTCGTCGGCCAGCTTCCCGACTGCCTCGCAATAGGTGACCCACTCGGGGCTCTCGGCGTCGAGGATAGGCTGGCTCACCGGGCGCAGCTCGAAGGGATGGTGGATGACAACGATGTCGTCAGGGAGCACCCGGACCAGTTGTTTCTCCAACACGTAGGAGCCCGGATCCACGTAGTCGAAGTAGAAGGTTACTGAAGGGGGCTTGGCCATGGCGAAAATTGCCGTGGCTGCCCGGTGGAATCAATGTCAGCGAGGAGAGGCGGTGGTTCGGTCACTTGATCCACCCCCGACTCCCCTAGATATTCGGCAGATGGAATACAGCCCGAACATCGCCCACCTACGACCCTCGGCTACCATCGCCGTGAGCTCACTGGCTGGGCGACTCCGAGCCGAAGGCCGCGATATCATCGATTTGAGCGCCGGTGAGCCGGACTTCGATACTCCGGAGTGGATGGCGGACGCGGCGGTGGCCGGCATCCGGTCCGGGCGCACCCGCTATACGCCGGTGCCTGGACTGCCGGAACTGAGACGGGCGATCGCGGGATATCTGGAGTCGGTGGCCAGCGCCCCCATTGAGTGGGAAGGGGTCGTGGTCGGGTCGGGTGCCAAACAGGCGCTCTTCAACGCGGCCTTCGCCCTCTTCGGTCCGGGCGATGAGGTGCTCGTGGCGGCTCCATATTGGACGAGTTATCCGCAAATCGTATCCTTGGCGGGATCCAAAGCGGTCTTCGTAGCAGGCCCTCCCGAGAAGAATTTCCTTCTCACACCCGAGCATCTAGACGCTTCGTACACGGAGTGCACCAGGGGCCTCATCCTCTGCTCTCCGTGCAACCCGACGGGGGCCGTATACTCGGTGGAGGAACTCGAGGCGGTTGCGGAGTGGGCCAAGGATCGGCGCGTCACACTCATCGCCGACGAGATCTACAGGGAGATCTACTTTGGGGACGATCGGTCCCGGGCACCGAGCGTCCTCGAGTTGCCGAGCGACGCTCTGGGGCGCTTCGTCTTGATCGATGGTGCCTCGAAGAGCTTCGCCATGACCGGGTGGCGTATCGGCTTTTCCTATTCTGACGTCGAGACGGCGAAGAAGCTGGTAGCGCTGCAGAGCCACACGACATCCAATGCGGCGACGCCTTCTCAAATGGCGGCCGTCGGCGCGTTCTCCGATCCGGAGCGGGCGCGTGGGGCGGCCCAGGAGATGGTCGTGGCTTTCCGGCGACGACGAGACCGGGTCACCACCCTTCTGCGTGACTTTCTTCCACAAGTCCGATTCGTAGAGCCGTCGGGGACGTTCTACTTCTTCCTCCAGGTGGATGAGCTGTTCCGCTCCGGGATCTCGGGTTCCACCGAATTCTGCTCTTGGCTTCTTGAACAGACCGGCGTAGCGATGGTGCCCGGTGCGGCTTTCGGTGACGATCGTTTTGCGCGGATCAGCTTCGCCACGTCCGACGAACTGTTGGAGGAGGCGCTGCATCGGTTTGCAGGTGCGGTTAACGACTCCGCTTCTGCGACGGGCTAGGTCAGACGGCTCGCAGGGCTTTGTCGAGGGCTTGGGTCGTAGAATCCACGTATTGGGCGCCGAAGAGATTGACGTGGACCAATAGAGGATAAAGTTGGTAAATCGCTCGCCGGCGCTCGCGATACCCCTCCCTAAGCGGCCATCGATTCTCGTACGCGGAGTAGAATCGGGCCGGGAATCCCCCGAAGAGCTCCGTCATGGCCAAGTCTACCTCTCTGTGCCCACGGTACACGGCAGGGTCGATCAGCACTGGCTCCCCGGATGGACCCGCGAACGTGTTCCCGCTCCAGAGATCGCCATGGAGGAGTGAAGGCCCCTCGTCGGTTGCACCGGCCAAAAGGGTCTCGAGACTCGCCTCGAGGCGGGTCCACTCAGCGTGTCGATCCGGAAGCATCCTGCGGTCGTGCGCCAACGCCACTTGAGGCTCTAGCCTTCGCTGCCACCAGAATTCAGGCCAGTCGTCCATCACTTCGTTGCACTGGGGGAGTGATCCGATCAAGTTCGCTCGTTCCCAGCCGTAAGGCTCGGGACGGCTGCGGTGCAGGGCCGCGAGTCCATCGCCCAGTCGCTCGGGGTGGTCGACGGCCGGTTTGCCGTGAGGGATGAACTCCATGAGGATCCAAGCAGGTTCCTGACCGGGCTCCGAGTAGCCTATCAACTCTGGGACCATGAGTGCGTCGGCGTCATGAAGAGCCTGGATGCCGTCGGCTTCAGCGGCGAACGCGTCTCCCTCCGCGTGCGGGCTCCACTTGACGAAGAAGTCCTCGTTCAGGTCAGTGGCTAATTTGAGGGCCGGATGAATACAGCCCCCGGCAATCGCCTGGCAGTTCAAGATCTCCATCGTGGAGCCCGTCTTGGCGCGGAGGGCGCGCTCTACGGCTTTGCGGACGTTGTTGGGGAGCAGTGCACTCAAGGGGCGAGCCCACCGAGAATATGCTCGACAAGGGCGTGGCACGTGCGATCGACCATCTTGAAGACCCGCTCGAAGCCTTCTTCTCCCCCATAGTATGGATCGGGCACGTCGGGGTGCGTGTCAGGATCGGGATCGAAGTCGCTGAAGAGTTGAACAGACGTGTTGGAGCCAGTGCCGGACTCCAGATCCTGAAGATCCTTGAGGTTGCTGCGGTCCATGGCCAGGATCAAGGTGAACTCGACGAAGTCCTCCAGGCGCACCTGGCGCGCGTGGCCCTTCAGCTCGATTCCGTGCTCGGCTGCCACGGCAATGGAACGGGGATCAGGCACCTGTCCCACGTGCCAAGCCCCCGTGCCCGCGGACTCGGCACGGACGCGTTCCGAGACGCCGGCTTCCTCCAGGCGGTGGGCGAGGACCCCCTCGGCTAGCGGGGAGCGGCAGATATTGCCGAGACATACGAAGAGAACGGAGGCGTCTAGATCGGTGGGCATGTCGATAGACGGGTGCGTAGAAGTGGGCGTTAGGCTTTGAATCTGGTTCCTTTGACTTCAACTTATAGGCTCATTCGGTACTGGCGCACCCGGCATCACATTGAGGCGTGACGTTTATCCGAGTCACGCTGCGAAGGAATTTGAGTGGAAGACGAGATCATAGAAGATGTTTCTGGACAGAAAACATTTGAGGACCTGGGCGTATCTGAAGCCCTGCTCGCGGCCGTAGAGGCGCTAGGATGGGAGCAACCGACGCCGATCCAGGTCAGGAGCATTCCTGCCGGCATGGCGGGCGGAGACATCGTCGGCATCGCCCAGACCGGAACGGGCAAGACTGGGGCTTTCATGATCCCCTGTCTGGAAAGGATCGAAGCAGGGCAGGGCCTTCAGGTGTTGGTGCTCTGTCCCACGCGTGAGTTGGCTCAGCAGGTCTGCGATGACACGGCGGCCTTGGCGAAGGGATCCCAACTCAGGGCCGCGTCTATCTATGGGGGCGTGAGTTACGGTCCTCAGTTGGAGGCGCTCGAGAAGGGTTTTGAAGTGATCAGCGCGACGCCGGGAAGATTTCTCGATCACTTGGGACGGGGTCGTGTGAAGCTCGGTGCCGTGCGTACGCTAGTGCTCGATGAGGCCGACCGCATGCTCGACATGGGATTTCGCCCCCAGATCGAGGGCATACTTCGTGAGGTTCCTCGGTCCCGGCAGACGATGCTGTTTTCGGCCACGATGCCGCACGGTGTCCATGATCTCGCGTCGAGAATCACCAAAGATGCCGTCTGGATCGAAGCGGCGCCGTCGGGCACCAAGGCGGAGGGCATCACCGAGCTCGTGTACTCGGTAAAGCCGGAGATGAAGCCGGACCTCCTACTCCGACTTCTGGAAGATCCGGAGTGGGAACAGGTGCTCATTTTCACCCGGACCAAGGCTGGGGCCGACGCCTTGAAGACACGTCTCGAGCGTCACGGCATTCGCACCGAGGCTATGCATTCGAATCTCAGAATGGCGCACCGGACGAGAGCTCTCGAGCGGTTCAGCCAAAAGAAAGTGCGCGTTCTCGTCGCCACGGACATCGCTCAACGCGGCCTCGACGTCGAAGGCATTTCCCACGTCGTCAACTACGACGTGCCGAGTGACCCGGAGGACTATACCCACCGAATTGGTCGGACGGCGCGGGCGGGAGCTGTCGGCACTGCCGTTACGTTCGTCGCTGCCGGAGATCTCGGAGCCTACAAGACTCTGACCTATCACATCGGGCGAGATCTCGAACGGATCCATATCTCAGAGTTCGATTACGCCGGCGTGCCGCAGGCCACGACCAGTGCGTCGTCCACTCGGGGGCGACACTCGCGCGCGCCGACCGGGATGGGGTCTCGCAGCGTCGATGATCTCACCGCTGAAGAACTAGAGGAACTTTTGAAGTCTTGAGAAGCGCTGGGTGATATTACGCCGCTACGGCACGACCATTCAGAGCGTCGTGACGAACTTCGACTCCAAGGCCTTCACGGAGATCGGCTTTCGGCGAGAGCAGCAGTTTGCTGCCTACGACGATTTCTTGTCGAACTACGAACGAGTGTCGGAGCATGCGCTCGTGGCAGAGTCGGAGGGCAACGTGCAGGACGAGGCCGAGTCTGCCTTGCTCGAGGATCTGCTCGCGCAACTCGAGGAGTTGAACGCCGGTTTGGGCGAACGCGAGTACTTGCTGGTGGGAAGTGAGCAGGGACGGGACTATCCCAAGACTCGAACTCGACAGAAGAAGGTGGTCATCGACGGTGAGAATCGTCTGCATTTTTATTCCACCGTCGACCCCCCACTCGAAGTCGCCGTATTCCGCGCACGGCCATCCGCCTCGGTGTAATCGAAAAATCCTCGAGCGTATGTAGTCTTGAGCACGCCGCGGCAGGGTGTGCAACCCATTGAATCCTTTTGGCGTCAAA